>WJMS01000243.1 GCA_014727815.1 candidate division GN15 bacterium
CATCCCGAAAGATCGTTTGCCTTCATCATCGGCGCAGATAATATCAGTGAGCTGCGCAACTGGCACAAGCCGGAGGAGATCTGCCGGGCGGTGCGACTGGTCGCGGGCGCCCGGCCGGGCTACGAGTTGGCCGAAATCGACGTGCCGGCGGGATGTACGGTTGAGTTCTTCGATACCGGCGAAGTAGATGTTTCCGGAAGCGAGATTCGGCGGCGTTTGGCCGAGGGGCTCGATCGTGAAGAACTGGTGACGCTGGTGCCGTCGGCCGTTGCCGACTACATTTTTGACAAGGGGTTGTACCGCGCATGAGTCTCAAGGATAAGTCGCTCTATCTCATCGATGGTTCGGCGGTGATCTACCGTTCCTACTTCGCGTTCATCCGCAATCCGCTGATCAACACGAAGGGTGAGAACACATCGGCGACCTACGGTTTCGTCAATTCGGTGATGAAGATCGTCCGCGAGGAGAAGCCGGAGTACCTGGCGGTCGTGTTTGACACCAAGGAGCCGACGTTCCGTCATGAGCGCTACCCGGAGTACAAGTCGACCCGGGCCAAGATGCCTGATGATCTGGTCGAGCAACTGCCCCGGATACACCAGGCAGTGGAAGCGCTGAACATACCATCGTTCCAACTCGAAGGTTACGAGGCTGACGATGTGATCGGGACGATTGCCAAGGCCGCCGAGAAAGAGGGTATGCATGTCTGGTGTGTGACGGGCGACAAGGACTACTATCAGCTGGTGTCCGACACCGTCCGCATGTACAAGCCGAAAGGGGCGGGTGAGGATGCCGAACTGATGGGGCCGGCCGAGGTGGAGGCGACGTTCGGGGTGCCGCCGGAGCTGGTGATCGACAAGCTGGCCCTGATGGGCGACAGTTCGGACAATGTCCCCGGAGTGCCCGGAGTTGGCCCGAAGACCGCCGACACGCTGCTCAAGCAGTTTGGTTCGCTCGAGGCGGTTCTGACCAATCCGGAGCAGATCAAGGCGAAGGGCGCCCGCAGCAAGGTGAGCGAGAATATCGAGTCGGCCCGGCTGTCGAAGGAGCTGGTGACGATCAAGACTGATGTGCCGATCGACTTTTCACTCGACGCGCTCAAACGTGGTGAGGTGGATTTCGAGGCGTGCAAGTCGTTATTTGTCGAACTGGAATTTACGACGATCGTGAAGGAGTTATTCCCCGATTCCGATGCCGCCAACGACAAGACCGAACCGGGACATGCCGCCGCCTATCATACGGTCGAGACGATCAAAGACCTGAAGAAGCTGGTCAAAATTCTCTCGGGGCTCAAGGAGATTGCGATCGACACCGAGACCACCTCGATCAATTCGTTCGAAGCGGAGCTGGTCGGGGTGTCGCTGTGTGGCAAGGCGGGTGAGGCATACTACGTGCCGCTCACGCATACGGCCGAGGGGTCGAAGAACCTGCCGTACGACGAGGCGATGGCGGAGCTGAAGAAGCTGCTGGAGAACAAGAAGGTCCAGAAGGCCGGGCAGAATATCAAGTATGACTTCGAGGTGTTGCAGCGTCACGGTATCGAGGTCGATCCGATCTCGTTTGATACGATGCTGGCATCGTACGTGCTGAACCCGTCGGCCCGGCAGCATTCGCTCGACTTTCTGGCCCTGCGGCATTTCAACTACCAGATGCAGCCCATCTCGGAGTTGATCGGCACCGGCAAGTCGCAGAAGTCGTTTGCAACGGTGGCGATTGACAAGGCAACGAAGTATGCCGCCGAAGATGCCGACTACACGTACCGTCTTCGCGGTGTACTGGCGCCGCAGATCGACCAGCAGGGCATGCAGAACCTGTATTACAATATCGAGGTGCCGTTGATTCGGGTGCTGGCCGATATGGAAGCGGCAGGGGTGCGGATAGATCGTGAGTTCCTGGGTAACCTGTCGGTTGAGATGGAGAAGAAGCTCGACGGAATCAAGGAGCAAATCTACGAGGTCGCCGGCGGTGCGTTTAACATCAATTCGACCCAGCAGCTCTCACACATCTTGTTCGAGAAACTCGGGCTGCCGACCAAGGGGAAGACGGCAAAAAAGACCGGCTATTCGACCGATGTTCGCGTGCTCGAGGAGCTGGCGACGATTCACGAGTTTCCGCAGTTCATTCTCGATTACCGCCAGTTGACCAAGTTGAAGAGCACCTATATCGATGCCCTGCCGAAACTGATCTCGGAGCGCACCGGCCGCGTGCACACGTCGTTTAACCAGACGATCGCCGCCACCGGCCGGTTGTCGTCGACTGATCCCAACCTGCAGAATATCCCAATCCGCACCGACGAGGGCCGGGAGATCCGTCGGGCGTTTATTCCGCGCGACGATGACTACGTGCTGATTGCCGCGGACTACTCGCAGGTCGAGCTTCGTATCCTGGCGCACTATTCGAAAGACACGGGGCTGATCGAGGCGTTCAAGAAAAACGAGGATATCCATGCCCGCACGGCGGCCGAGGTGTTTGGCGTGCCGATTGATGAGGTGGACTCGACGATGCGGCGGGTAGCCAAGACGGCCAACTTCGCGGTCATCTATGGTGTCACGGCGTACGGGTTGTCGCAGCAGACGGATATGGGGGTGGACGAAGCGAAGCAGTTTATCGAGACGTATTTCGAGCGCTATCCGGGTATCCGCGAGTACATGGAGACAACCAAGGAGTTTGCGCGGCAGAACGGCTATGTCGAGACGATGTTCAAGCGCAAGCGGTATGTGGCGGAGATCAACGACAAGAAGGCGCCGGTGCGCCAGTTTGCCGAGCGGGTGGCGATCAACACGCCGATTCAGGGGACGGCCGCCGACATCATCAAGACGGCCATGCTCAAGGTGCACAAGAAGATGGCGGGGATGAAGTCGAAGATGATCCTGCAGGTGCACGATGAGTTGGTGTTTGACGTCCATAGAGATGAGGCCGAGCAGATGACCGGCCTGGTCAGGCAGGGGATGGAAAAAGCGGTCAAGCTGGCGGTACCGCTCGTGGCCGACATCGGGACCGGGGAGAACTGGCTCGACTGCAAGTAAGTGATGCTGTCGGGGAGGAATCATGCAACAGTTCGGGGGCGAACGGCGTTATATAGGGCAGAACTACTGCTGTCAGCGAAGGGACCAACAATGAAACGACTGCTGCTTGTACTGCTTGCAATGATGCTGGCCGTGCCGGCATCGGCTGAGATAACTCGTGTCGATGTTTCCCCGACGGTGCTGGTCAATCTTGGTAACGGTCATTCCGGCGCCGCGATGGGTGCGGCGGTGACGGGGGATATCTTCCTGTCCAAGGCGTTTGCGATTCGTTCGACGGTTGGCTTTACCAAGGATCGCTACTACCCGTCGGGTCAGGATTACTCTGAGGCCGAGTATGGCTTCTGGCTGTCGGTTGCGCCGTACACGGAGGTGTCGGTGGCGAACACGTGGCGGCCGTATGTGGCCCTGCTCGGTTCGTTTTCATCGGGGGGTGTTTCGGGCTCGGCGCGGATCACGCCAACGGGTATGGGCAATGCCCCGGTAGCGAGATTGCAGCCGGCGCCGACCCGGGCCAATGCCTACTCGTTTGGGGCGACAATCGGCAATAAGTTCCGAGTGAGTGGTCCGGTCTCGCTGTATGCCGAGGTGACTCATTTCTTCTATACCTCCTTCGCGGCCACCAACCGGGTGCTCGATACCGGCTTGCCGGATGTAACATTCAACTACAACTGGGACGAAAACCCGACGTATCTCTCGCTGGGCCTGTCGTACTCATTCGATTTGAGCGACTGAGCGTATCCGAGAGTGATAGAGTTCCTGGAGGGGTGGCTGAATGAGATTCAGCCACCTTTTTCCGTTGCAGGAGTTGGGCTTGTCAGGTGACGTCGAAGTCGCTACTTTGGCCGTATGGTAATCGGACTTACCGGGCAGATCGGCGCGGGTAAATCGACTGCGGCCGATATACTCGAGTCGTTTGGCGCGATAGTGATCGACGCCGACCGAATCGGCCATGAAGTTGTCCGCGAGAATGGCCGCTTGCAGCAGGAGTTGAAGCGCGCTTTCGGTGCGGACATTTTCGATACGCGGGGGAGACTTCTTCGCAAAAAGCTCGCGGCCCGGGCCTTTGCCGATGCCACATCGAAACAGCGCCTCAACGACCTGGTCCACCCGTATCTTCTCAAGACCCTTCGGAAACGAGTGACTGAAGCTGAGCGGAAGGGGCCGGTGGTAATCGATGCCGCGTTGCTGTTGTACTGGGAGATGGATGAGGAAGTTGACCTGGTCCTGGTGATCCATGCCGGCTGGGAGACCAGACTGCAGCGTCTCAGGGCGCGCGGGATATCGGCGAAAGACGCTCGGGCGCGCCAGGCGGCGCAGTTGCCGTACGGTGAGTTCCGCGACCGATCCGACCGGCTCATGCTGAACAACAAGAGCCGACGCGACTTAAAGCGGAAGCTGGCGGAGTTCTGGCAAACGCATGTGGCGGAAAGAGTTTGACAGGTGGTCGAGAATTCAGCACATTACCGGTTTGGGTCACGGGTGTAGCGAACTACTGTAGGATTTTGGTCATGCCTCTCGTTGATGCTGCCACCAGCCAGCCTATTCGCGATTATTCCATCGCCGAACTCGAAGAACGAGCCCGTTACATGCGCGGGTTGAATGAGATCGCTCTGTGCTCGGCGGCCTCGGGCCATTCCGGTGGCACGCTGGGAATCATGGATATCTGTGCCGC
>WJMS01000244.1 GCA_014727815.1 candidate division GN15 bacterium
CACGCTGTACGCGTTTGGCGGGATTGCGATTACATCGACCGGGTCGGGGGAAAACCTGACTCGTCGGGTAGCGCCATCATCCGATCACCTGCTGTACAATTCTGTGGCGGGGAATGTGTATGATCTGGACGGCACGCCGCCCGGCGATGACTTTGATGACTCGCTGACGATCCGGGTTCGTCACCCCGACGGCGCCGGCAACTATATCACTCGAACAGTGTCTCCCGATGCCGGCGGCTATTTCGAGTTGGACTCGCTGCCGATCGGCAATCACGATCTGACGATTGTCTATGAGCCCTCGGCGGACACTGTCACTCGTTTCGTGTCGGTCCTGCCGGACAGCCGTCTCTATGGCGAGTATTTTCTGCCGGATGACTTCTGGCCGGTCGGCAGTGGTGGCGGTGGCGGGGTGGTGCCGGTGGTCGGTTCGGACTCATTGTACTCCGACTGCCACGGTATCTCGGTCTGGATAGAGAACACCAGTGGCAGTACGATCACGGTCGACTGGGTGACGTTGTCGTGGCTCTCCCCCACGGCGTATTATCGCTATGTCATCTGGGATGGAACGACTGTTGTCAATGAGAATAATCCGAAGTTTGGTTCAGGCCAGACAGCGATGTTCTCCACCAGCCAGGACTTCCCTGCCGGGGCGGTCATTCGACTTGATTTTGACTTCTTCAAGTCGCAGCCGACCGGCGGGCCAAATGAAGACATGGACAACACGACGTTTACAGTCACACTGTCCGACGGTTCGACATTTGATTTCACGACCGGGGACTGCCCATGATGATCGTTCGACAAGACAAGGGCTATACAATTATCGAGCTGGTGATTGTCATCATTGTCATCGGGATTCTCGCAACCGTAGCGACACGGACACTGCAGCCATCGATAGACACCGCCCGCTACGAACAGACGAAAACCGAGCTGGATCATCTGGCCTGGGCGGTGGCAGGGAATCCACTGATTTACGATGATGGGGCGCGGAGTGATTTCGGCTATGTCGGCGATGTGGGGGCGTTACCGCCCAATCTCGATGCGCTGGTGACCAACCCCGGCGGCTTTGCCACATGGGACGGGCCGTATATTGATCCCGGCAAAGACGGGGTGGGGTTCAAGCAGGATGCGTGGGAGGTGGCATATACGTTTACCGGCACGGCGGTTCGCTCGATCGGCTCGGGGCAGACTATCGAGAAAGTGATCGCGGCAAACAACTCGGCGCTGCTGGCTAACGACGTTCGCGGGGTGGTGTTGAACGCCGATGGGACGATCCCGGGCGCTACGTATGCCGATTCGGTGCGGCTGCGGCTGTTGTATCCGGATGGTACCGGGTCGATCGGGGCGGCCCTGACGGCGCCATCGGAGGACGGCTCGTTCAGCTTCTCGGGCATTCCGGTCGGTAACCACCAGTTGGAACTGATCTATGTCCCCGAGGACGACACGGTCAGCTACACGGTTTGTGTCAATCCCGGCCGCACCACGCACCTGGAGCTGGTCTCCCCTGCCGACCTGTGGTAGACGGCTGCGTCCGGTCTACAGTGCCTCACGTATCTGCAGATTGATGCCGCGCTTTTTCAGGTGCGGAATGAACAGCTTCGGATTGATCACGACTTCCTGCGGTTTGACACCGCGCTGTTCGATCTGTCCGGCGGCAGCCATCCACGCGACAATTGCCGCCGGGAAAGCGGTGGTGCGCATCATGGCGGTGAGGCTGGTTCGGCTTTCCTGGCGATCGATGATCTCGTAAACGACCCGGCCGGCCTTGCCGGCTCTCTCGCCTTCGACCGTTACCCGAAGCAGGACCATATCGAGGTCGCCGAAAGAGAGGTTCTTGTCGAATACTGCTTTCAGGAGCGCGCGTGGTTCGACCTGTTGACCATCAACCTCGAGTTTCTGCCGGGCGGCCAGGCCGACCTCGAGCATCGGGCGTATCTTCTCGCAGTGACCGGGGTAGCGGATCGTCTTGTAGTCGAGGAAATCGACTTTGCCTTCATACGTGTCCGGCAAAGTGGAGGTGCCGCCGGAGGTGTAAAAGGCTTCGAGTTTGCCGATGCCGTCGAATTCGAGTTCTTCGATATCGGTCAGCGGCTCGACGGTCTGCTGCTTGCCGTCCTTGAGGATGAGACAGGGCTCCCAGTACTCGTTGATCAGTCCCTCGGCGGAGAAGACCATCTGGTAATTGAGCGGCGGGCGCGGCGATTGGGGCAGGCCGCCAACGCGGATCTTGACTGTGTTCACCGCGTCAAACTTGCCGATACCATCGGCGACCAGCACCGCCACCATGCCGGGAGCGAGACCGCAGTCCGGGACGACAATGACGTCGGCTTTGGCCGCCTCGGCATCCATAGCGATTTGCTCTCGAACGGTATCGTTGTTGCCGCCGAGATCGCAGAGGTGGCAACCGGCTTGGATGGCCGCACGAGTCAGGCCGGGGTTGAGACGGTAGGTGACACAGGAGACCGCGGCGTCAAATCCCGACAGGACTGATGCAGCCGCATCTTCTTTCCCGGCATCGAGTTGCGCCGCCACAGCTTTGCCTCCGCCGTAGCCGTTGGCAACCTCTCTCGCCAGTGATTCATCGACGTCGAAAACGCCGATCGATTCGACATCGTCGGCGCGGGAAAAGTCATAAACCGCCGCCCGGCCCATCAGGCCGGCGCCAATAACCGCCAGTTTCATGGTGTCCTCCACAAGGTTTCGGCGAATATATAGCACGCACGCCGGGTGGAAAAGTGATTATCCGTCTCATATTTGTCGAAATAGACAAATCGGTCGTCGAACATCGGTACACAAAAGTCAATATTGCGCGAGGAATGCCGATACAAATAGTAGCAATAACTATGGGGAGCCTATTCTTGATGGACCATTCAAAGGGGCAAGCACCGGCCACCGTGCCGCCACAGCCCGACTCACAATCCGATCAGAGTGACCGCGACCTGCTTGATCAACTCAAACCGTTCCTCGCCTATTGTCTCAAGGTCAATCATGAGATCAACAATCCACTGGCGGGTATCATCGGCTATACCGAGTACATGCTCGACGATGATGATCCGTTGACCGATGACCAGCGTCACTACGTCAAGCAGATCATGCAATGCGCCGAGCGGATTCAGAAGATTGTCTCGGAGATGTCGACGCGGAAGGCGGACTTGTTGACGTCGGTCGACCTGTCGGATATTGCCGGAGAGCGATCAGAGCCCGACAGTATCTAGACCAGATGGTTGAGCTTGCGCAGCAGCCACTCGACTGAAAGCAGCCCGACAAACAACAGCAGCAGCCACATCTTGTTGAACAGGGTGAACTCCCCCTGAACCGTTTCTACTACCTGCTCTGTCTCGATCGTTCGCAGCGCTTCATCAAATTCCCGGAAGGTATGGTAGGAGCCGCCGGAGAGCTGGGCGATAGTACGCAGGGTTTGTGGATCGCCGCTCTGATCAAATTCTTCGAGCGAGAATGACTCCACCTGTATCACGCCCTCGCTCTCTTTCAATTCCCGACCGTCTTTTTCCAACCGGCCTTCCCATTGATAGGTCCCCGGCGGAACGCCGGTGAATTCGGCCCGATAACGACCATCGCCAAGCTCGATCAGGTCGGCCTCGAATTGGTCGGTTTCGTTTTCCCCGGTAAGGGACACCGAGCCGGTGGCGCCGGGGATCGGGCGGAAGCCGAGGTCGCTGGCGAAACCATCGAAGCGGACCGGCTCACCACGGGTGAAGACCTGTTTTTCGGGTCCGATGCGGACAGGATCGAAGTCCTCAGTGATAGTCAGCCAGCTGGTGACACCCTCGACGAACTTGTCATAGTTGTCGCTTGGTTCGCCGAGCCCGCGGGTGACGAAACTCCAGCGCCAGAACGGGCCGGCGGCCGAGGCGATCACCTTGCCGGGACCGATCCGCTTGTAGCCGAGAATGGGAAAGCGCGACCAGCGGTTGCCGGAGGCGACATTCGCCAGTATGACGCCGTTGGGATCGGCCGAGTCGGCCGGCACGAGGGCCGCAAACGGCGGCAGGTTGGCCCAGGTTTCACGGATGGCGGCCCGGCTGTCGGCAAGGCGAACAGCCGGGTGAAAAAGCTGGCCCTCGACCGGTTCGCCCTGGAACTCGGTGTATTCGATCGAGCGACGGGCGCTCTGATAGAACGGCAGCCAGGCGTTAAACCAGTCAACCGGACCGCGCGCGGCAAAGCGTTCGCCCATCATCACCCACAATCCACCGCCCTTGTCGGCCAGGTAGGACTGCAGGAGCGGACGACGACTTTCCAGACGGAGCGGGTCGGGATCGTGGAGCACGATCAGGTCGTATCGGTTGAGTTCGGTCTGGCGGTCGGGGATGCGCCCGGACAGGTTGCCGGCGCTTCCGGCAGTGACCACGAGATCGACATCGTACTTGTCAGAGTTGTCGAGAAAGCGCTTGAGAAAGCCGATCTCATAGTCCGGTTCGGCACTGACCAGCAAGACCAGCAGCCGACTTTTGAGCACTTTCATGGAAATCGTGCGGGCGTTGTTGTCGGTGGTCTCTTCGCCCTCGAGCGGCACAATGGCTACTTCGAGAAGCTTCTGCCCCGGATCGGTCGGCGTGTAATCCAGGGTGAGGTCACCGAAGCCGCCTTCTTCTTCGATGCTGAGCCGTCGTTGAGTCAGCGTGCGGTTGCCTTCGCGCAACTCCACCAGGGCTTCGCGGCCGGCGGCGTTGTGCCAGTTGAGCCGGACATCGATCTCCCCCTGTTGTCCGACGAACTGGACCGGGTTGAAGCTAACATCGGCGAGGCGCAAGTCGAAATTGCCGACATCGATGGCCATATCAACCGTCACGACCGGCGTGGTAAGGCCGGGCACGACGGTGGGTGGCTCGCGGCCGGCATTGGAGCGGCCGTCGGAGAGCAGCAGCCAGTAATCGGCCGGTTGGGCGATCTCCTGCTGATCGAGTTCGTAGAGGGCGTCGCCGATCGCGGTCTTGTCGCGGTTGACCTCATTGGGGGAAGCCTGCAGCTCGGCGCCGAAGTGGTATCGCGAAACCGAGAGTTGATCGGAGAGTTGTCGGAAGTCAGGGGTGTTGAGCAGTGAGTCGACCCGGGCGGCCCGGGTGCTGCCGATTTCTTCGCGATCCATACTCAGGGAGTGATCGACCAGGATTGACACCCGCCGCGAGCGCTCGAACTCGGAGCTGTAGCTGATCACCGGTTCGAGCAGCAGGGCCATCAGTACGATCACCGCACCGGCACGGAGAACACCCAGGATCAGGCGCAGCCAGACCGGAAGCGGTGGATTGGTGCGGCGGTAGAGGTAAATCGACAGGGCGATCAGAACGATCAGTGCCAGCCAGGCCAGCACCGGGGTACCGGTTTGGAAGTCAACGGCGATGTCGGTTAATGAGAACACTGTCCCCCTTATACTGCAAAATCGCCGATCAGGTTGGCACTTTCTGACGGTGGATTCGGTTGCTCGGCCGGTTCAGCCGTGACCGCCCCGAGTTGTCTCACGAAGAGCGGGCTACCGTGTAGTGGACCATGGATGTCAACGACTGATAGTAAATGGAGTCATCATATGCCGGCAGTGACTCCAGGCCCTGGTTGCAGAGTTCGTCGGCGCGACGGTAAGCATAGTCGAGACCGCCGTTTTCGTGCACGAAGGTGTAGATCTTCTCGAAAACTTCGTCGCTCTCTTCCTTGTTGCCGTTGCTCAGGTGCTTGACGATTTCCCGGCCGGACTTCTCATTGACCTGCTTGAGCGAATGGATCAGTGGCAGGGTGACTTTGCCGGTCAGGACATCGTTGCCGCGCTCCTTGCCGGTGACATCGGGGTCGCCAATAAAATCAAGGAGGTCATCGGCAATCTGGAAGGCGGTGCCGATCCGTTCGCCAAAAGTGGCGAAGCGTTCGCGTTCGCTGCGGTGACGATTGTTGAGGATCGGGCCGGTCTCGCAGGAGACGTTGAACAGCGAGGCGGTCTTATCGGAGATGATCTCGAGATACTCTTCTTCGGAGAGGGCGTAGTTGGCGGTTTCTTCGATCTGGCGAAGCTCGCCCACCGAAACCCGCTCGGTCGCCCGGGAGATAGCTGCGATGAGGTCCATCGAATTGGCCGCAACCATGATCCGGAACGCCTTGGCGAACAGGTAGTCGCCCATCAGGACGGCGATCAAGTTGGTCCACTGGGCATTGACCGTTTTCTTGCCGCGACGGACATCAGCGGCGTCGACAACATCATCGTGCAGCAGGGTTGCGGTGTGGATAAGCTCGATAGCCAGGGAGGCATCGATTGAATAGTCGGTGAAATTGTCCGACGCTCGCGACGACAAAAAGACGAAGGCCGGGCGGATCCGCTTACCCCGCGACTTGAGCAGGTGACGAGCGATGGAGCTGATCAGCGGCGAGTCGCCCTTGAGATAGTCGGCCAGGCGGCGGTCGAACGTTTCCAGGTCGGCCTGCACCGGGCTGGCGTACTCCTGCATCTTCTTGACGTCAAGCATCGTAGTGGCATCCCATAGCAATTATCGCGGCAAAATACGACCGTCGTCGGGCGCTGTCAAACTCTTTGGCGACAGGCGCCTCAGGTCTGTTGGTGAAACGCCGGTGCTCAAGTGGCTGTTCCGAAAACCGCCTCACCGGACCGCGAAATCGCGCGCGGCGGTACCATTGATGACTGACAGCAGCGCCTCGCGATAGGCCGGATCGTCGAAATAGCCGCGGTTGTTGTGGCCCCCGTCAAGTTCGACAAATCGTTTCGGTTCGTTTGCCGCATCAAACAGCTGCTGCCCCATGTCATACGGCACTATCTCGTCGTCGGGCGAATGCGTCACCAACACCGGGCAGGCCAGCTTACCGATCTTCGACAGGGAATCAAATTCGAACCGGATAAGCAGGCCGATCGGCAGAAACGGAAACATCCGCTTACCCATCGCCGTCGCCGAGGTGAATGACGACTCAACCACCAGCGCCCGGCATGGCACGCGGCCGGCCAGGTCGACAGCGACTGCACCGCCGAGCGAACGGCCGAAAATGACGATTTGCTCATGGGGAATCTGTTGTTCGGAACGAAGCCACTGGTAAGCCGCTTCAGCATCGGCATAAGCTTCCTTCTCGCCCG
Organism: candidate division GN15 bacterium; assembly: GCA_014727815.1. GTDB lineage: Bacteria > Zixibacteria > MSB-5A5 > GN15 > FEB-12 > WJMS01. Next base: position 7,085 of record WJMS01000244.1, read on the forward strand.
GTTTGCCGTCCGACTTGCCGTAACCACGGTAATCAAAGAGCAGAACATTGGCGCCGAGTTCGGTCCAGTATTGGGCCGATTCGAGACGATGCGAGATATTGCCGGCATTGCCGTGGCAGAGCATGATCGTTGCGACGGCGCCGTCGACCGGGAAATACCAGGCGTGGATTGACTCGCTGTTCGTGACGGGGATGGTCACATCCCGGGCGTCGAGACCGATCTCAGCCGGTGTCAGGTCGTGGGCTCGCGACGGGAAAAAGACCATCTTCGGCTGTTGGAAGTACAGCACGATGGAAAAGAGAAGAAACAAGCCGCCGGCCAGGCCGACTATCCAGAGAAGCATACGCAGTGTTTTCCTGCCGAGATCGGTCATCCCGTGCCAGGACTCCTATTCTTGGCTATAGTTCGCGCAGTCGCTGGCGATGGCCGTCGAGAGTTCGCTGCAGAGCGTTCTCGAAGTCCTCAATCGAGGCATCGCGAAACCGCGGGTTGGGTGACTGCGCCCGCGCCCAGTCGATATTGTCTTCGGTGTAGAAGCCGTCGATCGCCGTGACAACATCGTATTCGCTGAACGGACGGTGATAAATCCATCCGTCGCAGAACTCATCGAGCGTAAACGGCACGTAGCCGCGCTTGTACACCGCATTCTCGATAACGATGTCGGTGAGCGGGGAGTTCACAATATCGAACCCGACCGGATAGTGTTCGGGACCGAGCAGCGCCATGACGGTGTCGATTATGCCGTCGGCCGGACGCACCCAATCATCGCCATAGCCGCCGGGACCGCTCCACATGGCGTGCATGAATATCGTCATGACCGAGTCACCGCAGGCGTTGTACAGATGTCGCCCGACCCGGTCTTCTTCATAGTAACCGGAAAAGGTCCCGTCACCTTTGAGTTTGGGCTGCAAATAGCGCGAAAAGCCGTGATGGATGCCGCAGTGGACCAGCACCTTGTTGCCGTCAGCGACCGCGGCAAGGACCGGCTCAGCCCAGTCGGACTCGCGCTCGCCGTGCCAGACGAGGCGTTTGAGCGAATCGACATCGCGATCTTCCGGTTTCTCCATGACACTCCAGTCGGGCGAGTTCCCCATCGCGATGATGCTGAATTTCCGTGCGGTGTCGGGCAGCTGCGAGTTGAGTGCCCAGGCCGCTTTGTAGATGTCCAGATACTCACGGTAGCCCCAGTGTACGAACTGTTTGAATCCGATCTCCCGTGCGAGCATTTCATCCCACTCGTCCCGCGCGAGCAGGCTGTCGATCAGCGGCTGGTCCTCGCGACGGCCGAATTCGGTTGCCAGATGGTAGATGCCGTTGTCGTACAGCGTCGGTATCAGGCCGCCAACGAATTCGACATCGTGCTTGATGCGATGCTGTTCGCCGATAATGATGATGAGGTGATCGTGGAACTTGTCGATAACGTAGTCGGCCGGCGCCTGGCCGTGTTCGGACACATACGTCGCCAGCTCGTCGAGTTGCGCCGGGCTCAGCTTGCTGTTGGTGTCGACGCTGGTGCATCCCAGCACGAGCACCAGCAAACCGACAGTTACGCAGATTAACCGCATGACTCACCCTCCCTGCTGCTTCGATCGCCGGCACTGCGCTGCGACCGGCAGCATGTCTATTCCCATTCGATAGTCGCCGGCGGCTTGGAGGAGATGTCGTAGGTCACGCGGTTGACGCCGGCTACGTTTCTGATAATCTTGTTCGACAGTTCGGCCAATATATCGGGGTCGATCCGCGCCCAGTCGGCGGTCATGCCATCGACCGAGGTGACCGCTCGCAATGCCACGACATTTTCATACGTGCGGGCATCACCCATCACACCCACCGCCTTGATCGGCAGCAGGACGGCGAAGGCCTGCCAGATGTCATCGTAGATGCCGTGACGGTTGAGGCCGTCGATAAAGATGGCATCGACCTCGCGAAGCAAATCACAGCGCTCTTTGGTGATGTCACCGAGTATGCGCACGGCCAGGCCCGGTCCCGGGAAGGGATGTCTTCGGATGAACTCGTTCGGCAGGCCGAGGGCGCGGCCGAGATCGCGCACTTCATCTTTGAACAGTTCGCGCAGTGGCTCGACCAGTTTGAGTTTCATGCGATCTTTGAGACCGCCGACATTATGATGGCTCTTGATCGTGGCGGCCGGGCCGCGGAACGAGACCGACTCGATCACATCCGGGTAGAGCGTCCCCTGCGCGAGGAACTCGATATCGCCGATCTTCTCCGCCTGCTCTTCAAACACATCGATAAAGGTCCGGCCGATGATCTTGCGTTTCTGCTCGGGGTCTTCGACGCCGGCCAGGCGCGAGAGGAACAGTTCGGAGGCATCAACCGGATGCAGGTTGATGCCGAGTTTGCCGAGCAGTGTCGAGACATCCTCGAACTCATTCTTGCGCAGCAGGCCATTATTGACAAAGACGGCGTGCAGTTGCTTGTCGATGGCCTGAGTGAGCAGCATGGCCGCAACCGAGGAGTCCACACCGCCGGAGATGCCGAGGATGACTTCTTTGTCGCCGACCTGTTCGCGGATGGCCGCGATTGACTCGTCGATCACCGACTGCATCGTCCAGTCGCCCTTCAGGCCGCAGATATCGAAGAGGAAGTTGCGCAGGATGGTTCGGCCCTCATCGGTATGATGAACCTCGGGGTGGAACTGCAGGCCGTAGAGGTGTCGCGTTGCATCGGCAATGGCGGCAACCGAGAGGTCGTCGGTAGAGCCGACCACCGTGAAGTTGTCGGCGAGATCGACCACCGAGTCGCCGTGCGACATCCAGACGTTACTCTGTGGCGACAGCCCCTTGAACAAACCGTTGCCCTGTTTGACCGAGAAGCGCGACAGGCCGTATTCGCGGCTGGCGCTGGCCTGCAGGCGGCCGCCGAGTCGGTCGATCATCAGTTGCATGCCGTAGCAAATGCCGAGGATCGGTTTGTCGGACTCAAAGAAGCTGCGTTCCAGGCGGGGGGCATCGGGGTCGGCCAGCGAGGCGGGCCCGCCGGAGAGGATGTAGCCGGCGACCGGTCGGTCGGCGTAGCGCGACAGATCGACATTAAACGGCGCGATCTCACAGTAGACATTGGCCTCGCGGATTCGCCGGGCGATAAGCTGGGTGTATTGTGATCCGAAATCGAGGATCAGGATCATTTCATGCTGACTAATCACTGGTCTGCCTTCACCTCCTCGGCGTGCGGTTCAATAATCGTGTCGTGTTTGTAGGCGTCGTCGACCGATGGGTTGTCCTCGAGGAACTGCAGGCCGCGTGACTCCTTGCGTTCGAGGGCACTCAAGATCACCAGCAGGGCGGTCTGGACCATGTTGCGGACTTCGGCCAACTTGTAGGTGACCGGGGTCATCTGATAGAACTCGTCGACTGCGAACTTGATACGCCTGACTTTGCCAAGCGCGTGCCGCAGGCGTTCTTCGGTACGGACGATACCGACCAGGTCGGACATGGTGCGCTGCAAGTCGCGACGGTAGTGGGCAAAGAGGATCTTCTCTTCGGGATACTCACCAAACCGTTCACGCTGGATGGTTGGTGTCGGCAGGTCGGCTTCGGCAGCTTCCTGGCGGTAGGCCACCGAGTTTCGCGCGGCAAATGCAGCCATCACGACCGCTTCGAGCAGCGAGTTGGAGGCCAGTCGGTTGGCGCCGTGCATGCCGGTCATGGCAACCTCGCCGGCGACGAACAGGCCGGGCAGCCGGGTCTGGCCGTGGATATCGGCCACCACACCGCCGCAGGCGTAGTGAGCGGCCGGGACTACCGGGATAGCGCGCTCGGTGATGTCGAAGCCGTAGCGCAGGCACTGGCGGTAGATATTCGGGAAGCGGTTCTTCACGAATTCGGGGTCGCGGTGGGTGATATCGAGCAGGACGTAGTCTTCGCCCGAGAGTTTCAGTTCCTTGTCGATGGCGCGGGCGACGATGTCGCGGGGAGCGAGATCTTTGAATTCGTGCGCTTCCTCCATGAAGTAGTCGCCCGCCACCGAGCGCAGCCGGGCGCCCTCGCCGCGAACCGCCTCAGAGATCAAGAATGGCCAGCGACCGGGACTGTAGAGGGTGGTCGGATGGAATTGCACAAACTCGAGATTGCCGACCGGCACGCCGGCGCGGTAGGCAATTGCCACACCATCGCCGGTGGCAATTTTCGGGTTGGAGCTGTGATAGTATATCTGCCCCATGCCGCCGGTAGCCAGCAGCGTGATCGGGGCGAGGAAGTCGGTCAGGATTTCGCCGTTTTCGGAGAGGACCGAGGCGCCGACACAGCGCTTGCTACCGTTGGATTCGGACACGAGCAGGTCGATCGCCATGTGGTTGCGGTAAATCGTCACCCGGTCGCCATAGGAACGGCAGGCGGCGAGCAGGGCGCGTTCGATTTCACGCCCGGTGAGATCTTCAGCGTGCACCACCCGGTTGGCCGAGTGGCCGCCCTCGCGACCGAGATCGAAGAAACCATCGCGGCGCGTAAACTCCACGCCGTAGTCGATCAACTCCTGGATGACGGCCGGGCCTTCGTGCACGACTTGTTCGACCACTTTGCGGTGGCACAGCCCGGCGCCGGCGCGAAGAGTGTCTTCGACGTGCGATTCGAACGAATCGGTACCGGCCAGCACTGCCGCGATTCCGCCCTGGGCCCGGTTGGTGCTCGAGTCGGTTTCCTGCTTCTTGGTGATGATCGCGACCGTCGCATTCGAGTCGGCCTCGACTGTCTTTAAGGCATAAAACAGACCGGCAATGCCGCTGCCGATCACCAGGTAGTCGTAGCGTGCTTCCATCCTCAGGTCTCGTCTCCCAGGTTGAATCGCGTCATAAGGTCATGTACCAGTTTTTCCTCCCCGGGATCCAGGTCTATGGCAAGGTCGAGGTAGCACAGTTCGCGGCCGAAATCGAAATCGCCGATCTTGACGAAGTCTTTGGCGGTGGTCACGATAATGTCGGGGTCCTGCCAGGTAACTTCGATTTTGATCCGCTCCAGCAATTCCCGGTTGTAGCGCTGGTGGTCGGCCAGCTCGATGTAGCCCTCGATATCACCGGCGAGCGCCGTCACCTGCTTGCGCAGAGCGCGGAAGTTGCCCACGCCGGCGAAGAGAAAGACCGACTTGTCTTCGAGGTACTTCACGGCCAGCTGTTGATCACCCTTCGTGATCTGTGTGGCGTAGAAGTTGGCGTGATAGTAGTCGGCGTCGGGGTGAATCTTCTCGAGCTTGTTGCGCAGACGTTGAATATCCTTGGCGAAGTTGGCGCGAGTGATGACAACGATGTGAGCCCGACGGATTGCCGAGAGCGGCTCGCGCAGGATGCCGTTGGGAAAGAGCCGGAGTGTCCGCTTTTTCACGCCGGCATCGTACGTCAGCAGGTGGACATCGGCGTGCAGCGGCCAGTGCTGGAAGCCATCGTCGACGATGATGATATCGACCTCACCGGATTCGACCAGACGCCGAGCGGCGTGCAGCTTGACGACATCAACCGAAAAGACGGCGCTGGGCAGGTCGTGGGCGAGAATCATAACTTCGTCGCCGGTTTCAGAAACGGGCATCTTCTGGACACGGTAGCCGGGCTCGACGAACGACGTGGTTGCTTCGCGACCATAGGCCGAGGAAACTATCCCGACACGCACTCCCTCGGCGAGCAGGGAGCGGGCGATAAAGCCGGTCATCGGTGTCTTCCCGGAGCCGCCGACCGAAATATTGCCGATCGAAAGCACGGGCAGCGGGAGTTTCTCCGGCGGGGCGGCCGTCTTTGTCTTGAAATAGAGCCCGAGGCGGTAGCCGAGCGAGATCAGCCAGAGGACCAGGCCGGGCAGGGCCAGCCAGCTGACCCCCTTGCGATTGATGATCCTGCGCCAGAATCGTTCAAGCATCGGCAGCCTTTCGATCAAGCAGACCTGCAATATAGCGAGCGACCTCGGCGGTGGCCGTCTGGTCCTCGTCTTCTTCCGATTTACGTTCGAACCGGAGCTTTCCGGAAAGAAATGCGTCGAGCACTTCGGTCAACTCCTCGGATCCGGTCACGCGGCGCCCGAACCGGTGCTCCTCTATATACTGCGCGGCTTCGGCGACGTTGTCAATCGATGGGCCGTAGAGGACCGGGGTGCCGGCCCAGACCGGTTCGAGCAGGTTGTGACCGCCAAGCTCGACCAGGGTCCCGCCAACGAAGGCAACATCAGCCGCTCCGTAAAAATCGTTCAGGATGCCCATGCGGTCAACCAGTATGATCGGTTCGCGGGTTGATTCCGATGGTTGCGGATCGCTGTAGCGAAGGATCGGCAGGCCCGCCTCACGTATGAGTTCCTCGATTTCCTCGAGTCGCTCCACGTGTCGTGGGGCGAGAACCAGCCGCAAGGCCGGGTGGGTGGTCTTAAGCGCGCGAAAAGTCTTCAGCAACAGCGCTTCCTCGCCGGGCCGGGTCGAACCGGCCACCAGCACCGGAGCATTGTCGGTCACACCGATCCGATAGCGCAGTTCCCGGCGGCGGCCCTCGGAACGCGGCGTGAGGGGGGCGTCGAATTTCATGTCACCGGTGATGACTGCGGTTCGGTCGGTCACACCAAACTCGGCGTAGCGTTCCCGGTCGCGCTCGGATTTCAGGAAATGGCGATCGTACAAAGAGAGCAAGTGGGTAAACATGCCCCGCGAGAGTTTGTAGCGGCCAAACGCCTGCGATGACATCCGTCCGTTGATGAGCACAATCGGCACCGAGCGCGCCGCGGCGCCGGTGATCAGGTTGGGCCAGATTTCAGTCTCGGCAATAACCAGCGCCTTCGGCTGCAGGATGTTGAACAGGCGACCGATATGCGGGGCAACATCGAGTGGAAAAAACGAGACCGAGTCAGCGTTACCGAGACCATCCCGGGCGACATCGTACCCGGCTTCGGTCATGACGGTCAAGTGCACCCGCACCGATGGTCGCACGCGTTTGAGGTAGCCGACGAGGACAACCGCAATACGGACTTCGCCGGCCGAGGCGGCGTGGATCCAGATATCAACCGGCTTGTCCGGGACATCGAGCATGAGCCGACCGCGCCAGAGCCGGTGGCCCTGCCCGGCTTTCCATCGAAGGACCGGTAAAGTCGTATGATACACCAGGCGGTTGAGCACCTTGTACGCGCCGATCACAGGTAACCCTCCACCACCTTGGCGGCCCGCTCCGAGGCGCCGCGGCCACCAAGGATACCGGCCACCCGCTTGAGAGCGGCGAGGACATTCTCGCGGTAGGTGTCGTCTTCCTTGTACCAGGCCAGCTCAGCGGCCATGCGCTCCGGCGAAGCCTCGTGCTGGATCAACTCCGGCACGATCTTCTCCCCTATCACCAGATTGACAAGGGCAATCATCGGCAGCGTCACCAGTCTTCGGGCAATCTGATAGGTAATGAAGCCGGTCTTGTAGATCACGACCATCGGCCGCGCAATGATACCGGCTTCGAGGGTGGCCGTGCCGGAGGCGGTAAGGACCAGATCGCTCTCGTAGAGCAAGCGCCGGGAGTCCTCGAATGACACGCTGATCTCCTCGCCGGCCTGCCGCAGGACGGTGTCATAACCATGGGCGCCGTCGATTCCCGCCACGACCGCCCGGCCACCGAAGCGATCGAGATACGTCCGGGCGGCGGCCAGCATTGGGGCGAGCATGCGCTCGATCTCCTGCGTTCGCGAGCCCGGCAGCAGGGCCAGTTGACCGGAACCGGGTGGGTCGGAGGCGATATATTCGTGCGGAACATCTTCGACCAGGTAGTGCCCGACCATCTCGTGCGGGATGCCG
>WJMS01000245.1 GCA_014727815.1 candidate division GN15 bacterium
CACCAGACCCCCAGTCAGCCGTCGCCCGCACCAGGTCTTCAAAATGCCAGAAGTTGCCATCGACAAGCGTCCATGTACCGGACGGATTGGAATCATGGTCCGGCACTCCGCGCCCCACCAGTTCTGCGGAATACTGCAACCGCTCCCCGGCGTTGAGTGTCAGGGTCAGTTGCTGGACAATCATGTCCGCGCCCTTCAACGACCGGGACGATGTCGGGTCACGCTCGATCACGGTCAAAAAATGCCCCGCGTCTGACGCAAAATCGGGCTGTGTGTCGCCGAAGACGTAGGTCTTGGAGTACGGTGACGCTGCTCCCTCGGTGACCCCCTGAATCTTACCGTACAGCAACTGCACCAGATCGTTGCGACGCGCAAACCCGGACAGCGAAATCATCAGCATGGCGCCTTTAGTGTCATGCACGACCTGCCCGTAGGTCTTGTTGCGCGTTCCTACCGAACTGGGGTTATCGCGTTTCTTGACGTCCAGCTCGAATGTCGTCGGCTCGACCAGCAGCTTTGTAAACGCAGCGTTATCGGCGATGGCCGTGCCCCACGTAGACTGCTGGGCAATCCCTATTTGTTTATCCGCCGCCTGTGACATCGGTCACCTCCTCTTCTTCCACGGCCTCAGCAAGCCCTGCCTCGATCAGTACCCGTGCACGGTCGGCAGCTACATCGGCATCATCGCCGTACTTCAATCGCCGGGCCTGCCCGAGCGCGATCCCGTACCTGTCGCACAACCGAAATACCGCATAGCTTTTCGCCAGTTCCGTCCCTTTTACTTTCATCGCGTTATCTCCTGTCAATGTGATATCTCTTTGCCCACAGACACCATGAACTCGCCGCCCAATGTGCCAGAATCGTCGTACCGCTGGTTCGTCACGACATCGGTCAGGTCGATGACTCTGTATCCATCACCTAAATCCTCGTTTTCCTTGATATAGTTGACCGCCCCGTTGAGCAAATGTAGCGTCTTCTGACTGTCGAAATGCTCGTCGACATAGGCGGTATGACAGCGCACCGACAGATTGACGAAGTAGTAGACGACCGATGTTTGCTGAGACGAGTCAAAGGCCCGGTTCCCCTCGTTGGAAACGACGCTATCGAGGTCAACCGAGAAGGCGTTGAGCGCCAGGTTCGCTATCTGGTGCTGCTTGTAAACATGTGAGTACGTCGGACTGTAACTTGAGACAATGCTTTTCAGAGTGTCAATCAGGTCGTACACCTTGTCTCGCGCAGTCGGTATCCATCCCGTGCCGTAATCATCCGTACCCGATGCCTCACTGGTGCTCTTGGCGACATAGTAGACGATGCGCGTGCGCAACACAGAGCGCAGCTTGTAGTCGTCGCCGTCAATGATGGTGTCAGTGCCCTCGACGAACTTGAAAGACAAGACATTGCTGCCCAGAGATGGGCCGCTGTTGATCCATGCCCGGATCGCGTCTACCAGACCGTTGACTTTGGCCTGTGCATCACTGAACGATTCGCCTTTTGCATAGGCGTGGAAGTCCACCTGCACCGAATAGCGGATGTTGTCCTGGTCCTGGGTGACGAGCGACTCGATACCGGAATCGATAATCATTACCAGCGGGCCGGTCTCTATCAGGTAGTTCTCGTCATACGGAATGACCGATACCGCCCGGACCTCGTAATCGGTGCTGTTGACAAGCGCCGCCTCTGCCGTATTCAACAGGTTTACGAATATGTCGTTGCGAACGCTCAATTCATCGGCCTCATAATCTGCCTGATAAGTTCGTCAATGGCCTGCGGCATTTCTTTGTCCGCCGCCGGCCCCATGTAGGGCCGTGCCGGTATCCTCACCGACTGCGTGCGCACCCAGTTACCATCGGCGGTGCGGAACGTCATGCCGGCAGCGCTCTTTGCGTTGATCGTCATGCCGAACTCATGCACCTCACCGTAAAAGACGTTCGGACCTATACGGACCGACGTGTTGCGGTTAAACAGCTCCGAGGATATTCCACCTCTCAGTCGGTTCGACCGCACCCGCAACCCCGACGCGGTGTACTCTTTTTTCGCTCGTGCTTCGATAACAGCGCCAGCCCGGCGCAACCCCTTCGCCATATTCTCGGGCATCTCGGAGGCAACCCGTGGTAGTTTTGTCAGCCGTGACTTTCCACCGGCGAATGTGACGAGCAGCTCAGCCAAGGCACACCCGCTTGTACTTCCTGTCCAGCAGTTGCTTGACGTTATCCGGCATCTTCCCTAAGCTGTAAGACACGTTGACGTCGCCATGCGTTTCCGAGGCGATCCCCTGCTTCCCCTGGGCGCGCAGATACAGTCGATGCACCAGCTCATATGTCGCCTGCTTCAAATCCGCAGGGACAGATGCTACTGCATAGCCGTAACTGTACACTACCCTCCAGTTGTTCTTCCCCTTGAAAAACGTGTCACCTTGCGTGAAGTAAATGCGCCCGATATCCGCGTCCATCGCACGAGGGTACAACGACGACGTTGCCTCGATCCACTGCGTACCATCCCAGTAGGAGATGGTCGGAGTATCCGTAATCGGCCAGTTGGCCGTCCAGTATTCCTCGGTGCCGTCACCATCGAAGACCTCCGACAAGCCGGATGCTGCCTGAAACTTGCGGTCGCAGTAACTCTCGATATGAGCCGACACAGCGTCGATCAACGCTTCGATGCGGCTCTGCTCAAGCGACGCGTCTACCTTGTCGATAGACTTGCCGAGATACTGCTCGACATATTCACTGTAGGTGACCAGGGCCATTTACTTCCGCTTCTTCTTCTTCGGTGGTTCCTCTTCTGCCGCAGTCTTGGACGGCGGCTGTGCCGTATTGGAACTCGGGGCCATCGACGGGCGTGCCTCCTCGACGATGCTGAAGTTTTCGGGAAACGCTTCAACGAGTCGCTCCGCTTCCTGCCGTGACACCTCAACGACATCACCGGGCTTGGCGTAAAATCGACCGCAGTAGGCTTGCAGCCGTCCGTGTGGCGTAAACTTTAGCTTTACACTATCTGACATCATGTACCTCCAGAGGAGTCGGGCGGCTATTACACCGCCCAACCCACACTATGATTAAGACGCAGTCGCCAGGTTGTAACCGGCGTTCACAGAGACCACAGAGGTCGAAGGGGTGATCTTCGGCTTGAAGTCCATGCGCTTGAAGGCGACGAGGTGGAAGACATCGTTGATGCCGTCCTGCACCACGTTGACCTGCAACGACCGGCGCACGCCCTTGAGGAACATATCGCGGTTGACGGCGATGCAGACGGTGCGATCAGTGGTCGTCCCGTCGTAGAGGCCGTCGCCCTTGAGGTCTTCAGGGACGAACTCGGAGATGATGATCGGCGAACCGTTGTAGCGCATCGCCTCACCGGTCAGTACCACGGCGTTCGGCCCGTACTTGTCGAGCGTCTGGATGTCATCGAAATCGCGCAGTACCCGCATCAGGTAGCCGGAGACACCGAAGATGTAGGCGAGCTGGTTCTGGTAGATACCATACTTGCCCATGTTACCGCGAACGATGGAGAACTGCGGCTCAGTGAAGGTGCCGAGGTCGACGTTCTTGCTCGAACCGATCGTGCTCAGGGCGTGGTACAGCAGGCCATCCCACGCATGACGGAAGTCCGTGGCGGCCACGGTACGACCGGAGTAGTGCGAGGTGCCACCTGAACTCAGGTCACCGTCGATGATGGCCCGGTCCTCAGCGCGCGCGATGGAACGCGCAATCTTGCGCTGGAGGTACGGCAGCACCGCGATGGCCGAGTCCTCGTTGAACTCCTGCGAGACCTGATACCGACCGCGAGCTTTCTTGGCCGCGAGCGAAATCTCGCCCGTACCCGGGGTCTGTTCGGTGCTGTCGAAGGCCGAGACGATTGTCTTGGTCTGCCCCGCCAGAGTCGCAATAGTGTCATCCTCGTCGACCGGCACCGTCATGGACCCGGAAGTCATCATGATCTCCTCGAACAGAGGCGATACGACGGTGGCAACGCGGACATCCTCCATCAGCGTACCAGACAGGTCGGTAGGCACGAACTCCGCGCCCTCGTCAGAGGTTGCGGTGTCCATGGCCTTGCGGAAGGAGTCGAACTCGTTCCACGACTTCAGCTCTTTGACGCGCTGCGCCCGAGGCATCTCGTGGTACTGCAACCCACGCTGGCGCGAGGAAGCATCCAGAAGCGCATCGACCAAAACTACCTGGTCGTGCTTTGACTGGAGCGCCCGCATCAGATCGTAGTCCTGAGTCGGGAGTTCCCGCTTCAACTCACGCGGGGCGTACGAGATCAACTGCTTGATATCGCGCGCCTCAAGAGCCTGCGTCGAAACGCGAGGCTTAGCACGGTCCATCTGCACCTTGTTGACCTTCTCGGACAACGCCTCCAGCTTCTTCCCGAACTCGCCTTCCTCTCCCAGCGCCTTGTCGACCAACTCACGGATTTCCGCGTCGGTTTTCTTGGCACCGGCGGCGGCCGCCTTCAGGTCGTTGATTTCCTTGGCGACGGCGTCGAACTCTTTACCGAGGTCTTTGACCCGCGCGCCCTGCTCTTCGACGGTGTCCTTGACCGTCTTCACGTCCCCAGTGACCGTAGTCACGGAGGACTCGACATCCTGGATTTTCTTCTCGAAATCCATCGTGGTTTCCTCCTGCTGACCCCCGCCCTCTGGGGATTCTGCGATTATGTGTTTGAGCACTATGCCCTTGTCTCGTACCTGCCTCTGGATATCCGCCCACTGGCGTTCAGCCACCCCCATTGCGATGGCCGGGTCGAATGCCTTGGCTTCCGCCTCGTCGATCAGCGCCGCCATGTTTGCCGGTGAGTTGACG
>WJMS01000246.1 GCA_014727815.1 candidate division GN15 bacterium
AAGATATTCCGGTAGCAATAGTGACGGGGAAACACCTGTTCCCATTCCGAACACAGCAGTTAAGCCCGTTAACGTCGATGGTACTGCGGAGGAGACTTCGTGGGAGAGTAGAGCGCTGCCGGGTTAAAATGAAAAGCCCCGCTCTCATTCGAGACGGGGCTTTTTCTATTCTACGTTCCGGGTTTACGGTTGGGGCTGACCGGTGGTCAGCCGCCAGACCATGTAGCCGTTGCCGAACCCGCCAACAGCGATACACTCGATGTCAGTGCACGCGACACTCGGCACCATCGTCGGCGCGGTGGGGAACTCAGCATGCCGGGCCCACTGCGGACCGCCGGTCGACCAGATCAGGCCATCGTCGGTATAAACCAGAAAAATGTCGCCGGTCCAGCTCACGCCCTGGAAATCGGCATTCGGAAAAGCGCCCGGGGTGGCATCGGAGAAGTTCTGCGAATCGTACGAGTAAAACACGGCGGTCGGTTTGACCACCATCAGAAGCTGACCCGACCAGGCCGCGTCACGCATGGCCGGCGACGTCAGATTGCAGAAACGCTGCGTCCAGTCCAGACCGTCGTCGGAGGTGATGATTCTGGACCCGTCGGAATACGCGACAAACTGATTAGTGTGAACAAAAGTCACCGGGGGGATAGTGTCCGGAAGCGCAATCCGCTGCCAGCTGAGACCGTCAGTGGATGAATAGACGAATCCACCCTGGCGCGGCATCGCGACAACAGCATTGTCCGACGCCGCCAGCAGATACCCGCCGATTGACGAGGTGGAGAAGTCTATGACAGAATCGATAAGTCCTTCGGGTTGAAATGTCCGTATCTGCGACAGACCGTACGACGTGACAACCCGGTCCCCGAACGAGATCGCCGAATAGTGCGATACGGCGCCGCGGCTCCTGTCAGCCCAGGCCCAGCTCGAGCCGGCCATCGCGAGACCGTTATCGCCGACAATTACGAAGTAGTCCCCGAAGCGAACGACGTCGTTGATGTTTCTCGGCGACGGACCGGGGGAGACGTGGCGCCACCGGACCGTGAATACTCCAGGCGCCACGCTATTGGCCGACCCGTGCGTCAGTACCGGTTTCGCGGTGGTGGCGCCGCCGGGAACGAGAAACCGAAGCAGCGAATCCCCGGTCTGGAACGGGGCACCGGAGCCGGCGCCGACTCGAAGCGACAGGGCGCCGGCGGCTGCCTCGAATCCGCTGCCGTACACGAGAATCGTATCGCCGACCTGGCCGGTTGACGGCACAATAGAATCGATCAGACCGGGGTTGGCATCCGGTCCGGTCGGATCATCACCGTCGCCGCACGTAATCAGCAGCACGCTTGCCATGACACATGACAAGAAAAGTACTCGGGCGAACAAAAACATACAACCTCCCCGGTCACGAATGGTGTTACATGCAGTATAGCGCGTGTGATTGCAACCACCAAGGGCATTCAGACTTTCGACGCTTTTTATTGCTTCGCGCCGTTCTCCACGTACTTTTGTAGCAGTCCTGAGAATCAAGAAGGAAGAGACGTTCCATGTCCGAACATATGCTCATAGGGCTCGGCAGCATTATTGTCCTGGGCATCCTAGCCCAGTGGCTGGCCTGGCGACTGCATCTGCCGGCGATTCTGCTCTTGCTGATCTGCGGCTTCGTGGCCGGGCCGGTGGCCGGTATCCTGCATCCGGATGAGTTGTTTGGCGATGTGCTCTTCCCACTGGTTTCGATCTCGGTGGCGATCATCCTCTTTGAAGGCGGCCTGAGCCTTCGATTTCAGGAGGTGAAGAAGGTCGGGACGGTGGTGACCAGCCTGATCACCGTCGGCGCTTTGGTAACGTGGATCTTGTCGTCACTGGCGGCAAACCTGATTATCGGGCTGCCACTGGCGCCGGCGCTGCTGATTGGCGCCATCCTGGTGGTGACCGGGCCCACGGTCATTATCCCGCTGCTGCGGCAGGTGCGGCCCTCGGGGCGGATCGGACCGATCGTCAAGTGGGAGGGGATCGTCAACGATCCGATAGGCGCCATCATAGCCGTCATCGTGTTTGAGGTCATCCTCGAAGGCGGCCTCCGCCACGGCGTTGGCATTATTATACCAGCCGTCTTCAAGTCACTCGTTCTCGGGGGTGCGATCGGCATCGCCGGCGCCGCGGCGATCGTGTTACTGCTTCGGCGGTATCTCGTCCCGGACTTCCTGCAGAATCCGGTTGCCCTGATGATCGTCCTTGTGACCTTTCTCGCCTCGAATCAGATCCAGACCGAATCCGGACTGCTGGCTGTAACGGTCATGGGTATCGCATTGGCCAACCAGCGCTTTGTCTCGATCCGGCACATTCTTGAGTTCAAAGAAAACCTGCGCGTGCTGCTGATCTCGAGTTTGTTCGTTATCCTCTCGGCCCGTTTGCCTATCGACCAATTGATTCCCGGGGATCTCGCCAACTGGATCTTTGTCGCCGTGCTTATCATCATCGTGCGACCGCTGGCTGTACTGGCCTCGACTTTCAAATCCAAACTGACCGTCAATGAAAAGCTGTTCGTATCCTGGATGGCACCGCGCGGGATTGTCGCAGCGGCGGTGACCTCGGTGTTCGTCTTGTATCTCAGCAACGCCGGTTATACGCAGTTCGAGCCGTTGATCCCGCTGATCTTCCAGGTGATTGTCGGCACCGTCGCAATCTACGGCATCACCGCCGCGCCCGTGGCACGCAAGCTGAAAGTGTCGAAACCAAACCCACAGGGTGTGTTGTTTGCCGGGGCACACAAATGGTCACGCGAAATGGCCAAGGTGCTCAGTGATCTTGGCTATCGGGTAGCGATGGTCGACTCCAACTGGGCCAACGTTACCTCGGCCCGCCACCTCGGTCTGCGTGCCTACTACGGGAGTATCCTGTCGGAAGACCTGCTCGATGAACTGCAGCTTGAGGGAATTGGTCGGATGATGGCACTGACGCCCAATGATGAAGTCAATTCACTCGCCGCGTTACATTTTGTGGATTTGTTCGGACGTTCCGAGGTCTATCAACTTCCCCCGACCGGAACGGTCAAAAACGAAAAGCGCAAGGAACTGCCCATGCACCTGCGCGGGCGCTACCTGTTCAATGAAGACGCCACCTTCTGGACGATCAACCAGCGCTTCCAGAAGGGCGCCGTGGTCAAGCGAACCTCGATCACCGAAGAGTTCAATATGGAACGGCTTCGCTCGATGTATGGTGAGCAGACGCTTCCGATCTTCCTGATCAGCGAATCGAATGGATTGCAGATATTCTCGATGGAAACCAAGATCACACCACGGCCGGGCGACACGCTGGTCAGCATTGTCGATCCTATTGAGGAGACGCCGCACACGAAAGCCGACACTCAGAAAAGCGCCGATAGTTAGCCGAACGCTACGGGATTGGCTGGTCCACGAGTCGCAGGCGCTCCGAATTGAACAGGTCGGCCGGCGCCACCACCTCTTGTTCGAGCGGGACGTTCGAGCCGTAACGCTCCTTCAGTTTCTGTTGCACGACCGGGTGTGACAGAATGTAGTCGCCGAGCTCGCGTGTCGGACACAGCTCGATCCCGGCGCCGTTGGTATACATCTTCCACACCAGTTCCGAGCAGTAGAAGCGCTGGTCATCCCAGGCAAACACCAGGTCGTAGTCGCGGCCCATAAACGGTCGGGCGTAGTCCTGCATGCGCTGCAGCGTTGCGGCATCGAGTAGTGTGTCCGCCCCGATCAGGCGCATGGCGACAAAGTGGCTGTCGGGTGCGCGCCCGACCCATTCGTCGAAGGGTGTGACCTTCACCGGTTGTACCGCTTCCCAGACCATCGCTTGATCGCCCTCATAGAACAGGAGACCGCAGTGACTGTAGTCGGAGTTGGTGGCGATCTTGATCGCTTCGGTCTGGGGCGAGGGGAAGTCCTGGAAGAGGACATCGCCTGATTGCAGGCCGCCCGAGCTGTCGCCACCGCAGCCGATCACGAACAGACCGACCAATACGGTCATCAGCTGGGCTGGAATTGTCCTGTCGTAGACGCGCATGATCTGACCTCCGATTGTCTGTTGTTGGTGCTACGATAGCACAGCCGGACAGCGTGTTCCAGCATAAACTGCTGCTGCTGCAGCCGAAAAGCGTTTGCTGCGGGCGCCGCCCGGTCGTTTCTTGGACCAGAACAAGGAGACTTATGCGATCACGAAAAAAATCTGAGTACAAACCTCGAACCAGCAAACACGCCGATCTGGCCACGGCGGTCCACATTCGTACCGAAGATGAATTGTATGATCTGCTGGACCGGCTTGACCGCGCGCCGTTTCTATTGGTGCTCGACGGTGTTACCGACCCGCACAACCTGGGCGCGTGTTTGCGCTCGGCCGATGGAGCCGGGGTCGACGCGGTGGTCGTTCCGAAAGACCGGGCGGTGTCGCTGACCCCGACCGTGCGTACCGTTGCGGCTGGGGCGGCTGAACACGTGCCGCTGGTCCAGGTCACCAATCTCGCCCGCACCCTTCGGACCCTCCAGGAGCGCAATATCTGGTTGGTGGGTACGGTCATGGACGGTGACCGGTCGATCTTTGCCTGTGACCTGACCGGGGGGATTGCGATCGTGATGGGCTCCGAGGGCTCGGGGCTGCGTCGGTTGACCCGCGAATGCTGTGACTTCCTGGTCTATCTGCCCATACAGGGATCCGTGGAGAGCCTGAACGTCTCGGTGGCGGCCGGTGTGTGTTTGTACGAGGCTCTGCGTCAGCGAGCATCTCACTGAAAGTAAAGGCACGGCCCCGGGGGCAGATGCCGTGTCCCAGGGCCGATGGTACTTGACGCGCCTGACTGGTAGTCTCTTTCAATATACAGGTCTCCACTGCCCCCGTCAATCCATCGCCGCCCCATAATCTTGCAGGTTGTTGACCGGGCCGACGACGGGAACCGGTTGAGTCGAAACGGGGTTTTTAGGCCGGGTGATGCAATCTCACAACATCTACATAGAGGAGGTATTACATGCTGAAGCGCACCTGTGCACTTCTGGTTCTTGTGGCAATGCTAAGCGTCCCGGCCCTGGCGGCCGATTGGAATGTTGACAAGGCCCATTCCGAGATGGAATTCGCGGTCAGCCACATGGTCATTTCAACGGTCCGTGGTCAGTTTAATGACTTCTCCGGGACGATCAGTGGTTTTGATGGTGAGCAATTGAAAGGCGCCTCAGTGACCGTTACGGCGCAGACCGCCTCGATCGACACCGACAACGCCGACCGTGACCAGCACCTGCGATCGGCCGATTTTTTCGCCGCCGAGGAGTATCCCACGCTGAAGTTTGAGTCCAGGGAAGTCATTCCCGGTGAAGGAAACAGCTTTCAACTGGTCGGTGACCTGACTATTCGGGGCGTGACCAAGGAAGTGACGTTCGACGGCACCTACAAGGGGACTGTCGACGATCCGTGGGGCAACACGCGTGCGGCGTTCTCAGCTGAGACTGAGATAAACCGCAAAGATTACAACATCGATTGGAATAAGACCCTCGACGCCGGTGGACTAGTCGTGGGCGACAACGTGACGATCGAACTGCAGATCCAGGCAATCAAGCAACAGCCTGATCAGGGCTGACGAGTCAGAGCGGTTTTGACCGGCCCGCTTCGTCGTGTGAAGCGGGCCGTTTTCTTTGCGGTAGTTTGTGACAAAACGAACTTGACCGCTTTTTCAGTCGAATGGGAAAACTCTGTTGTTGCAAGTGGGACGTTGATCGTTGCAAATCCTGCGAACCGTTAAATCCGTGTTAGAAATGTACCAAAAGAAGCCGCCTGGTCCTTGTAAGGGTCTGTATTACAATAATATGGGGGGATTTAGGTGCGGCGGTGACGTGACACCACGGACCAGGGATTTTAGGAAAAGTGTCTTGACGTTAGAGTATGCTTGTTATATAATTCACAAGTCGTAACATGAATAAACAACGGTTTAGGCAGTAAAGCAGCGCAACGGTAGGTGCGGAAATGGACGAGCTCTGGAAGAAATTCGACGAAGGCGAACTGAGCCACAGTGGCGTTCACCACCTGATGGCCGTACACGAACTTCACAAAGAACACGGCTACGCCCGTGGCATCGACATCGCCCGCCATCTGGACATTACCCGCGGTTCGGTATCGGTGACCTTGAGCAAACTGAAAGCGAAGGGATTCCTGACGGAAGACAACAACAAGTTCTACCGGTTGACGGCCAAGGGCGTGAATGCGGTCAACTCCGTCCTGGACCGTCGCCGCACCATCGAACGCTTCTTCCGCGAGGTACTCATGGTCGACGGCAGCCGGGCACAGGAGGATGCCTGCAAGGTAGAGCATCTGTTGAGCCTGGAGACGACCGGCAAGCTGCTTTCGTTCATGGAATTCTTGTTGTCGTCGAAACCGGAGGCGAGCCAGTTCTTAGCCGCATACACGCACGATATCGCCGACATGCTGCCGGAACAGCCACCCTCGATAACGAAGACAGCGCATTGATGTAGATAGGAGCCGCCCCAATGGGGCGGCTTTGTTGTCGAGCGACCGGTTGGCCGACGCGCCTCTCCCGCGCTGATCCTCCCACCCAAAAGCGATTGACAAGGCTACCATTCTGTTATATTGTTCGAGTCTTGATTTTTGGCCCCGTCCCGCCGGGATAACGACTCTTACTGACTACGATATGGAGGTTTACTGGTGAAGCAGTACAGTACTGACAAGATTCGCAATATCTGTCTGGCCGGGCAGCGCGGTTCCGGGAAAACCACG
>WJMS01000247.1 GCA_014727815.1 candidate division GN15 bacterium
GGAGACCTTCCGTTCGAGATCATGGGAATACTCGCGAAGCTGCTGGTGCAGGCGACTGTCCTCGAGCGCCTGGTGAATCGTGATTTCGAGATCGTTGATCTCGAGCGGCTTGAGGATAAAATGGTAGGCGCCCTGCTTGATCGCTTCGCGGGCCAGACTGACCGAACCATGAGCGGTCAGGATGATTACCGGCGTGGCCGGCGACGCAGCCTTCACCCGTTCCAGTACCTGCAGACCGGAGAGATCGGGGAGATTGAGATCGCACAGGACGACATCCGGCCGGTCGGAGTCGAACTTGGCCAGCCCCTTGCGCCCCGAAGGGGCGGTGGTGACGCCGAAGCCGCGTGCGCGCAACCGTCGAGCGTTGGTCTGCCGCTGGGCGGCTTTGTCCTCGATATACAGGAGCCGAAGTTTCTTCACGCCGATCCGTCCCGTGTCGTCCTGTCGCCGCTCCTGTTCATGCTCGCTTGCATGGCACTGTGGACCAATGCTTAGCTGGTAAGACGATCGAGTCGCCGTCGCGCATCGACAATCTCGTCAAGCTGACGATCGGCATCGTTCCAGTACCGAAGCATCTCGCGGTAATGCTCGACCGCCTCGTCACGGTTGCCGAGCCCCTCTTCGGCAATACCGAGATAGTAATGTGACATGAGATAGTTCCAGGCCCCGGTCGTTTCCTCCGAGCCCTGGAGCCGGTTTTCGAGAATGTCGCGCCCTTCCTCGAAATGACCGGTCATAATCAACATCGATCCGAGCCCGAAGTCATTACCGGTCTGGTTGGGCTGACCCGACTGTATCAGGCGAATGCCGCGAATGATGGCGGCCGTGTCCAGCCGTGCATAGGCCTCGAACAACGAATCAACACCATCGGCGATCACGTGCATTTGGGTCGGGAGGCGTTTGCGAAACTCCCGGCTGTCGCGCTCGAACAAGGGCCGCATCTCTTCCACCGTCTCGGGGCTGAGACTGACCGCATCGATCGGGTAGTTCACCCGCTGAAAGGCATTGGCCACTTTGTACGACTGGCGAAGGTAATGCAGGGCGCTGTCCGGCTGGTCATACCGCTCGAAGTAAGAGTTGAGCGTGTTGTAGCTGCCCCAGATGAGGTTGTCGTCGCCAGCCTTCAGCGCTTCTTCCAGCGCCCTGTGACGCCAATCGATATTCTCATCGAGCTTGCCGCGCCAGAGCGCCAGGTTGCCCATGACGTTGTAATACGTCCGCATCCGGTACGGATCGTCGGCAAACTGCTCGGGGATCCGGCTGAGAAGCTGCTCGACCCGGTCGAACTTTCGGTCGAGCAGGTAGACGTCCGCCAGCGCGAACAGCGGTCCGGTCTCCCGGGGAAACTTGTCGGCCGCCTCCCGCAACACCTCAACGGCATCGCTGCGATGGCCTTCCCCTTCATACGCATCGGCCAGCATCAGGTAATAACTGGGCGATTCGGGGTACGCCTCCACCAGCCGCCCCCAGTACGGTATGGCATCGTCGTAGTTCCGGTACTGGGTCAGGAGCTGGGCGTACTGAGTCAGGGCGAACGCGTAGTCGGGATCCATGGCGAGAACGGTGTCGAGGTGCGCGAATGCCTTCGCCG
This sequence comes from candidate division GN15 bacterium, assembly GCA_014727815.1. Taxonomy (GTDB): domain Bacteria; phylum Zixibacteria; class MSB-5A5; order GN15; family FEB-12; genus WJMS01. The sequence goes on from WJMS01000247.1 coordinate 1,592, forward strand.
AATCGGCCTCCAGGCCATTGATAATCAGCGCATATATGGTACGCCCCTCCTTGTCCTCCGGAAAGTCATCGACAAACCGCTGAATCTTCTCGTAGGCCGGCTCGAGCTGCTGCCGCTGCCAGAGATCGACATAGATATCCAGAAGGGCCCTGTCCCGGCGCGGCAGGTTGTCCTCGTAGCGTGTTGCCCGAGCCAGGTACTGCGCTCCCTCCTGCATGCGGCCCTCGAACACGTGCACCATCCCGATACGCATGTACGGCATCGCAAACGTCGAGTCAATTGCGATTGCTTTCTCGAACTGGGCGGTCGCCCTGTCATACTGGCCGCTGCCGAAGTAACTGAGGCCCTCGTGATACTCCTTGTATGCCTCCGGCGAGGAGGCAAACCGGGCGACATTCATCCCCTCGCCGACCGTTCGGTCCACATCGAGCGACCCCGCAATCTTCATCGTCAGCGAATCGACCAGGACGAACGGATCGGAGCCGACCACCTTCTCGCCGAGCACGATCGTCCCCGAGGTGATGTCCTCGAGCCGGGCGTCGATCCGAAGCTGCTCGCCGACTTTGAAGAACGACCCCGACAGCAACTTTTCCGCGCCCAGTTCCTGCGCCGCCTCGACATAGTCCTCGCGCGGGTAGCTGTCATCGCTGTCGACACCGAGATGATCGAAGATGCGTTCACGGCTGATTATGTTGATGTCGCCGGACTGCGACAGGTCGGTCAGCATGATCTCCGGTAGCCCGGTTTCCAGCCAATCCAGTTCGGCATCACCGGTCTTGTTGCTGAAACTGACTATCGCCAGCGTATTGCTTCCGGCGCGCAGTTGGCGAGCCAGTTCGATTCCTTCCCGCGCGGCCTCAAGGTCACCAATGTCGGCCTGCCGCTCCGGCTCGGCCGGCTTGAAGCACTCCTCGATGAGACCGGCGGTCAGGAACATGCCGACAACGACAACAATCACCAGCTTCCAGGTGAGGTTGACCTTGAACGTCTTGCCGCTGGTCTGGGCGGGTCGGTCGGTAATCGATGAGACCGTCTCGGTCACGCCGGAATCGTATTGCCGTCGCAGCGAGCGAAGGTCGACCACGAGATCGCGCGTGTCCTGGTAGCGGTCGGCCGGATCTTTCTGCAGGCACTTGGCGATGATACGTTCGAGTTCGGCCGGAATGTCGGCGTTGCGGGTGTGCGGCGGCTCGGGCTGCGACTCGAGTATCTTGGCCAGGGTGGAAACCTGGGTCTGCCCCGAGAACGGCATCTCGCCGGTCGCCATCTGGTACAGCAGGATGCCGAATGAAAAGATATCGGAGCGATTGTCGACCTTCTCACCGCGCACCTGTTCGGGCGACATGTAGGTCACGGTGCCGAGAATCTTGCCGGCCCGGGTCAACTCCTGGCTGACCGTGCGGGTGGAGTCATCACCGTCCTTCTCGAACTGTACCGGTGTGACCGGCTTGGCCAGCCCGAAATCAAGCACCTTCGGTTCGTCGTTTTCATCGATCAGCACATTTTCGGCTTTGATATCCCGGTGCACGATACCCTTCTGGTGAGCGGCCGACAGGCCGGAGGCGATCTTGGAGGCGTAGCGAAGAATCGTCGCCATCTCCGGCTTGCCCTCGCGCAGGATCGACGTCAGCGAGCGTCCGGGGATGTACTCCATCACAATGTAATGCAAGTCCTGCCCGGTCTCGGGGTCCTTTTCATTGCCGAGGTCAAAGATGCCCATGACGTTGGGATGGGAAACCTGGGCGGCGGTTTTGGCCTCGCGATAGAATCGTTCCCGACGTTCTTCATCGTCGAAATACTCGGCCAGCAGGATTTTCAGCGCTACCTTGCGGCCGAGTTTCTGATCCTCGGCCAGGTAGACCGCCCCCATCCCGCCCTCGCCGATTTTGCTCTCGACCATGAAGTGTGCGAATTGCTTTCCGGGAGTGAGCATCACTACTCCTTCTTCACTACGAGCATCGTCACATCATCGGACTGCGAAGCGCCCTGTATGAACGCCTCGATATCACGGCGGATCGCCGTCGTTATCTCCGCCGGCGCCCCACCGCGCGCCCGCAAGAGGGACTCCTGCGTTCGCTCCTCACCATACTGGCCGTCGGGGCCCTCCGCCTCGGTCACACCATCGGAAAAGACGAACAAGACATCACCCGGTGCAAACGTTGTCGTCTCCTCCGACCAGGTGTTGAAGTTAAACGCCCCGATCATCGTCCCCGATGCATCCAGTAATTCCACGGAGCCATCGGCCCGCGCCAGCATCGGCGGGTTGTGCCCGGCGTTGATATAGGTCATGCCGCCGGTCGCCGGGTCGAGTATGCCGACAAACAGGGTCGCAAAGTCGCCGGGGTCACTGTAGTTAAACATCTGCATCGACACCTTTTCAACCGATTTCAGCAGGCCGAACGAGTCCTGGTCGTAGAGGATACGAAACGAAGCGAGGATGTTCGCCATCAGCAGCGCGGCCCCCATCCCCTTCCCGCTGACATCGGCCACCAGGAAAAGCAGGCGATTGTCACTCAGGGGAGCGAAATCATACAGGTCGCCGCCGACCGAACGCGACGACTCCAGGGTCGCATGCAGGGAGAAACCGTCAATGTCCGGGCTGTCCATCTTCAGCAGGCGGCGTTGAATCGAGGCCGCCCGCTTGATCTCGGCATCCATAATCTGCTTTTCCTCGCGCTCCTCGATCAACTCGTAGTTGAGCAAGCGCGAGGCGATAATGTTGCCGAAGGTCGCCAGCAGTCGCAGGTAATCGTTGTTGTAGCGATGCAGCGGATTGGTCGTGTCGCAATAGAGCACCCCGAGCACGCGGCCCTCGTCGAACAGCGGCGCCGCCATGGCCGATTTCAGGTCGGCCATGATAATCGACTGCTGCTCGGCATACCGGGGATCAACGGTCGGATCGCCAACCAGGATAGCCGACTTCTCTTCGAGGATCTGATCGATGATCGTTCGCGACAGCGTGAACTTGCCCATCTCCTTACCGCCGGGCAGCAGCGTGGCGGCGGTGTAGATTTCGTCGTCCTCTTCGGACGTAAACAGTATCGCCAGCCGGTCGGCCGGGATAACCCGGTTGACCAGTTCCAGCGAGCGCTCCAGCATCTGTTCGCGCGGCTCGGAGAGCACCAGCATCCGGGCGATCTCGGAGAGGCTCGGAAACAGCTCGGGGTTGTCGGTCGCTTTCTGCGGCAGCGGCTTGAGGGCTTCGTTGATATCGAGAAAGACGGACTGTTCCGGATCGAAATCAGCCAGCTGGGTCTGATGCTTCCTCGTCGACTGCGGTGGCGTCGCCGGCTGATCACCCGATGAAATGCGGAATTCCGTGCTGCCAAACCCGACCTGATCGCCGGGCTTAACCTCGGTGCGGGCGGTCACCCGCAGATTGTTGACCGTCGTGCCGTTGTGGCTGCCGAGATCGCTCACGAAGGCTTTTTCGCCGGATGGATCGATTTCCAGCTCGGCATGTTTGCGGGAAACGGTATTGTTCGGGATCGAGATATCACATTCGGTCTTGCGACCGACTACGTGGCGACCCGGCTTCAAACGGAATGTATAGTAGTGTTCGCCATCAGTACCGATCAGGGATAGCATGGTGTAATAATCCTTCAGGTTGCCGCCGGGTGAACTGCTCGGCCCGTTGGTACCCCGTTTGGCCGCCGGTCAGCCGGGTTTCCGGCCACTGGTCACCCATATTGTCGCGTGCACGTCGCCTAATGTATGCTTCCCTACGCACAATGACAACAATTGTTTAGCTACACCTCGAGGCGGATTTGTGCGCCTCTCAGCCGCCCAGGCTTGCTTGTCTCATTGAGGACAACTATATTGCAGGAGAACAAGATACCGACGCCGGTCGGTATGGCTGCCGGCTCCTGTCTGCGGAGAGACGATGGTACGTTTTCGCGACCCCCGTCGCGCCACCAAACAGAAGGATCCGACCGCCCTCGAGGCGGTCCGCTCCAAGTTCGCCGCCTTCCTCGCCCTGCTCGAACGGCATCACCAGGCGATGGAAATCATCAGCGATATGGAAGAGAAGTCGCAGGGGGAATACCTCTTCGACCTCAACTATATCCGCACCAGTCTCGCCCAGGTCCGGACCTGTGTCGGGCGTCTGGTCGAAATTATGATCGAACTCGGCGGCAGCGAGTACGAGACCCTGCGAGACCGCTTCAACGAAATCGGGGCGCGTATCGATGACTCCCTGCCGTGGTGCCGGGTGGTCAGCACCGACCGCTACACCGTTCCGCTGGCCGAGGTCGGTCGCGAACAGGCCTGCAGTGTGGGCAGCAAGAGCGCTCAAATGGGTGAAATGAAATCGCGACTCGGCTTGCCGGTACCCGATGGTTTCGCCATCACCGCCTGGAGCTGCCGCCACTTCCGCCGGGAAAACCAGCTGAACGACCGTATCGGCAAACGCCTGGCCGCAGTCAATTTCCAGGAATATGATGATCTCGTGCGAGTCTCCGCCGAGATTCAGGCAATGATCAATGAGTCACCGATGCCGCCGGACCTCGCCCAAGCCATCACCACCAGCTTCGAGGAACTGCGCGAGCGCCATCCCGACAGCCGCTTCGCCCTGCGCTCGAGCGCCCTTGGCGAAGATACGTGGTTCAGCTTCGCCGGCCAGTACGCCACCTTTCTCAATGTCGAGCCGGACCGCGTCCTCGACTGCTACCGCGAAATCCTCGCCAGTAAATTCACGCCAAAAGCGATCTACTACCTGCTCAGCCATTCGCTGGTCGAGGATGATCTGTCGATGGGCGTCGGGCTGGTAGAAATGGTCGATGCGGTGGCCGCCGGCGTGATGTATACCCGTGATCCGGTCGATCCGGAAAGCAGTGACCTGCTGGTGCACTCGGTCTACGGGCTCGGTAAGGCGCTGGTCGACGGTCTTCTCGACCCCGATGTCTTCCGGGTCGATCGTAAGAGTTTCGAACTGACCGGCAGCGTCATAGCCGCCAAGACCATGCGGCTGGTCATGGCGCCCGAAGGCGGCACGGTCGAAGAGCCCGTTCCCAAAGCTGAGCAGAAGAAACCCTCACTGACCCCTGAGCAGCTCCGCGAACTGGCCGACTACGGCGCCCGCATCGAGCAGCACTACAATCAGCCACAGGATATCGAGTGGGCGCTCGACCGCCGGGGACGGATTTTCCTGCTGCAGGCTCGCCCGCTCAAACTCGTCAC
>WJMS01000028.1 GCA_014727815.1 candidate division GN15 bacterium
ATCGTCTCGCTGCCGGCCGGGACCGGCGTGCAGTCGGCCCTGGTGCGCGGCTCGCACTACTACACGGCGGGTGACTATCAGGCAGCCCTGGCCTGGTACCAGCAGGCACAGGACCTTGACCCAACCTTCCCGGAGGTACATCTCAATCTCGGCGCGGCATGGCTCCGCCTGGGGCAGGCAGACTCGGCCATGCATTACTTCCGCGAAGAGATCGCGACGCATCCGGAGCGTGCCAAGGCGTACGCCAACCTCGGTTCAGTGTTGCTGCTGGAGGACCGGCCGCGCGAGGCGCGCCTGAACGCAACCGATGCATTCCAGCGGCAACCGTACGACATTCTCGCAATTCGCGTGCTGCTTCGCAGCGCCGCCGCTGAAACCTCGTTGGCCGCCGACAGTCTGCTGGCGGTCATCGACAGCATCACCAACGCGTCCGATACCAATGTGTACGCCATGAATGAAGCCGGGCAAGCTCTGGTGACACGCCGGCTGCTGGCCCGGGCCGCCGACGTATATCGATTGGCTGCAGCAAGTGAACCGCCGCCGATCGAGATGGATGATGCCGCCTTCGACCGCAACTTCCCCAACAGCCCCGAGCGCTGGCGGGCGGAGCGCGCCCACAGCTACTTCCAGCTCGGTTTCCTTGCCGGACTCGACAATCGCTGGGAGGATGCGGTGCGGTTTAACATCCGGGCGATCACCCTCGATGCCGCCAGCCTCGAGCCGCATCTGAATCTCGTCGCCGCCCTCCAGCATGTCGGGCGTCCGCAGAAAGCCGACTCGGTACTGCAGGTTACGCGACAGCGTTTCGGCGACGACGCCATCAGTCGAGTTTTGCAGCAACGCCGCTGATACGCATAAAAAAGCGGGACCGACCATCAGGTCGATCCCGCCGTAGCGTTCTCGGTTTGCTATTCACCTACCAGTTGATATTCGCGCTGCGCTCATCGCTGCCCTGAAGATCATCCATGCGGCGGGTGCGCTCGATATAGTTGGCGCGGGCGTTGTCCACACCCACCCGAACCCGGGCATTCTGGTAGCGGGTTGATGTCGTCGGTTCATCGAGCCCCGGATCGTACAGCCAGTTCAGGACGCTGTCGACGACCACCTGGATCTGATCTTCATTCATCGCCACCGGCGTGAAGTTGAAATGCGCGGTGCGGTACAGGTCTGTTTCATACCGCAGCGCCACCGGGGCGCCCTCGAAGGTAAACTCGATGCCCAGCGGGTGCAGCTCGGGGCTGTAGACCGACTGGTAGAGGTAGATAACCTCGGTACCAAAGGCACGCACCGACCAGTTCACCTCGGGATACGCGAAAATATCAGGATCCGGCTTGGCGCCCGCGAACGGAATCCAGGCATAGGAGGAATCCCCGCCGTCGCGGATCAGCCAGTTGTAACGCTGGTGGACCCAGTGGGTATCGATCGCAACGTCCGGCCAGCCCTGCCCCGACAAGAGCGAGGCAGCGCCGACGAAGTCCTCGATACGAATACGCTGGGTGCTGTCCTGACGGCTGGCCAGGGCGCCCCAGCCCGAGAAGTTGCCCGCAGTCACACCGAAATAGCGGGTGTATTCCGTGGGCACGACCGAGGCAAAGATCGGTGTCTGGTTGGTCCCGCCAACCAGCGGCGTCCGCCAGCAGCCCCAGATATTCACGCCGGCATCAATAGCGGTATACAGGTTCACACCCAGCTCGGTCGTCGAAAAACCGGTCGGGTCAGAGATACCGCTGCCGTTGAGGTAGTCGTTGTACAGAATGACCACCTTATAACTCAGCAGCTGCCCGAGTGGGGCGGCATCGGCGCCGGAGCCCTGCGATTCGGTTCGGACGATATCCCGGCTCGGGACAAAGTCGGCATCGGGCTGATGATTGGTTACCCATCTGGTGATGGCACGCGTCCAGTAAGAGCGGGCCGAATCAACACCCTGCGCCGGATCGTACAGCGGCGCGTTGATACGTCCGAAAAAGCTCATCATGTCAAGCACGAGGATATCGCGCTCGTATTTCGGGTCGACCACCTCGATTCCACGGAAATTCGGAGTGGCGTCAACAACCTTGGCGGCATCGCGCGACTGCGTCCACAACAGGAAATTCCGCTGCTGCGTCTCGGTGTTCGTCTCGTTACGGAACAGGTCGTAGAGCGAGTCACGATAGGTATCGCTCCGGTTGTTGGACACCCACGGCTGCCCGTTCTCCCACGAGCTGTCGACCGGTTTGTACAACTCCGGATCGTTGCGGAAGGCCTCGATATCGAAGATCTGTTCGACCCGACCGTAGAACGGATCGAGCGAATCGGACTGCACCGCCGTATCGATCAGGACGATATCAACCAGCGTATCGACCCCACCCGGGGTAACGACAATTCGTGTGACCGTGTCCTGTAGCCCGTAGCCGGAGATGAACACCTGCGCGTCAACGGTCACGACTGCCGGCTTGAAATACTCCTCCGCCAGCCGCTCCCACTGCGCGGTGTCGCTCTCTTCATCCGACGTGTACGGACCGAAAATGCGCCAGCGGAACTCGAACAGACTGTCCGCTTCGTCGGGGTCTTCACCGACAATCGAGAAGCGCAGACCGGTGATGGCGCCACCGGGTTCTTCGGCATTAATGAAGACCTGGTCACTGACGAGAATGTCCGTCCCGGGCGGATTGTCATTCCGCTGGAACAGCTTCCAGATTATCGGCGAGGCCGCGCCGAGGTTGTCGTAGGCCTGGAGAAAGACGTACTGCGGGACGAACGTCGAGATCGGATCATCCAGGCTCGCCGACATCGGGATGATGTTGGTCGTCTGGGGATCCTCCGGCGGCACGTCGAGATAGGTCCACTCCGATGTCGGCACGTTCGGCAGGACCGTATTGGCGTATTCCTCCGGGTCGGTGGTCGTACCCATCTCATCCTCGCGCACCACGATGTAGCGGTAGGTGGCGATGGTACCGTCGATATCGGTTCCGTACCAGTAAACGACCGGGTCAAACGAGGTCTGGTGGCCGTCCGGCGGTACGTTTACGAAATAGACTTCGGGGGCGCGGTTCGGTGTCTGATCACCGGTAATCCGATTGCACCCGACAGCCGCCAGGAGCATGAGGACGCCGAGAACGGCGACCAGTGCCCTGGTATATGCAGCTTTACTCAATGCATTCATGTTCTGACTCTCCACCCTCCTTAAAACGCGAAGCCCATGGTGAACCGGTGCACTTCGGTCAGTACGCCAAAGTCCTGGAAGGCGTAGTCGACCGCGATTTCGCTGTCTTCGCCCATGGGCCAGCGCAGGCCGGCGCCGGCCGTGAACCCGTCAACATCATAATTGAAACGGCTGCCGCCACGCAGGACGAAGCGGTCTTTAAAGGTGTATTCGAGACCGACGTTGTACTTCTCGAGGTTGTCCGACGGGTGCGATCCCTCGGCCGCAAAGGTCACCAGGTGATCGATGTTCTGCACCAGGTTGATCGAACCGCCAAACTTGAAGTTGATCGGCAGCGGATACGAGGTGTTGATCATGGTGAGGTCGGGGCCGAAGTTGGTAATGACCATGGCGATCCGGAATCCCCGGAAACCGGTGTCATAGACCGTACCGACATCGGCCGCCCAGCCGCTGGCGGAATAGTCATGGAAGAACTCGCCGATATACTTGACGTTGAAACCGATCGAGAAACGGTCGGTGAGATAACGACCGTAGCCGACCGAGAAGCTGAAGTCGTTGGCCGAAAAGGTGCGGCCGGTGCCCTGGGCGGTGCCCTGCTCGTAGGTTGTCTCCACCATGTCACCGGTGGTCAGGGCGGCGCCGGAAAACGCCAGAACACCACCGATCGACTCGAGCGGCAGGCCGAAGGCGCCGAAGCTGTAGTCGATGTCGGCCGGCATGCTGATGTAGGTCAGCATACCTTCACGACCGTACAGCTGCACCAGCGCGGCCGGGTTATAGTATATCGAAGAGATATCGTCGACCACCGCGGTGTAAGCCTCAGCCATGCCCATCGCCCGCGCCGAGACACCCAGTTCGAGGAACTGGGCGCCGGTCGTCCCCACCTTGGCCTGGGCCTGAACCTGGCTCGGGGCGGCAAAGACGATCAGCGCGAGGGTAACGGCCGCGACCACCAGCATCAATCCCGCAGGAGAAGATGCCCGTTGCCGTCGACGTGTTGTAATGCGTACCATGTCTCGCCTCATCTATTATCCATCAAAAAATATTCTTCAACACTGCTCACGGCTGCGACACCGTTAAATCTTGACCTCCAGGCCGACCCGGATCTGGCGACCGTAGTCCCAGTTGTACGGGTTGGCGTCGAACGGCGTACCGCCCTTGATCACCTGGTTGATGTTCTGCTGGGTGTCGGGACGGCCGGTGTTCGAGTACACGAATTGGACATTGCGGCTGTCAAACACGTTCTCGACCCAGAGAATGCCCTCGAAATCGAGACCGGCGAAGCCGAACTCCTTGGCGAAGCGGGCATCAAAGACCGCGGTCGCCGGGTAGCGCAGCGAGTTGTTTTCGATCGCCTCGGCGGTCGACTGCGAGATACCCGGGTAGGAGCGCGACGGCGTGAACGGACGGCCGCTCTCGATGATCGACTCGATCGACATCGACCAGCCATTGGGGATCGGCAGGCCGAACAGGCGCGGCTTGACGTTGCCCGGAATGTAGAACGTAATCGCCGCCTTCAGGGAGTGGCGAATGTCGTTGTTCAGCGGCGTCTCCGACAGCGGCTCGTTCGACAGCTCGAAGTCCTCGAGATACTCCTCGTTGGTCTGCGAGGCCTTACCGAACGCAAACGCGTACGTGTAACTGATCTGGCCCGTGACGTAGCCACCGCCGCGCTTGTCGAGCGTCACCTCGAACCCGCGGCTGCGACCATAGTCACTGTTGCGGTACTGCTGGCGGGTCAAACCGCCCACGTCAACCGACTGGCTGTTGATCTTGTCGAACTCGTCCTTGAAGTAACCGGAAATATCGATCGAGTAGTACTCGGACATGGCGTACTTCACGCCGAACGAGTACTGGATGGTCTTCTGGTAATCGAGGTTGTAGTTACCAACCACCCGGTTGACGTCAACCGAGGCGGTGTTACGGGCATACATCCACTGGTAATCCGGCAGCTGGAAGAAGTGGCCGTAGTTGAAGTGCACCTTGGCCTTGTCCGAGATCGGATAGGAGAACCCGATCCGCGGCGAGAACTTCTGACGGTCACCCTCGATGAGCCCCGATCCGAGGTCGTCATTGACGGCCACGTCGATCAGGTCATCGGTATCCTGCAGGAAGAAGTCCCAGCGGAAACCGAGCGACGCAATCATCGAGCCGTACTCGAGCTTGTCGCGGAAATAGACGGCGCCGCGCCACGGCGTGTAGCTGAACACATCGCGGAACGCGCCGCGCGTCGGATACGGACCACCGTCGGAACGACCGGTGTAACTCAGGTACGGCCGCTGGATCTCGACGAAGCTGAAGTCTTCGCGGATGATGTTACCGCCGAGCTTGAGCTCGTGGTTGCCCATCTGGTGGTAGATCTGCAGCTCACCGCGCCAGCGATCAACCGACTTGTCCGACCAGATCGCTTCCTCATCATAGTTGCCCGGATCGAGGAATGTGCTCGAACCGCCATAGTCGTACTGACCGTTGCCGTTGAGATCGGTGAAGGCTTCACCCGGATCATACTGGAAATTCGGGGCGTCGTAGACGCCGTTGTTGTTGCGATCCAGATACGGCAGGCCCGGTTCCCACGGACCTTCGGGACCGTCATACTGACCGTTGTAGTTGAGATCCTGGTTCGTCTCCGGATCGGCCGAGCGGATGAACAGGTCGATACCGCGATCGTAAACTCCGTTCCGGTTGAGATCGGTGTACGGTTCGCCCAGGATCAGGTCGCCGTCGACAAACGGTTCGGACGACCGGTTGTTGATCACCTGTATCCGGTCAACATCGAGCTGACCGTTGCCGTTTTTGTCCTGCAACTGATCGCCGGCATCCCAGACACCGTTGCCGTTGAGATCGATGAACGGCTCGCCCTCGAGCACGTCGATCACGCCGTTGTCGTTGAACCGGAAATCCGACAGCTGGCCGCCCTGCGGGTTCAGCGGATCGAATTCGAGATTCAACTCACCGAAGGTATAGGCCGGGCCCGTGAAGTCGGTGCCGTAGACAGCCGTGTCGGGAAACAGGTTGATGATCGGCTCGGGCGGATCATACATCCCGTTGTCATTGGCATCGGTGTAGCTCTCCCAGTCACCCTGCAGGGTGAAATCATCGGGATCGAGCGTACGGCCCGGATTGTCCGGATCGCCCGGGCGCTGCGTCACGTCGTTGGCGAAGTACGACAGGTGTACTTCGTAGGTCGTGGTACGACTCAGCGACTGGGACATCTCCAGCGAAAGACTCTGCCAGTTGTTCTCGACCACCGGCAGGGTGGCGGTGCTGTAGCGATATGACCACGCGCCAAACAACCGGGTGTTCTTCACGTTGGTCGACTTGTACGACAGAACGAAATTGAGATTCGGGCGCGGCTTGAACTTCAGGTTACCCATCCAGTACGTACGGTTACGGGCGCGCTCCGGAATATCGAGCCCGAATACGCTGAACGAGGGCCACTGCCGCGCAGTGACCGGGGTGTCGTAATCTTGCATCGGATAGAAATCATCATCCTTCGACACCTCGGCATAGAAATAGTACGTAAACTCCTTGTCGCGAAGGAAATTCAGGCCCAGGGCCGGCAGCACCTTGTCCTTGAGCAGCGGGTCGGGACCGGAAATCGAAAAGCGCGCGAAGTCGTAGTTGCGCGAGTATTCGTTCAGGTCGGCATTACCGAGATCATCGGTAATGTACTGCATGTTGATATTGGTGTTGTCCTTGGAACCGGTCTGGGTTTTGATGTTGACGATACCGGAGAGGGCATTGCCGTACTCGGGATCGAAACCATCCTTAATGATCTGGATTTCCTGAATCGAACCGGACACGAGCGAGAGGTTCGCTCCCTGCGTGCCGGCGCCGCCGAGGGTGTTGTTGACTTCCACACCGTCGACGATATACGAGACCTCACCAGCCCGACCGCCGCGCACGAACACCTCACCGGTAGCGTTGGTCTGCACCCCGGCCACCTGCTGGAGGAGGGCGTCGACATTCTGCACCGGCTTGGTTTGAATCTGTTCCGCGGTGATCTTGGCCTTGTTGGAGACCTCGAACTTCTCGATAATGTCGGTATCGGCACGAACTTCAATCGTCTTGCCGATGTCGGTAACTTTCTGGGTCAGCTCAACGTTCTGCTCCGTCGTCAAACCATCGTTCACCACGACCCCGGTCACCTGGACCCGGTCGTAGTCAAGATGCGAAACACGCAGGTTGTATTCACCGATGTCCACGCGGAGAATCTGGTAGCGACCGTCCGCGTCCGTCATGGCGCCCATGCTGGTACCTTCCACCAGCACCGACGCGCCCAGGACGGGCTCTCCGGATTCCTTATCGGTTACCTGGCCCTTGATCTGGCCGGTCTGGCCGAACACCTGCAAAGGCAGCAGAAGCAAGACCAACAGCAGCAGCACTTTTGTGAAGCGACCTGCAATACCAACGCCCTGCATCGTCTTCCTCCTCGACTATCTGAAATGTTATTCTCTTATCAAACTTCGTACCGCGCACCCACAGCGCGAGCCTCGTTCGGTCAGTACGGGAAAGCGGAGATGGATGAGGTGGGGAGAGGTGTCAATCCGGTCTAGTCCCAACCGCGTAACCGTTCCCACAAACCTATCATTCATTGTCGTTTACCACGTTGTACTGATCAACAATGGCCCGAAAAATAGCCCTGTTTCGGCGCTCTCGTCAAGCGATTTTTTCCCGCTAACTCACGGTTTGCCCGACGTTTTATAGACTACCCGTCG
>WJMS01000248.1 GCA_014727815.1 candidate division GN15 bacterium
CGTCAGGACCGTCAATACCACCAGGGCATAGCGTATATAACTCAGCATCTTCTTCCTCTCCTAAAACCGGTAATTAAACGACAGGATCGTCTCGTAGGTATCGGCCTTGTACTCGCCGGGGAAGTTGTCGAAGAGCCCGTCGTCATTCAAATCTTGCAACTTGGCGATATCGATGTCGGGACCGTGGATATAGCTGGTGGCAAACCCGAGCTCCCACTGGGAGAACGAGAAGATGGCGCCGAGGTTGAAGCCATACTTGTCGCCGGTGTCGACCAGCTGGGGCCGGAAGCCGGAGGGATCGCGGTCAGCCGACTGGTCGGCGGAGACACCACCCATCAGGGTAAGCAGGTCGGTGGCCATGTAGCTCATACCGACCGCGACCTTGCCGGCGTTGTTCCAGTCATCGGGATAGCTGATATCCGCTTCGAAGAATTCGGTAAACTCGGGATTGGCGGCGAGTCCCTGAGTATCCCAGCCATCGTAGAGGAAGTCGAGCCCTTCGTACTTCGACCAGAGCGTGTAGGAGGCGTCGATCGCCACCAACAGTTTCTCGGTCGCCTGGTAGGAGAGACCGATGCCGACTGAGGGCGGCAGCTGGATATCGGCTTCGAAGTCCGGGCGCATGCTGACGATCTGGCCGTTGACGAAGATATTCTCGGGATCGCCGAGTGTCTGCAGGGACAGGTCGGAGTTAAAGGGCATATAGAACTGCTGCAGGGTTTCGCCGTCGATGGTAATGTCAAACGGGAGGCTGCCGGTCAGGGCGACGCGCAGTTTCTCGTTGACCTGATACATCATACCGGCGTTGAGCCCGAAGCCCCAGCCGTAGCCATCGTTCTTGTTAAACTGCACGATCCGGTCGCGGGGGCGGTCCGAGAATGGCGCCTCGAGCGGGTTTTCCCGGAAGGTGAAGTTATGAAAGTCGAGGTCGGCGCGAAGCAGCTGCAGGCCGAGGCCGAGCGCCATAGCATCGTCGGCAAACCGACGGGCCAGGGTGACCTGGAAGGCGACGACATCGAGATTGCTGTAATATTGATTTCGCGGGATGTCGTAGATCAGCGAGTCGTTGTACGCGCGCGGCATCTGGTAGAGGGTCCACTCGACGTTGTTGTCAAACGGCTGATAGGCCGAGAGGCCAACCACCATGCCTCCCCAGTACGGCGTCTGCAGGAGAATACCGGCCGCGGGCATGGAGAGGATTTCATGTTTGTTGTAGAGGACCTGGTCATTGATGACACCGGACTCATACACCCCGCCGTAGCGATAGTCGGGGATGATTTCATTGCGCAGGTGCAGGAAGCCGTGCGACGCCCCGAAAATATTGTCGTAGACAAATGCGTGACCGGCCGGATTGTAATAGGCGGCCGTCCAATCATCGGCGATCGCCCGGAAAGCGCCACCCATGGCTCTGGCTTTGGTCCCGAGACCGGTCACTTCGAAGCCGCTGGCGGCAGCGGTCGAAGCGAGCAGCAGACACACCAGAACGGAGGCGACAAGACGTCTTAAGATCCCCATTCTACTCTCCATGCAATATCCTGAAAAACCGAAAAATACTTCCCAACGTGACTGATCCACACACGTAGCGGCAGGGTCACCCTCCCGGAGTTATCGCCCGCCAGATACCGTTGTCAACACTTCCTGCAGTCCATGCGGCAGGCGCAGGAAAAATGATCCGGCAAGTTACTATACCTGTCTACCCTTGTCAAGCCAGAATGCCCTGATCGAGAGTAGATTCGTCGCAATAACCTGCTGCCAATTATCCAGTTAGCGGCGGTCATTGATAAGACGAGCGCCGGTCGCAATTGTAAAGAACTTATTTGCGGAAGGCACATCTCAACTTAAGGAAACTAGAATAGCAACCCCTGTCGGCAGTTACAAACATCTCTTTCAAACGCCACCATCGACCAGGGCACACAAGCACCGAGGGCAAAAGCGATTCAGGGGTCGCTTCCCGCTCGCGGAAAATTCTTCCCT
Source organism: candidate division GN15 bacterium (assembly GCA_014727815.1). GTDB lineage: Bacteria > Zixibacteria > MSB-5A5 > GN15 > FEB-12 > WJMS01. The sequence continues at coordinate 1,975 of WJMS01000248.1, forward strand.
CGTTCTCAGAAGATTTTTCATGCCGGTTGGCCGCAGGAAGTGGCGGTGATTGTGCAGTCACACAGCTACCCTGTTGCCGGGCATTGAGATAGCTACTCATCCCCGATTCCGGCACCGGCCTTGCATAGGGCGGTGTCAAACAGGTCGTCCCGACCGATGCGGGCGGCCGCCACACTATCGCGGAACCATAGGAAGGTGACACGATGAGAAAGTTACTGTTACTGCTGCTGCTGGTAATCATCCTGGTCTCACTCGACTGGTTTGTTCGCCTGCATGCGCAGGATCTTTTGTCCCTGACACCGCAGCAACGCGAGCAGTTGTTGCGCGAGTACCAATCGCAGCAGGGAAGTACACCTCGGATCACGCCGGACAAGCAGTCGGGTTATCACAGTCCGACCATCTACGACACGGTCCCCACGCCGCTCATGCCCGACTCAATGTCGATGTATGGGGACACGAGCGGGTTGCGATCGGGCAGCCAGGAACTGCCCGACCAGCTGACCTCGTTCGATCAGCTGGCGCCGTTCGGGTTGGAGCTGTTTCGGGGACCGCGGGAATCGACGCCGCCGGCCGACATCGCCGCCTCGCGCGACTATATTCTCGGGCCGGGCGACCAGTTGATTATCTATCTCTGGGGACGGGCGGAGCAGGAGTACAACCTGACGATCGATCGTGAGGGCAAGGTGTTCATTCCCAAGGTCGGGTCATTGCCGGCCTGGGGCAAGACGGTCGAGGAGTTCGAGCGGTATGCCGCCCAGCAATTCGGCCGGGTGTTCAGTGATTTCAACCTGACGGTTTCGCTGGGGCGGATTCGTTCGATTCGCATCTATCTCACCGGTGAGGTCAGAAACCCCGGCGCCTACACGGTGTCATCGCTGACTTCGCTGTTCAACGCCCTTTACCTGGCCGGCGGGCCGACCGCCAGCGGGAGTATGCGGGCGATTCGTCTGATGCGTTCGGGCGAACCGGTGGCGGAGGTCGATCTCTATCGTTTTCTATTGCACGGTGACAACAGCAGTGATGTGCGGCTGGAATCCGGCGATGCGATTTTTGTGCCGGTGGCGGGTGATCGGGTAGCGATCCGCGGCGAGGTCCGTCGTGAGGCAATCTACGAACTTCGCGGCGATGAAACCGCGCACGACCTGCTCGAGCTGGCCGGCGGGGCTACCGCCGAAGCGCATCTCGACCGGGTCATGCTGGAGCGAATCAATGACGCCGGGGAGTGGGAGGTAATCGATCTCGCCCTGGCCGAAGATACGGTCGAGTCGGTGCGTGTCGACACTTCGTTGACTGATGGTGACCGGGTGACGGTCTATTCGATATTCGAGGCCAAGCGCAACATGGTGGCGGTTTTCGGGCATGTCAAACACCCGGGCTACTATGAGCGCCGGGACTCGACGATGGTCTCCGACTTGATCGATCGCGGTCGGTTGCAGGAATACGATGTGTACTATGACCGGGCCAACCTGTTCCGCCGTCACTCCAACTGGCGCACCGAAGTGATCCCGGTCAACCTTCGCGAAGTCATCGCCGGCGACGGTGATATCGTGCTGCGCGATCGTGACTCGCTGCATGTGTACGCGATCGATGATGTCACCTGGGAGAAACATGTGTATATCGAGGGTGAAGTGGCCCGGCCGGGTGAGTATCCGCTGTATGAAGACATGACGATTCACGACCTGATTTTCCTGGCCGGTTCATTCACGAGAAGCGCCGCGACGCTTCAGGCGGAACTGGCGCGGTTTGACGAGCAGGGGCAGGTCTCGCTTCGCACCGTCAGCCTGAGCCGGACGAACGCCTCGGCGACGACGCTCAAAGAGAACGACCGGGTCTATATCCGGCGTATTCCGGAGTGGCAGCTGCACAGGACAGTGACCCTGACCGGCGAGATACGTTTCCCGGGTGAGTATGTCCTGGCCGATCGTTCCGAGACGCTCTACCAGATTTTGAACCGGGCCGGCGGCTTTACGCGCAATGCGTTTCCGATCGGGACAGTGCTGGAGCGGCAGACAATCGGGCAGTCACTCGAACGGCTGCGCGTGCCGACGCTGCTGGAGCGGTCCAACCCGATTGTGGTCGACAGTCTGGGCAATGTGCACAAGGAAGTGATGTTCGACTACCAGCCGGACGCGGTCAACCGGATTATTATCGATATGGAGACGATAATCGCATCGGATGGCCGGATCGGCGATGTTGTGCTCGAGCCGGGTGATCGGGTGTTTGTGCCGGCGATTCCTTCGGGGATCTCGGTGATGGGTGCGGTTGGCGCCAACGGGACGATCAAGTTTGCGCCCGGTCAGAAGGTCAAAGACTATATCGAGCGGGCGGGCAATTTCACGCCGCAGTCGGACAAGGGGAATACGCGGTTGATTCGCGCAAACGGTGAAGTGTATGCCGGGGGTGGGATTCTCGGCAAGCGGGTCAATCTGGGTGATGTGATTGTCGTGCCGAGCAAGATTGAGAAGGAATCAAACTGGTTGAAGACATTCACCACGGCGATCACCGCCACCACCGGCGTGCTGACGACCGTGCTGTTGATAGATAAATTGTAGTAACCAAATCGCAGTGTTCGTCTTCTCTCACCTTCCTAGGCTGTCGGGGCAGGCACGGTCCTGCCCCGGCGGTTTTTTTTCTGGGGAATTGTTTTCGCACGCATCCGGAAAAAACGACCCGCAGGCGACTCGAGGGTGATCCCGTCGGGCTGTTCGCACGAGCCGTTAAGCTGCTGTGTGAAAGGCGCTTATCGGGAATGTGCAGAAATCGCACAGCCCGGCATCGGCCTTGCAATACGCTCTAGTGAAGAACTCGTTCACGCACAGGGAAGAGTACCGATGACGAGCATGCCAGGGATGACGCAGACCTCGCCGACACTTCAGTACCCCGGTCGTCGTGTGACCGGCGCTTCGCCACGTGGCCTTTTCCCGCACAGCCCTACAGAAAGGTTCGGATCATGAGCCCCAGCAGCACTCTCACCGAGGAACGCCTCGATACGCTTATCGCGACGATCGCCCGGGCGACTGTGGTGTCGCCGAGCTGGATCGTGCCGTTTACCGATTTTTCCGATGCCCTGACGGCGGTCTTCGAACTGTCGCACCGGACAACCGACCGGATCATAGTCGCCGGCCATGCCACGCCGGAGATTGCTATCGCGGCCGATCGGGCCGGTTACGCACTCGACGAACATCTGGGCACATCGCCGTTTGCGGCTGATCCCGATGGTGTGATCGAGCGTTGTGCGACCGGTTATGAGACGATCTACCTGGCCAACCCGAATCGGGTTACCGGATCGAATTTCGGTCTTGGTGACCTGGAGCTGATCGCGTCGGCGGCGCCGTCGGGCCTGGTGGTGGTCGATGAATACTATTTCGATTTCTACGGTATCACAGCCACGCGCCTGCAGGCGCGCTATCCGAATATCGTGGTGGTTCGTTCGCACGCGGCGGCGTTCGGGATTGCCTCGTCGGACAGCGGCCACCTGATCCTCGCCCCCGCGCTGAGCGAGCGGCTGGCCGGGTTTGCGGCGCAGCAGCGGTTCAGCACGACCCTTCACCGTCTCCTGTCGACCTCGCTGGACAACAGCGAGGCAAAAGCGATGCGGGTGAAGCTGCTCAACGACGAGGCGCTGCGGCTTTCCGGCGAACTGAGCGCGCTGGGTATCCAGTGCCGTATCTCCGCGACCGATTTCATTTTGATGCGAGTGGCCGACCCAACGCGGGTCGGCAATGCGTTTGCCAAGGGCAAGGTGGCGATGTTGAATCTCGACGGCTACCCGGGCCTGAGACACTACGTTCGCTACACGCTCCAGTCGCCGCTGTCGAATGATACGATGGTGTCGACGATCAAGCGGATGCCGGCCGATTATTATGCGCTCGACTCAATCGACA
>WJMS01000029.1 GCA_014727815.1 candidate division GN15 bacterium
CAACTCCGTGGCCAACTACATTGGCGACAGACCGTTCGAACGCGATACGCTTGTGCACATTGCCCACAACGACTGGCAGATGAAAGTCACCGACACGCTTTTCGTGTGGCCCGCCCCCATTTACACCGATGAGCCGTTCACAGGAGAGTTCGAGGTCACACCATTGGTGGCGGGGGTAACTCCGTTTTCTATCCACTTGGTCGATCAGCGGTTTGGTGCTTTGCAGGTACGCTGGATATTTGATCCTGACGGCAACCTGCTGTATCTTGGCAATCCTGCTGACACCACACAAAGAGGCTCTTTGGCGTACAAAGTCAATCCCTACCCAGCCATTTTCTTCGAAGGTGATAGTATAGAGTTCCAACCGATACTGTCCTATGATCGAAGCGGGGCCAGTCCTCTGGACATCTCCTGCGTAATTACTCCCGTACCGAGAATAGGTGATACCTCACATCTGATCTGTCGTCTGACGGCTTTGGATGACTTGGACGAGGAGATTCGACTGGATACAGATTTGCGTGGGATTGAATTGAGTACGAAAATGGAGAAGAGTGTGACTCTGAGTGGAAGGAGAGACACAACGGACGTAGTTGTTGATTTTGTGCCGATATCGGTCAAGGGCCCGCACAAACTCGCTGTTGGCTTCGCCCTCGAGGGGCGCCGTTCGCAACGGATTCCTCTGTACCTGGTCTTCAACAACGACAGCACCTTGCGTTTTATGAAAAACGGGTTCAACTACAACGCGGATGTCCCGCAGAAGTATCTTCCCACCGCCTTTCAGAGTCTGGAGGAGTACGAGGCGGCCAGGGAGAAAGAGAAGCGAGTGGCGGATTCGATCAAGAATGCTGATTTCAAGAGATTCTAATGGAAATAACGGGAGGAGCAGATGAAAACGATATTGGTACTTTTCGCATCGTTCGCTGTTGTGTGTCTAACAAACGCCCATGTACTTGCAAGCGGGCGACTGCTTGTCATCACGAACGAAGAGATGAAACCTGCATTCGAGCAGTATGCAGACTGGAAGTCCCTGCTCGGGATTCCCACGGAGATAGTTACGGTCGAGGACATTCAGACAGTGTACGCCGGGGACAGCCTTCAAGTGAAGATCAGAGAGTGCCTGCGTGACTACCACAACAACCACCAGACGGACTGGGCTATCCTCGGCGGAGATATCGACATTATCCCTCACATGATCGTTAATTCTCTCATGGCGCATCCCGCCGGTGACACGTACTATACCAATCTGGACGGCGACTGGAACGCCAACGGCAACGATCTTTTCGGCGAACCTCCAGGATACGGCGATGAAACCGACTATGAACCTGATATCTTCGTTGCCCGTATCCCGTGTGTGGACAGCACCCAGGCAGCGACCGTTATTCGGAAGCTGGTCGAATACCAGTCCTATCCAGCCGACACCAACTACCAGAATGAGGCGCTTCTGATGGGAACTCGCGTGATCGTGTCGATAGACAAGTCGGAAGACTTCTATCACCCGGTCGAGACAGAGTACTTTCTGGACACCCTCATTCCTCACCTCCCAGCGAATCTCAACAGGACAAGACTCTTTGAAGAAGCGTCACAAACCGTAAAGGCAGAGTTGAGCGCCGGATATGGCTTGATCGTCAACAACAGCCAGGCTCAATGGGCGGGCAACTTCCTCACGCACTGGACTACCACCCCGTGGCATCGAGACGCCATTGAGTTCCCGTTTATGGCAGATTCCATGATGAACACTGGGAAATACAGTGTGTTTTTCAACTCGACCTGCCTCAACAACTGCCTCTCCTCAACCGCTGCCATCGGCCGGCATTTTATGCTGAACCCGTATGGCGGCGGCGTTGCTTACATCGGGTCAAGCAATCTGGACTGGTTGGCCGCCAGCTACCCGGATTTCTGCTATGATTTTCTGGACTTGATTTTCCAGGACCGCTATGAGATCGGCAAAGCCTTTGCTCTTTCCAAAGAGGCGCTGACTCCATCTAATGCCTGGCTGGATAACAGCCGACGATTTGCCTACCATGCCTATTTGCTCCTCGGAGACCCACAGCTCTGTGTGTATACCCGAACTCCCGCAACTTTCCAATGGGCACTGTCTACTGCGCTGGCGCCGGGGGAGATGAACTTCGTTGTATCCGTTCAGTCTGATTCCGCAACCCCGGTTCAAGGCGTGGCTGTGTGTGTCAAACAGGACAGCACGGTCTACGAGACAACCGAGACCGACATCTACGGGAACGCCACTTTTTCAAACATCACCTTCGTGAACGAGGGACCAGCCACGATTGGCTTACGAAAGCACGATTTTCTATTCAGGATTGACACCGTGCAGGTAGGTGCCTGCTGTCTGGCCATGCGCGGAAATGTCAACGGAGATACAGCTGATTATTGTGACTTGGCGGATGTGATATACCTCGGAAACTACCTGTTTCTTGGTGGTCCGCCGCCGCCCTGCTATGAGGAAGCGGATGTTACGGCCGATGGAGAGGTTGATTTGTCGGACCAGGTCTATTTGACGAATCACCTATACCTGGGTGGTCCACCGCCGCCAGCGTGTCCATAGTTATCGGAGCAGACCTACCATGCCACTCGCAAGATCGCTGCTACAGCAGCTCGGTCACTTTCGTCTCCAGTTCCGAGTTGCGGGGGGTGACTTTGGAGTCGTAGCGGGCGACCACATTGCCCTCGCGGTCGAGCAGGAACTTGTTGAAATTCCAGCTGATCTCGCCCGGCGCCGGCGACTTTTCAGTCAGGTAGCGATAGAGCGGGTGCTTGTCCTCGCCTTTGACACTGATCTTGGCCATCATCGGGAAGGTGACATCAAACTTCGTCTGGCAGAATTCCAGGATCTCTTCGTTTGAGCCCGGTTCCTGGCCACCGAAGTTGTTGGCGGGGAAGCCGATAACAACCAGCCCGGAGTCTTTGTAGCTCTCGTACAGCGCCTGCAGGCCCTCGTACTGCGGGGTATAGCCGCATTCCGAGGCGACATTGACCAGCAGGATGACATTGCCCCGGTAGTCCTGAAGTCGGGCGGGTTCACCGGTGATAGTCTCAAACGGGATTTCGGTAAAGGCAATAGCCGGCATGGCGGTGGGCGTGTCGGCCTCGGTTTCGGTGGTTTTTGTCTGGCTGTCGGCCTCGGCCTGGCAGCCGGCGATCAGGGCCAGACCGGCCAGCAAGACGGCCGCCGTGCAGATTTTTCGCAGCATTTGCAGAATTCCTCCCGGCGCCGGGCGCCGATATCGGTGTATATGATTTAAAGACCTGGCTGGTCGATGATTCGCTGTCTGAGAAACCGGCGGGGCGCCAGGGTTGTTCCATCAGGACCGGCCGGGTAAACTCGTAACATACTTGACCGATGCCGGTAATAGGGCAATCTTACTGTAATCCTGTCTCACCCAAACGTGGAGAGCTGACTGATGTCGACTGTATCATCCGGGAGAAATAAAATGAATACACTGCTGGTCGTACTGCTGGTCATCTCGCTGATCGGCAATGCCGTGGGTGTCTATGTCGTGTACAAGTATATGAACCTGCGGACCTGGTTTGCTGAAGCCCAGGCCAAACTGTCTGATTGCGGTGATGCCAACCGCGGCCTGACCGCCTCGGTCAACGATCTCACCGCCGAGCTGGATCAGCATGTTGATACGCGGATGGTCTACCTGCACCACTCGGTCGGCCGTCGGATCTTAAGCCAGGGCGGCCTTCGCAACGACCTGCTCGACATGGGCATCCTGGTCAAGAGTGCGACTTACGGCGATGAGATCGGCGAAGACACCGATATCTGCCACTGGGCCGGCAAGTTTGACAGCAGCATGAGCGACATTCTCGAATTCCGCTCGCACGGCAATCTCTACCACAGCGACGGCACCACCAACGATATCGTTGTCTTCAAGCCCTGTTATCCCAACAGTGATATTGTCGGTGAGGGGACCATGCCGGGTGATCCGTACGGCGAGGAGCGGACCATGGCCAATTACAAGGCGACTTTTGAGCATATCAAGCCGCTCATGGCCGAGCACCCAAACAAGCTCTTTATCTACATGACCGCGCCACCGCGGGTACCGGAAGCGACGACAGTCGAGATGGCTGCCCGGGCGAAGGAATTCAATGACTGGCTGATCAATGAATTCCAGCCCAACTACGCCACAGAAACCGGCCAGAACAACTTCTATGTGTTTGACCTGTTCGGCACGCTGGCCAACGAGAAGGGCTTCCTCCGGGCCGATTACCGCCTCAATCTGCCGGGTGACAGCCACCCCAATGAGGCCGGCGCCAAAGCAGCCGCCTCGGCGTTTCTGGCGATGTTCCAGCCGCTGTGGAATGACTGGAAGCCGAAGCTGGCGAAGTCATAGGGTCGGGCAGCAGGCGCAATTCGGGTATGGAGTACAAGATTCTCAAGGCTGATCTCGAGGCTGACGGTCCCGAGATCGTCCGCTTCTGGGATACCGAGTTCCACGGCTGGCCGGTCCGGAAGTTTGACTGGTTCTACAGAAACAACCCGGCCGGTCCGGGTGACTGCTGGATAATCCGCGAACCGGCCAACAACGAGGTAATCGGGTCGATCGCCTGTTTTCCCAAGCGGATGCATATCAACGGCAAGCTGGTGACGGTCGGTCTCGGCGGTGATCTGGGTGTGAACAAGAACTACCGCCGTCAGGGGCTGGCGTTTAAGTTGCGCAAGGCGATGATTGACAACCGGGCAGTGGCCGGCTACCCGTTCCTGGTCGGTACTCCGAATGCCACGTCGGCGCGTATCACCGAGCGCGCCGGCTACACCGTTCTGGGGGACTTCAAACGCCTGGTCAAGGTACTCCACACGAAGAAATACGTCCAGCGGATTGTCCGGGTCGGATCACTCGCCGGGGCGCTGGCAGCGCCGGTTGACGGCCTCATGGCGATGGGCGCCAGGGAGCGGCGCTATCGTGACGACGAGACATTTCGCTACGAAATCCTCGACAAGTTCGATGAACGCTTTGACGAACTCAATGTCGAGGCGGTGAAGCAGTTTTCGCTCATCGCCGATCGCTCCAGCGCCCATCTCAACTGGCGTTTCCTGCAGTGTCCGTACAAGGAGTTCCGTATTTTCGCCATGAGTGAAGTGTCGACCGGGCGGCTGCGCGGCTATATCGTCTTCCGCAACCCCAACAACGAACTGCACATCAACGACTACTTCTGCGCCGACAACGCGACGCTGCTCGAACCGTTGATCGGCAAGTTCCTGCTCTATGCCCGAAGCGAAGATGTCGAAACCGTCTCGTTTTTCTTTTTCGGCAACCAGGGTATCCTCGACACCTTCGAGACGTTCGGTTTCAAGCTTCGCGCCGACAACCGCATCAAAGTCATTGTCTTTGCCGAGGAAAACGATCCGGTCCGCCAGGTCGCCTACTCGGCCGACAACTGGCATTTCACCAACGGTGACAACGATGTGTGAGGTGCGCTCGGTGCGAGAGTGATTTTATGGCGGGGTTGTCATCGATGATCGAACGGGTCGGCCACGGCCTGGGGCTGTGGCGGGTTGGCTATGCGATCGAGGGATTGCGGCATGGCGACTCACCCATGCTGGTGGTGTTCACGTATCATCGGGTGGTTGATCACGACAGAGGCAAGATCGGCTTCCTCGGCTATGACTGGGGGCTGGACTACCGGTTGTTCAACGCCCATCTCGATGCGATCGCCCGGTATTTCGACGTTCTCGATCTTCAGACATACACCGACGTTGTTACCGGAAAACGAACAATCTCCCGTCGCTCCTGCCTGATCACCTTCGACGACGCCGACAGCGAATTCATCGACTATGCCCTGCCGTCGCTCCGGCAGCATGGCCTCCCCAGTGTCATTTTCGTCCCCACCGATTACATCGACACCAACCGTCGTTTCTGGCACCTGTTGATCACCAACGCGGTCAGCAAGCTCGACCAGTCGACCCTGGAGGCGCTGCAGGAGGCGCCGGGCGATGTTCCCGATGATGTTGCGGTCCTGCTCAAGCAGGGATCGCTGGCGACCTACGAATCCCGGCGTTTTCTGGGCAGGGAGTTGTGCCGGCTGCTCGACAACCGGCCGCAGGAGGTGATCGACCGGGCCGTCGCAGCGATCGAGGACCACACCGGACCAAGCTACGATCTGGGGATCGGTTGCATGAGCTGGGATGATCTTCGGATGGTCGCGGGAAAAGGGGTCGAGCTGCAGTCGCATACGGTCAACCACCGCAAGCTGGCGCTGCTCTCGGCCGATGAAGTTCGCGATGAGCTGGTTCGGTCCCGGGAGAAACTGGAGCGGGAGTTGGGCAACGAGGTGACGGCGATTTGCTATCCGGCCGGGTCGTTCAATCGAGAGACACTCGAGGTTGCACAGTCATGCGGCTATGTAACCGGCTTTACGACGCAGGTGGGGGCGCCGCAGTATCCGCTGGACGGGATCGATCGCTTTGCCATTCCAAGATTGACGATAAACGGTGAGACAATCGCCGAAATCGAGGCGTATGTCGGGAAGCTGCCGCTGAAACGGCTGCTTCGTGGTTCGGTCGCTTAGTTTGCGGCCGAGTCTTTGGGCTTGGTTTCAGTCGGGTTGTCCTGCTTGGGAGCGACGACATTGACGGTCGGCAGGATCCGTGCCGGGTTGCCCATCGCCATCGAATACGCCGGCACCGGCTTGGTTACGACCGCGCCGACCGCGACGACTGCTCCGTCACCGATATCAGCGCCCACGATCGCCCCCTCGCCGACCCAGGCGCCCTTGCCGATGCGCACTCGCTCGCGAAGGCTGGGGACCTCTTCGACCGCCCCGACGGTCGCCGAGGAACCGTGCTGGTGCAGTCCCGAAGTAATCGATACGCGACTGGCCAGACGGACCTCCGGTTCCAGGTCAACCATGCCCATGATGCAATACGCCCCGGTGCCGGCATAGCGACCGACCCGGGCGCCGCGATTGGAGAAGTAGCTGCCGAAACCGATAATGGCGGTTGGGTGAAACGCCTCGAGTGCGATCAGGTAGAACGATGCACGCACGAAATTGCCGGGCCAGCCGGGAATAATCGCGACCATCGTGGCGCAGGTGATGTAGATGCCCTCGGTGCGAATGGTCCACTTCTCCAGCAGCGACAGCAATCCCAGGGGAAAGCCGATGATGCCGCCGAGCAGGGTGCCGACCGAGTAGAACAGCAGTTTAAGAAACTTCTTCACAACCGTCTCAATTCACTATCGATCAATAGACATCGAGATAAAAGGAATCGACCTCGCGAATTCCTTTCGGCAGCACGCCCTCTTTGAGCGGCGAGATATAGAGGTTGACCTGACGCGGCGCGACCCGAAAGCGGTACTTGCGGAACGGCTCTTCCGGTACATACCCGATTTTCGGCATAAACGCCGTGTTGTAATCCGTCTCCTGCAGGGCCAGCATGATATCGCCGATAAATGCCGCCTGCTCATCTTCGTCGAGATCACCAAATGAGACGTTGTCGAAGTAGACATTGAGCGCGCGCGATTCATCCGGCTCGATCACCTCGAGCAGCAGCAGGTTGGCCAGCCCCCGAATCGTCCCGTTGTCATCGAACACCCAGGTGCGGGTGTGCGGCCGGTCGGCGAAGAGGAAATCGATATCCGCTTCGGGAATGATCTTCCGCAGCGGGGCATCGGCGCCCAGGTCTTTCACGAGGCCGATGATGTTCGGTTTGTCGTTCTTCGTATACAGGCGCGTCTTGCCGGTGGCTTCTTTCGGCAGGACCGGTTCGACCAGTTCGCGCAACGCTGCCGTGTACTGCAGGACATTGACCACCTGCACCGGCAGGTTCTTTTTGGCGAAGATCTTCTCGACCGCGCGGTTCGAGGCAGCCCCGACTTCACACATGGTGATATAGAGGTCGTAGCCTTTCTCGATCGCCTTTTCGATCAACATCCCCTGCTGCGGACCGGCCAGCCCTTTGCCGTGGAAATCGGACGATACGGTCAGGAAGCTGGCAAAGACGGCCTTGTAGCGATCGCCGTAGTACTCTACCTCGAACGGCATATACGCCTGAAACGAGGCCAGGCGGCCATCCTCGGAGACCTGTCCGACAGTCAACTCGGGATCGCCGGTGGGTCGCATGATATGCAGTTCGAGCAGACCGGTGTCGTAGTTCCAGCACGGTCGCGCCCAGGTGTTGCAGATGAGATCGGAGACCTGTTTCAGGTCGGGTTTGAATACGAACGAAAAGCCCTGTGCCGGTTCCATGGAATTGTCCCCTGTGCCCTTAAGCGTTAGAGTAGTTCTTGTTCGGCGAGTCGAAGGCGCGTGCGGGTCTCGGTCTCCCCGATCTGGGTCAGGGCCGCAAAGACCAGGCGCTCCAGGCCAAACGCCGCGCAGCCGGTATGGACCGGCGCCCCGTCGGCGGTGGCTATCGCGAAGTTGTCGCCGAAGAAGTTTTCGTGGTAGTTAAACGAGGCGGCGGCAATCGAGCGATCGGGCTCGACCGGCAGCCGCAGTTCAAACTTCAAATCATTAGCCAGCTGGAAAAAGCGAAGCGAGCGGAAATCGGTGGCAAAAAACGGATCGGAGGCGGTCTCCAGTTCGGCATGCAAGTCGAGAATCTCGACCAGACGCCAGATCAGTTCGATTGCCTTCTGCCGCGCTTCGATGACTCTCTCTTTCTCGCCGACGAAGATAATCTCCCGCATCGAGAATTCCCAGAGCCGGTCCAGCGCTGTGATGTTTTTCGACTCGTAGCGGAAACAGCGGCCCATGGCAGTGTACACCCGCAGGCCGTTGTCCTCGGCTGTGAAGGCCGACTCCTGCATGCTGCCGTAAGTGTGATAGCAGATCGCCGGGGAGAGGCAATATTCCGGCGTGGCGATTTCGTCGAGCGACTCAAAATGCAATTCGGCCCCGCCCTTGTGCCGCCCGGCGAACTGCTCCAGGCGATGGAAGTCCTCGCACAGGTGCATGGCGAAGGTGGTTGAATGGGCGAAGGAGGAGAAGTAGCCGGCCCGGCGAAGCCAGTCGGCCGGGATCAGTGTGTTGTAGGTGCGCGGGGTGGCGTGGAAGATCTCCCGCCCGATCCGCGCAAACAATGAGTCGAACCGTTCAAGCAGGTCGAGAAACGCGCCGCCGCGACTGATTACCCCGGTACCTTCGGTGTAGATGTCACCGGCTTTGGTCAGGGTATCGAATACCGACGTATCAAACGAGTCGTGCTTGCCCTGGTGCGACCGGATCACTTTTGGTTTCACCGCCAGCCGCTCGGTTTTCATCTTGTCAACCAGCAGTTCGACCTTCCTGGAGACAGCCGCCATGTCGGTGCCGTTGTCACAGCTTATCTCGAGCTGTCGGCTTTCAGGGACAAACCGGCTGCCGGTGATGACCGCATCGCAATAGCAGGCGCGCTTGGCGATTTCGATCGCGATGTCATCGGGCAGGTTGGCGGGCAGGTCGATAGCAACGACGGCCATTCAGTTTCCTCGAATATCGCGAACCAGGTCGGTCAGCTTGTTGACGGTTCGGGCCTGTACAAACAGGGTGTCATCGATCGAAATGGCGAATTTCTCCTCGAGGGCCAGCAGGATATGTATCGAGTTGACCGACTCAACGCCCAACTCGGCATACAGATCCTTCTCCGGCGGGATATCGCCATTGAGATTGCCCACATCGCGGATTACCGCGACTATCTCGTGCTGCAGATTCTGCTGCATTGTTTCCAGTGCTCCCCAGAAAGAAACGAGAGGATTATGATATATTCGATATGATCGGTATTCTATGCCTGATCGTTTAGCTCGGCGAACTGCACCAGGGTCTGAGGGAGCGCCCCGTTCAGCCCGTAAGTACGTCGCCGGCGCGCCTATCCCCAGGGGAGTCCATAGGTGTTGGGACAACCCCGACACACCGGCCTATGAAAACACGATAAAATGTACTACAGAACTCCAGTAAAGTCAAGATGGAGCAAGCTGTCGAAGAAGAAAAAACCGCGATTTAGTGCGATTTTCTTACAGAGTCGAAGATTTCGGCCAGGCGGCGGGTCTTAGTTCTCCGGTCGAATTCTTCCGGCAGGTCGAGTTTTGACAGAGGTGGACCGGAGCGTTCCTGCCAGTGGCCGAACTGCTCGGAGAGGAACGCCGCCACGGCGTCTTTGTCAGGTGACGTCACGGCGGCGCCACGATTGTACTTCCTGATCAGGCCCGCCGACTGTCCCTCGGGAACAAAAGCGAGGATCGGCCGACCGGTGGCGATGTATTCAAACAACTTAGCGGGGATGACCGTGGTATGCGTATCTCCGAAACCAAGCAGCAACAGCAGCATATCGGCCTGCCACAACTTCGACAGCGCCTGCTGTTGCGGCATATGGCCGACAAAGCGGACAATCGATTCAAGCGGAGTCCCTACCGTGGCTTTGGCGTACGCTTCGCCGCCGCCGACAAACTCTACCCTGACCTTGTCCGCTACTTCCGGTCGCTGCGCCAGCCAGTGCTGCATCGCTTCGAAGAAGAAATACGGATTACGGGCGCCATAGAGACTGCCCAGATAGAGGATCGTGAACCTGTCGTTCTTCTCGGTCGGGAAGCTGACCGAGGCGAAGTCATCGGGATCGAGGCCATTGGTGATCGTCACGACACTGTCGGGCGTTTTGTACGGATTCTTTTCCAATACCTGTCCGGTGAAACCGTCGGTGGCGGTCACAATGCAACTGCTGCGTTTCATGGCGCGTTTTTCGAGGAAGCGATCCCACGCCCGGGCCGGAGCGGGTTTGTTCTTGAGATGGTAGCCCGCGTTCTGGGTCCAGAGGTCGCGGAAGTCAATCACCAGCGGCAGACCCGAGCGAACCGACAACCAGTAGCCGATCAGGTGGGCCGAGGCCGGCGGCGAGGTCGAGAAGATGACATCGATCTGCTCGTTCTTGATCGCCTCCATCCCTTTGGAGACACCATACGGCACCCAGAAACAGTTGTCATCAGGCGTGAAGATCAGCCGCCGAATGTACCCTTTTATCCGACTTGCCATCGACTGCGGCGGTGGCGGCGTATCGGCCGGGGGCGGCGCACTTGAGCCGGACGACTTCGCTTTCTCACTCGCAGGCGCTACTCCAGCCGCCGGACCCTTGCCGGTTTTTTTCTCATACCAGACCAGCGGGGCAGGGCTTTTGGACCGGTAGATTTTGATATCATCCGGGAGCTGCTTGAACAGGCTCGGGTCCTGGCTGTGGCTGTGGCCTTCCTCGACGGTCAGCACCACCGGCTCCCAGCCGAACTGGGGGAGGTACTTGCAGAACTTGAGAATGCGGTAGACACCAACCGCCGCCGAGGGCGGGAAGGCGTAGGAGATGATCAGCGCCTTCTTTTTGGGAGAATCCGTCATGGCTGCCGGCCGATCCGGCCTACTCTTTCGAGCCTTCTTTGTCGGTTGGTTTGGTATCTTCGGCGGGCTCGGTCTGGCGAGTGCCGATTACCCGTGCGGGATTGCCGGCGAGGATCTTATATGGCGGGTATTTCTTGGCGCCGACCACCGCTCCGGCCGCCACCACGCAGCCATCGCCGAGCTGCACCCCCGGCATAACGAAGGCATTGGCGCCCACCCAGACATCGCGGCCAATCACCACCGGCTTATATTCCGCGCCCTGCTCCTGGATCGGGATATCGGTACGGCTCGAGGCGTGGTTCTGGGTCCAGATTTTGACTCCCGGGCCGAGGATGGAGAAATCACCGATTTCAACTCCCCCGCCGGCCTGAATGAAACTGTCGACCCCGATATTGACGTTATTGCCCAGTTGGATCTTCTCGATATTCCGGAAGCGGAAGCCCTCGTGCACTTTCAGATTATCGCCAACGGCGCCAAACCACTTGCGCAGCATCCGGGCCCGCAGGGTGAAGCCGTATTCGCCCGGAAGGTTACGGATCAGGGAGTAGCGAAAGCGAAAGCGTTGTTGCTTGTTGAAACAGGCTCGGGCAATCTGGCGAAACAATCCCACCGTGGTTTCCTCTCTGCGGTTTATCGTGGTCCGGGGCGTGCCGGTCGATCCGGTTTGTCAATATATCGGATGGAGGCCGCTGCGATCAATGATTAACACCGGCCGAATCGAACGGTTTTGGAGCGGCTGCCGATAGAGTAAACTAAGGGGCCAAGTAAGGCAAGGACCACTTGAAGGGCCCTGTCAAAACCAAACAGCCGTGGTATCCCTTGACAAAGGGTGGTGAAGAGGATTACGTATGACGTTCCAGCAACTGAAGATACGGAAAGGCAGGTATGCCTGATTCGATTCTGGTGACCGGCGGGGCGGGGTTTATCGGCTCGCACCTGGTGGATCGGCTGCTGGCCGACGGCCATCGGGTGACGGTTATCGATAATTTCAATGATTTCTACGACCCGGCCATCAAACGGGCCAACTGCCGACCGCACCGGGAACAGGCGACCTATCGGCTGGTTGAAGGTGACATCCGGAATCGCGAGGATGTTGCCGCCTGTTTCGAGGGTGAGGCGATTACCGAGGTGATCCACCTGGCCGCCATGGCGGGTGTCAGGCCATCGATCAAAAACCCGGTCCTCTACCAGGAGGTCAACCTGGTCGGGACCATGAACATCCTCGAGGCCTGCCGGACACACGGGGTCGGGCGGTACATTTTCGCATCGTCGTCATCGGTCTACGGCAACAACCGGAAGGTGCCGTTTTCGGAAGATGACTTTGTCGACCATCCGATCTCGCCTTATGCTGCGACCAAGAAGTCGGGCGAGCTGATGGCCTACACGTACCATCACCTTTACGGCTTCAAGACGGCCTGCCTGCGCTTTTTCACGGTCTACGGGCCGCGACAAAGGCCGGAGATGGCGATCCATCTGTTCACCGACCGGATCTGGCGGGGCGAAGAGATTGCCATGTTTGGCGAGGGCGACAGCAGGCGGGACTACACCTTCATCGAGGACATTGTCGAGGGCGTCCTGGCCTGCCGCAGCGCGGAGTATGATTTCGCAGTGCTGAATCTCGGGCGCTCCGACACGGTCAGACTTCACGAACTGATAACAAAGATCGAACAGAATCTTGGTAAAAAGGCGATAATCAAGACCATGCCGCAGCAACCCGGTGATGTCGACCAGACCTTTGCGGATATCAGCAAGGCCCGCTCGCTGCTCGGGTTTGAGCCGAAGGTGTCGATCGACGACGGGCTGGCGCGGTTTGTGGCGTGGTACCTTAAGAAACAGGAACAACAATGAACGTTTGCGTGGTGGGAACCGGTTATGTCGGCCTGGTGGCCGGCACCTGTCTGTCTGATTTCGGCATGAATGTGATCTGTGTCGATAAGGTCAAAGAGAAGATCGATATGCTCAACCGTGGCGAGCTTCCAATCTACGAGCTTGGCCTGATCGAACTAATCCAGCGCAACGTCAAGCTGGACCGCCTGCACTTCTCGACCAACCTGAAGGAGGCGGTCGAGCGCAGCCTGGTGGTTTTCCTGGCGGTCGGCACGCCGGAGCGCGAGGATGGCTACGCCGATCTGAGCCAGATTGAAGCCGTGGCGAAAGAAGTCGCCGGCTACATGACCGAGTACAAGATTATCGCTATCAAGAGCACGGTGCCGGTCGGCACGGCGAAGAAACTCCGGGAGCTGATCCGCGAGAACGTCTCCGGTGATGTCGACTTCGATGTCGTCTCCAATCCGGAGTTCCTTCGCGAAGGCGCCGCGGTCAATGACTTCCTGCGGCCCGATCGGGTCATTCTCGGCTGCAATTCGGAACGGGCGCTGGCGATTATGCGCGATATTTACCGTCCCCTCTACCTGCTCGAGACGCCGATCGTTTCGACCACCAACGAGACGGCTGAGGTGATCAAGTATGCCGCCAATACGATGCTGGCGCTGCGTATATCATTCGTGAACGAGATCGCCAACCTCTGTGATATTGTCGATGCCGATGTCTACCAGGTGTCGCGGGCGCTCGGGATGGACAAGCGGATCGGGCCGAAGTTCCTGCATCCGGGACCGGGCTATGGTGGTTCCTGTTTCCCCAAGGATGTGTCGGCGCTGTCGAAACTGTCCGACGATGTCGGCTATGACTTCAAGCTGGCCAAGGCGGTGATAGAGGTCAATGCCCGGCAGCGTGAGCTGGTTGTGGAGAAAAGCCTGAAGCTGCTGGGCGATGCCAAAGGCAAGGTAATTGGCCTGCTGGGGCTGGCGTTTAAGCCGAATACCGATGATGTCCGGGAGGCGCCCGCGATCTATGTCGCGCGTCGACTGATGGACGAGGGGGCGACGGTGCAGGCGTTTGACCCGGCCGCAATGGATGAGGCGAAAAAGGTCGTGGATGGTATCAAATACCAGAAGAACGCGTACGCGGCCTGCGAAGGCGCCGACCTGGTGATTATCGCCACTGAATGGAACGAGTTCCGTGATCTCGATTTCAGCCGGATCAAAGAACAGGTGCGCACCGCCAATGTTTTCGACACGCGAAATATCTACGATCCCCGGGCGCTCAAGCAGTTGGGCTTTAACTATCTTGCCACCGGCCGATCATAGCAATCGCCCGGCCGGTGGTGGAGCAGGAGCGGGCAGACCCGCGGTTGAGAGAATATGACTGATCGATACCGAGAATTCACCGGCCGGACCTTCATCTCCCACAAGCACCTGATGTGGGCGGTGATCATCCTGGTCAGCGCCGCGGTCGGGGTGAGTTCGCTTTTTCTCAAACCGATCATCTTCATCGCCCTGGCCGGTCTGGCGATCGGTATCGTCCTGCTGATCCGCTATCCGTTTGTCGGCCTGTTGCTGTACATGGTGACGTTTGTGATTCGGCCCGGCGAGATGTTTCCGGCGCTCGATGCGCTTTCGCTGGAGCGGATTATCGGGATCGGCGTGCTGCTGGCGGCGATCCTTGCCCACAAGAAGCGCTACGGGACCTTCAACCTGCCGCACGACTTTCCCTTTATCATGCTGCTGGCGTTTTGGGTGGTCATCATTGTCTCCTGGTCGGTGGCGTTTGAGCCCGAACGGACGCGCCAGTCGGCCGAGGATTTTCTCAAGCTGATCGTCTTCTACATGATTATCGTCTACACGATCGACACCAAGGCGAAGTTCAATATCTTCATGGGGCTGTTTGTCGCGCTCATGTTTCGAGAGGCCTTCTTATCATTTCGCGACTACTATGGCGGCGGCGCCATCTACCGCATGGGGATCGCCCGGGCCACCGGTCGCGGTTCGTTCGGCAGCGGCGCCAACACGCTGGCGGCGACGCTCGCCTTCACCCTGCCGTTCATCCTTGCCTTCCTTAAGCTCTACAAAAACAAGATCTGGCGCCTGGCCATGCTGGGAATGCTGTTCTTGTTCCTGCTCATGATCGTCAACACCGGTTCCCGCGGCGGCCTGCTGGCAACCCTGACCATCGTCGGCGTAACGGTGTGGTACACCAACTACCGCGTGGTTGGCGCAATCGGCGCAGTGGTCTTCCTGATCGGCGCCTGGATCCTGTTGCCCGACCAGTACCGGGGTCGGTATGAGACCCTGGTGTCGGGCGGCGATGTCAACGAGGTCAGTACCGGCCGGGTGGCGATTTGGGAGAATGGATTACGCATCTGGCAGGAGCACCCTTTCCTCGGCTGTGGCTCCGGCTGTTTTGCGCCCGCCTCGGGATCGGGGGAGTACGGGCCGGAGATTTTCATGAGTCCGCACTCACTGTATATACAATTGCTGGCCGAGGTCGGCACGCTGGGTTTTTTGACCTGGTTTACGTTCCTTGCCGGCGTATTCCACCAGGTCTTGACCACCCGGCGGCGGATGCGGGCGCCCCCCGACGATCCCGAGCTGGAACACTGGTACGAAGTATTCAAGCAGGCGTTTGTGGCCTCGATGCTGGCGATGCTGGTCAACGGCTTCACCGGCCACAATCTCATGCGGTTCAACTGGTACATGTATGCCGGGTTGATCGGCGCCATGTCGGCTGTCTATCTTAAGACGCGCGTGGCCGATAAGCTCGGGGTGGCGGCGACTGATGATGTCGAAATCAAGCCGGAAGCTATCGAAGAGACCGGCCGTTGATGCCGAGAAGAAACCTATGGACCTGATCCGACCGATCTCACGCTATCTTATCATACCGCTCATGCGGCTGAAGAACCGCTCGACCGACTACAAGTATCTGGACGAAGCCGAGCGGGCGCAGTACATGCCGCCTGAGGCGATTACCGCCCTGCAGCTCAAGCGGCTCAAGGCGATGCTCTCGCATGCCCGGGCAAACTGCCCATATTATGCCCGGAAGTTTGCCGAAGCCGGGTTTGATCCGGAACAGGTTACCACGCTGGAAGACATCCGTCGCGTACCGATTCTGACCAAGGCGGATATTCAGCAGAACCGCGATGACATGCTGGCCACCAACATCCCCAGGGAAGAACTTGTAGCCAACCAGACCGGCGGTTCGACCGGCGCCCCACTGCGTTTCTTCATGAGCGAGGACAGCGTCTATCGGCGTATCGCCAACACGATCCGTCACGATCGCTGGGCCGGCCTGGAGCCATACGACAAAGGCGCCGCCATCTGGGGCCACCGTCGTGATCTCAACACGCCCCGCTCGTTTATGGACAAGCTGCGCGAGACGTTCTTCTCACGACGGGTGATTCTCGACACCAGCCATATCACCGACGCCAAACTGGCCGAGTTTGTCGAGCGGCTCAACCGCGAGAAACCATCGACCTATGTCGCCTACGCCAACGCCGTCTACCTGATCGCCCGGTATATTCACCAGGCCGGCCTGACCGACTACCACCGCCCGAAGAGCGTGGTCACCTCGGCCGAGGTGCTCACCGATGAACAACGTGAAGTGATCGAGGAGGTCTTCGGTTGTCCGGTCTTCAATCGCTACGGCTGCCGTGAGTTCAGTGTGATCGCGTCCGAATGCGAGGCGCACAGCGGTTTGCATATCGCCGCCGACACGCTGTATGTCGAGATTGTCCGCGATAACCAGCCGTGCCAGCCGGGCGAGCTGGGTCAGATTGTCGTTACCGACCTGCACAATGTCGGCATGCCGTTTATCCGCTACCGGATCGAAGACATGGGCATGCTGCTCGACCAGACCTGCTCGTGTGGGCGGACCCTGCCGATGATGGACATCGTTGGCGGCCGGGTAACCGATTTCCTCGTGACACCCGAGGGCTCGGTGGTGTCCGGGGCGGCCATGACGATCTACTTCATCGCCCGCGTGCCCGGTATCACCCAGGCACAACTGGTGCAAACGGCGGTCGATCGACTGACCCTGCGACTGGCCGTGGACGAGGCGTTCGGGCAGGAGTCGAAACAGATGATCGAGGATTCGGTGCGGCAGTTCTTTGGCCCCGACATGCACTATGAGATCGAACAGGTGGACAGCATCCCGGTCGAAGCATCCGGCAAATACCGGTTCAGTATTTCGGAGATCGATCCGGTCGCACACCTGAAGTAGCCGGATTGCCAACGTCAGCAGGTAGATTACACTCATGTCAGCATACTCGGCACTGCTTCGCAACAGCGTCTTTCCGCTTCTTCTCAGGCGGGAAAACCGTCAGGAAAGCCTCAAGCACTTGCGTTTCCTGCAGAAGAGCCAGTACTGGCCGGAGCAACAGTTGCTCGACTACCAGTGGGAAAAACTGACGGCGCTGTTGAAGCATGCCTACGACACGACCAAGTATTATCGCACCGTCTTTGATGAGCGCGGCCTGACACCGGAGTCATTCAAGTCATTCGACGACCTCCAGCAGCTGCCGCTTCTGACACGTGAGATCATCGATGCCAACCGCGAAGAGATCATCTCTTCATACTTCCGCCGGGAAGACCTGCAGGAGTTCGGCACCGGCGGCACCACCACGCGCCGGCTGACGTTGTACCGCGACAACCCGGGCGCCATGATGAAGCTGGCCATCGGCTGGCGCTTTGAACAGTTCATGGGGCAGCAACTGTGCGACAAGGTGACGGTTTTCTGGCCGCCGCATGTTGACTTCGGCCACCACAGCAGCCGCCTGTCCGAGTTCAAGGACAAGTACCTGCTGCGGACGCAGGTCTTCTATACCGGCGCCGCTACCGATGAGACAATGCGTCAGTTCTACCACAACATGCTTTCATTCGGTCCGCACTACCTCAAGTGTTTCCCCAACGCCCTGCATTCCTTCACGGAGTTCGCCCAGAAGCACAACCTGCCGCTGCCGAGCGTGCAGGGGATCATGTCGACCGGCGAACTGCTTTATCCGGAAGTGCGTACCCTGTTTGAGGAGACCTATCAGGCTCCTGTCTTTGACATGTACGGATCGCGCGAGGTCGGCAACACGTCTTCGGAGTGTGAGCGGCATGAGGGCCACCATATCGCCATGGAATCCTCGATAGTCGAATTCATCGATGGTGACCGGGCCGTGGCGCCGGGTGAAGAGGGTGAGGTGATTGTCACCGACCTGACCAACTACGGCTTTCCGATGATCCGCTATCAGCTCGGTGATATCGGCAAACCGCTCGATCACAGCTGCTCCTGCGGCCGGACGCTTCGCCTGATGACCGCCGGGATCGGCCGGCTGACCGATCGTTATGTCGGTCTTGATGGCCGCCGTCACTCCGGTATCGTTTTTGGAGTCGAGATCACCGAGACAGGACCGCCGATGGGGAAGATGCAGATCATACAGCGAACTATCACCGACTGGCACGTGCGCGTCACCAATGACCCTGAGCCGGGACAGGAGCTGTTCGACCATATTCGCAATCGGATGAAGGCGATGGTTGGTGAGGGGATAAACATCACGATCGAAGTGGTTGATGAAATCCCGCCGGAGAAATCGGGCAAGACACGCTTCTTCAAGTGTGAAGTGCCGCAGTAGCCGAACCACCTCTTGACAGGCGACCGGGATACGCGTTATCTTTCGGGTAGACAAAACGCAATCTGCCTGTGAATCGGGGGAGATCGCCCGGCAGTGATCGGCCGGGCACCACGAGGCCGCATTCTCAGGTACCACTTGGCAATACCAGGCTTAACGGGGGAACGTATGGGTGAGCTACATCGTGCTCTTGGCAGAATGGCCAGGTACCTGTACCTGACAAAAGAACGGCAGCTCGGGATCTATGGCGCCGCCGAGGCAATCGCGGCCACACTGTATCGCGATCGTTCACAACTCGAAGCACAGCAGCTCGAGGCGGTCCGGCAGATAGTCGATTTTGCGTATGCGAACTCGCCTTTCTATCGGGAGCGGTTCGACGCGGTCGGGTATCATCCGGGCGACATCACCAAATTGACTGACATCAAGTCGCTGCCGGTTGTACGCAAGGAGGATCTTGCTGCCGCCGGCAAAGAGGTATTCACCAATCGTGCGGGCGAGCGTGGCGCTGTTCGTGCCACCACCGGCGGCACGACCGGCCTGTCGCTTCGGTTCTGTCGTGATCGTGCCTGCAACGAACGCCGTCGTGGGATCGACCTTGCTCTTAATCGCTACTACGGCTGGCGTGACGGTGAGTGGCAGGGCTGGCTATGGGGCGCGCCGCAGGATGCCGTGCAGCCATCGGGGCTGAAAGCCCGGCTGGTGCGGAACCTGGCAACCAGGACGTTCTTTATGGATACGGCTCGACTCGACACGGCATCGTATCAGGATTTCATCGATGAGTCGCTGCGCCGCCAACCAACCCTGATCGGCGCCTATCCGTCGCTCGCCTATGACCTCGCCCAACGGATCTCCGAGGGTGAGTTGCCACCATTTCAGGTACCGGTAGTGGTTGTCTCGGCTGAATCATTGTACGAATTCCAGCGGGAATCGATCGAGGCGACTTTCGCTGACCACTGTTTTTCGCGCTATGGCGCCCGTGAGATCGGCACGGCTGCTTTCGAGTGCGTCCGAAAAGACGGCTGCCACATCTTTACCGACAGCGTCTATATCGAATCTGAGCCGATCGATGATACCGATACCGGGATTGGCCGCCTGCTGATTACCGATCTCTACAACCGGGCTTTTCCGCTGATCCGCTACGATATCGGTGACCTGGGCAGGATAGACCCTTCCCCCTGTCCCTGCGGTCTGAACCTGCCCCGGCTGGTTGATATCCGCGGGCGGGTAACCGAGCTGTTTGTCCGCGCCGACGGCAGCCTCTTGCCGGGCACGGAGATTGTCACGGCGGTTGGTCAATCCGGGCTGCAGGCGCGGGTCCAGGTGGTCCAGGAGGCGGCCGAGGCAGTGACGGTAAATCTGGAGGGCGATCCGTCCGATCATACTGAGGAACTCCAGAGGCTCAGGCGGCTGTTGCAGATACGTCTCGGGGAAGCGATCTCCGTGTCGGTGCGGTCGGTCGAGAAGATTTCACGGACCGGCTCGGGCAAGTTTCCCTATGTTGTCTCGCGGGTTCACCGTGCCCGACAGGCCCCGGATATCGCTGGCGAAGGTCCACAATAGCAATGATTTAACTTTCGTGACGGCGTCGGAGCGGTATATTGGCACGAGGCGCTGTCATGAAAATACTGGTTATAGACGAAGAATTTCCGTACCCGCTCAATACCGGGAAACGTATCCGCTCGTACAATCTTGTCCGTGCTCTGGCCCGGGACAATGAGGTAACATACCTGGCGTACGGCGAGGCGGGCTCGGACGGTTACCAATCGCTGGAACGGGCCGGGCTGAAGCCGGTTGCGGCCGGGCAGCTGCGGCGCAAAAAGTCCGGGCTGATGTTCTACTGGCGGCTGCTGCTCAATCTACTGTCGCCCGACCCGTATATCGTGACACATCACTACACTGCCCGGTTCCGTAACAAGCTCAACGAACTGCTGGCCGGCGATCCGTACGATGTCATCATCTGCGAATGGACCCCGTACGCCCGATATGTGCGTGACATTCACGGCGTCCCCTCGGTGATCGTGGCGCACAACATCGAAGCCTCGATCTGGAAGCGATACTACGAAAACGACCGCAATCCTCTCCGGCGAATCTATATCGGTATCCAGGCGCGCAAGGTCGAAAACTTCGAGCGCCGTTGTTTCGGTTGGGCTGCCGGCGCTACCGCCGTCTCCAGGGAAGAAGCGGAGGAAATCGCCGGGTACGGTGTTCACTATCCGGTCGAAGTAATCGACAACGGCGTTGATATCGAGTTTTTCTCACCGGACGACACCATTCCGGATCCCGACACAATCGTCTTCACCGGCTCGATGGACTGGCGACCGAACCAGGATGCGGTCACTTACTTTGTCGAGTCGATCTTTCCGCTCATTCGGCAGCGACGGCCATCGGCGAAGGTCTTTCTGGTCGGGCGTAAACCACCGCTGAAGGTCGAACAGCTGGGGCAAGTCGACGGTGTGACGGTGACCGGAACGGTTGATGATGTCCGGCCGTTTATCGACCGGGCCGGCGTGTATGTTGTCCCGCTGCGGATCGGCGGCGGCTCGCGGCTGAAGATACTCGAGGCGATGGCGATGGGAAAAGTGGTTGTGTCGACCTCGATAGGCGCCGAGGGGCTCGAGGTTGCCGATGGGGAGAACATCCTTATTCGCGATGAGGAGCAGGCGATTGCCAACCAGGTGGTCGACTGCCTCGAGCATCCGGAGAAGTATCATCAATTGGCCGAGCAGGGACGGAAACTGGTGACAAGCCGCTACCGCTGGGAGGATCTGGGGCAGCGGTTTCACGAATATCTTGCGAAGATTCTGGCCCGGTCATGAATGTCCTCCACCTGCGCGCATCGAATTTCTACGGCGGCCCGGAGCGGCAGCTGCATTTCCATGCTCGCCAGGCTCGCGGAAGCAGTTACGATATTACGATCAGTTCCTTTCTTGAAGACGGCAGCACGCCGGAGTTCATCGAGACAATTGCGGCCGACGGTATCGCGACGCACGTCTTTGAGATCACCGGCGCCTACGATCCCAAAGCGGTGAAGATCCTTCGGACGTATCTTACAGAGCACGAGATCGATATCCTGTGCACACACGATTACCGCACCCACGTGGTCGGCCTGGCTGCCTCGCGCGGGCTCGCTACTGCCTGGGTGGCCTTCTCGCGCGGCTGGACCTGGGAGAACTGGAAAGTGCGCGCCTACCATACGCTGGATAAAGCGATCATCCGCTTCGCCGACCATATCGTCGCCGTCTCCGGCGCCCAGAAAGAGAAGCTGGTGCGTATCCGGGTGCCGGCCGAGAAGATCACGGTAGCGTACAACTCAATCATGCCGCAGAGCTTCGCGGACATCCCGGCGGTCGATCTGAAGGCACGCTATGGCTTCGACGACAACGTCCTGGTCGGTGTTTCCGGCGGACGGTTTTCCGCCGAGAAGGGGCAGATGTTCCTGATCGAGGCAGCACATCGGGCGATCGAACGCGAGCCACGACTCCGTTTCGCACTGTTCGGCAGTGGTCCCGATCTCGAGGATGCCCGCCGCCTGGTAGTCAAACTCGGGCGGGAGAACGAAATCCGCTGCCCCGGGCATGAAAAGAACCTGATTGGCTGTCTCAAAGATGCCGCCATGCTGCTCAACCCGTCGCTGTCGGAGGGCCTGCCGAATATCGTGCTGGAGGGCATGGCATTGGGTACACCGGTTATCGCCACCCGGGTTGGTGGGGTGCCGGAGCTTGTCGAAGACGGCCGTTCCGGGCTGCTCGTGCCGGCCTCGGATATCAATGCGATGGTCGATGCCATGGTGCGGCTGGCCGCCGACAGCAGTCTGCAGCAGAAGATGGTCGAGCAGGCACTGGAAGCGATTCGCGAGCGCTTTTCATTTGAGCAGCAGATGGCGGTTCTCAGCGACGTGTATGAACGCGTGGCGCCGAAGCGTGCGGGGACAGGCGATGCTTGATCGGTTGAAACGCATCATTCTCTTCTGCTTCTATCTCAGCCAGCTCTGGCGGCTGGTCGCGATGGCGAACCGCGGCAGGCTGGTGATCCTGATGTATCACGGCGTGACCGACCAGCCGGTCGAGGTGTGGACGCAGGTGCCGGTGGCGGCATTTGAGCGACAGATGCGCTATATCAGTGATGCCTGCACGCCGATATCGCTCGACGATGCTCTCGATCGGCTCGATAAGGGTCGGCTGCCCGGACGGCCGGTTGTGGTGACGTTCGATGATGGCTTTCTGAACAATCGCGAACAGGCCCACCCGATCCTCCAGAAATACGGCGTACCGGCGACTATCTACCTGACTACGTCGTTTGTAGCTGCCGACCAGAGATATGACGGGCTTATCTGGACCGATTATGTATATTCCCTGTTGCAAACAGCAACGGAAGAGCGTATCGACCTTTCGGAGTTTGGCGCGGGCCGGTATTTCCTGACCGACTATACGTCCCGTGGCGCCGCCAAAGAAGTGCTCTGCAGCCGGCTGAAACGCCTGCCCGACCGGGAGCGCCAATCCGCCCTGCAGCGACTGGCGGAGCAGACGAAGGGCCGGGTCTCTGACAGCAGCCGAGCGATCTTTGCGCCGCTGAGCTGGGATGATGTTCGCGCGATGGCGGCCGATCCGCTGGTGACGTTCGGCGCCCACACGGTTGGACATCCGATCTTGACGCAACTGCCGCATCAGGCGATGATAGATGAGATTACCACGTCGCAGGAGACAATCAAAGATCGAACCGGAGAGGCGCCTGACTTGTTTGCGTACCCAAACGGGACGCGTGAGGATTTTGACGAGACCGTCAAAGCAGCTGTCGCCGAGCGATACCGCTGTGCCGTTTCGACCATCGCCGGCCTTAATGACGCTGCTATCGACCGGTACGAACTTCGGCGGATTGGTGTCGGCAATGACATGCCGCTCTGGGAATTCAAGTTGCAGGTATCCGGTTCGATTCAGTTTATAAACCGTCTGCTGGGACGATAACGACCAGCGCGCACGCTATGCCGACCACAAATCAGACACAGGCCAATGCATTGACCATAGAGAAGATCGACACTCTCGACGGCTTCGACAAACTCGAGGCGGCCTGGAATGACCTGGTACCGCGCTGTCGTTTCCACACCGTCTTCCAGCTGCACCAGTGGTACCGGACCTGGTGGCGCGTGTTCGGCGAAGGCAGGCGGCTGTACATCCTGCTGGTAAAAAACAATGAGCGGCTGGTGGGGATCGCGCCCTTGATGATCACGTGGGGCGAGACAATCAGCTTTATCGGCGCCGGCAATACCGACTATGTCGACTTTGTTCTCGACCGCGAACACCAGCGCGAGGCGCTGCGGGCTATCCTCGACTACCTGCGCGAACATCGCGGCGACTGGAGCCAGATTTCGCTTAGCCAGATAAGCGAACGTTTCGGCACGGTCGACCTGCTTCATGAATTGATGCCTGCGTTTGGCGCTCCCTACCGTCTCGAAGAGATTGAGCAGTGCTTTTCGTTCGAGTACGAGGGCGATGAATCGGCGCGGCCGGAGTTCGAGGCCGGTCTCAAAGACAACCGCAACCTTCGCAATGCCGTCAACTTCTACAATAAAAACGGCGGCATGACCTACGAGCCGGTGACCGACCCCGATGAAATCGCCCGGCGTCTCTCCGAGGTCTTTCACTTCCACTGGCGGCGCTGGGATGAAACCCCGACGCCGAGCAAATTCCTGAACAAAGCCGACCGGGACTTCTACTACGAGTTGACCAGTACTTTCGCCGCCGACGGCATCGCCCGGCTGGAGACGCTGTCGATGGGTGGCAAGGCGGTGGCCTATGTCTACTCGTTTGCCTACGGCCAGACGATCTTCCTGTATACGGCGGCGCTCAATGTCGTCTACAACAAAAAGTCGCCCGGTATCGTGCTCTATTTTCAGATTACCGACCACTATATTCGCGATGGTTACAATGCAGTCGACTACCTTCGCGGTGGCGAGCAATACAAAGGCCGCCTGACCAACCGCGCCTACGGCAACTACCAGTTGACGATCTACGGCAGTGGGCTCAGGTACCGTGCGGTGGCGGCCTATCAATCGTTCAAGAACTCATCGCTCGGTCAGAAGCTGGTGCAGAACAAGACGCTCAAGACGATGCAGATACAGGCGATGACCTACAAGGAATCACACGGCTGGTCGGGTTTGCTCCGAGTGATACTGCGCAGACTTCGCAAGAAAGTCATCGATGTCTCCGGCATGTACATCTGGCTGTTCAATGAACCGAAACCGGTGAAGCCGCCGAAGATCGAGGTTGAACTGAAGGAACTGACCAAAGACGATATCGATCGAGTCTTGACCTTCTACGGCGCCGAGATGAAATCCCGCAAGGCGAAGGTAATCGAGGAGCGTTTTGATGAAGGCTGCGACTGCTTTGTCGCCGAATACCGGGGCCAGATCGTGGCCTTGTTCTTTGGTGAGTATCGAAAGTCCGACCTGTGGGAAATCGATGAGACGGTGCGGCTGGAAGACGACCAGGTGGCACAAGTCGACGGCATGACCTTGCCGGAATATCGGGGGCTGGGGATCATGCCGCATCTGGTCGCCTGGGCGATGCAGAAGTGGTGGCAAAACGGCTACCGATCAATCGGGTTCACGCGCACCAACAACAAGCCGATATTTGCGACTATGAGAAACAACGGCGGCGTAGTGATCGGCAAGCGTCTGTCGATCCGCCTGTTCGGTAAAGAGGTCTACCGCAAGTAAGGCAACGGGAACGGCAGCGCATGATACGAATCGCCTATGTCATAGACTGGATCTACAGTCCCGAGGGTGGCACCGAACGCCAGTTGTTGATGCTGCTCAATGGCCTGGACCGGAGCAAGTTCACCCCGCATTTGGTGCACCTGCGCGACACCGACTACCTGACCAACACGGAGTTCTCCTTCCCGGTACACAAGATTGCGGTCAACAAGATCCTTTCGCCGGGCGCCCTGCGCGGCCTTCGCGAGTTCCGCAAGCTGCACGAGCGGGAACGGTTTGATATCGTCCAGACGTTGTTCATCGACGCCAACGTCTTCGGCACGGTCGCGGCCCACTACGCCGGCTGCAAGCCGATCATCTCCAGCCGCCGGAATATCGGCTACTGGCACGACACCAAACAGGTCGCCACCCTGCGTTTTTTGCGCCGCTGGACCGATCACTATCTGGCCAATTCTGAGGCTGCCACGGCCAAGACGGTGGAGACCGAGGGGGTTGGGCGGGAACGCATCACGATCATCCGCAACGGCCTCGAGCTGGACAAATTCAATCGGATCAACCCGGAACTTCGGGCTGAACAGCGCGCCGAGTGGGGGATTGAGGCTGATGATTTCGTGATCGGCGCCGTCGCCAATCTGCGCAAGGTGAAGAACATCGAGTCCCTCATGCGATCGGCAGTCGAGCTTATCAAAGACCACGACCATCTCAAGTTTGTCTGGGTCGGCCGTGGCTGGGATGGCGAGCACGAGTACTATCTCGATCTGGTGACGGAAATGGGACTTGACCGCCGCTTCTTCTTCCCCGGACCATCGGATGATGTCGTCCGCGCCCTGGCCGGATTTGATATCGGCGTGTTGTGCTCGCAGTCGGAGAGCTTTTCGAATTCGCTGGTCGAATACATGGCCGCCGGGCTGCCTGTGGTCGCCTCCGATGTCGGCGGTAACAGCGAGGCAATCGACCATGAACAGACCGGCCTGCTCTACCCGGTCGAGGACCAGGCGGCCCTGACCGCATCGCTCCGGCGGCTGCTGGACAACCCGGACTTTGCCGAACAACTTGGCACGGCCGCGCGCAAGGACGCTCATGCCACGTATACCCGGGAGGCGATGCTGCGTCGGCATGAAGAGTTCTACACAAGCCTGTTGGGCCGGTAAGCAGGCGTTAGAGGAGAGAATTCCACGATGAGTACGGGATCGTCAAAGGCGCTGACCATATCGGTGATAGTCAATATCATCGCCCTGCTCGTGATTGTCTATATCTCCTACAAGGCGCTGGAATACCGCGCCAATGTCAATACGCACCTCGACCGCTACAACCGGGTAGTGGAGGAGTTCACCAGTCGGGATGTCTATCGGGAGGCCAACCGGCCGCTTCGCTCCGATACCATCGTGTCAAGCCGCGTGGTCTTTTTCGGGACAACCATGACCCATGACTGGCCGGTAGAAGGGCAGTTTGCCGGTTGGGAAGCAATCAACCGTGGAGTCGCCATGCAGCGGCTGGCGGGCACGGTGCTTCGTTTCCGCAGCGATGTCATCGAATTGATGCCGCAGGCGGTGGTGGTTGAGGTCAGTTCGTACAATTTCCGCGAGCCGAATACACTCGATGAACTGCGCGAATACACGATCAACATGGCCGAATTGGCTGACTACCACGGTATCGTACCGATTCTCACGACCGTCATCCCGCCCACCGAAGGCTACGAGCCATACGAGAGCGACTACGCTGTCTTCGACAGCCTGGCTGTCTTCAACGACTGGCTGACAGACTGGTGTACCCGGAAGGGCTTTCCGGTCGCGGATTTCTCTGCTGTCATGGCTGATGAGGACGGCTATATCCGCGAAGAACTGACAACGGGGGGGATTATTCCCAATCAGCAGGGCTATGACGCCTTGGCAGAGGCAGTGCGGCAATCACTGGCCGAGCTTGGTCAATCCAAGAATTGACATCATATCGACCGGAGCAGGCATATCTCACCGCCGATAGATGAATCGGACAGTGAGTTTGCTTAGCGAATGACGAGCAGCTTACCCGAGGCGGTACCCGACGGATAGCTGACATAATAGAAGTAGGCGCCGGTTGAGACCGGAGCGCCGCTGTCGTTCCGGCCGTTCCAGGTCCATTCGCCCGGGCCGACATTATCTTCCACCAGCACCAGCGAGCCCGAGACGCTCATAATCGTAATCCGGGAGCCTTCGACCAGGTTGGTGAAGGTAACCTCGGAATGTCCTTCGGCGACATTGAACGGATTCGGGTACGGGTGAATATCCGGGGCTTCGGCCAGCGCCGCGCCAATCGAGAAGGTCGCGGCCTGGGTCCAGAGGCTGTTGTCCGGGCTCACGCGCCAGTAGTAAACGACATCGGTGTCGAGTGAATCGGGCACCTGCCAGGTTGTTTCCTCGCCGGCGGTGGTGGTAACAGCGCCTGATTCGGTCGCGCCGGTGAAGCTGTCGTTATCGGCCAGTTGGAAATAGACCGTGGTGACACCGGCAACATCGCGCACACGCAGGGTCGGACGCGGATCGGTCACGACACCCCCATCGGCGGGATAGGCCATATCGGACTCGGTCAATGTCGCCACCACGCCGGAGGTGATGTCGAAACTGACCGACTGCGACCAGGCCGAGGTATCGCTGTCATCCGACGCGATCGCGCGGCAGCGCCAGAAATAGAGCACATCGGTCTGCAACTGGTCAAACGACGCTGAAGCCTCACTGCCCGAGGCCAGGCCGACACCAATCGTCGGATTCGGGAAACCCGAGTTGACATCGAGCGCAAACTCATATCGCAGCGAGTAATAGGAGTCAACCAGATCGGCCGAGACGGTTACCGACTGGCTCGGTTCGTCGATGGCCGTGGTGGTCGGCGCGGGCGGTGCGATACCGGCGGCAAACGACTGGACCGCACTTGACACCGGCGAACTGTTGCCGGCATCATCCTGGGCCACGATTGCAACATAATACTGCACGCCGGGATCAAGCCCCTCGAGCACATACTGCTCCGGGGTACCGGCCGGGGCCGGATTGGGCGTCGAAGGAGCCAGGGTGGCCTGGCTCCAGTTCGACGCGTTAATCGGGTTTATGCTGTAACGAATCTCGTAGCTGTAGGCCTGTCCGACCGACTCATCATCGCCCGGGGCAGTCCAGCCAAGCTCGACTGCGCCGCGATCGTCACCCGGCAAGGCGCCCAGGTCATCGATCTGGGCCGGCGGGATAACATCCTCGTCACCTTCCTCGCCCACGGTGTTCTGCAGGGTCATCGTCGGGACCTGCGAGGTGGCGTTGACGGTGTGCGAGATCATGGTCGAGTCGTTGCCCTTCTTGACCTTGATCGAGAAGTTATTGAAGTTGGTCGAGTCACCACCGGTGCGCGATTCGTACCGGTAGGAGACAACGCCGTTGCGACGGCCGTTGCCGTCGGTCAAACCGTTGACGACCGTCTGGCCGTAGCCATTGACGACCGTCACGCTGGCCGCCGGCACCGGCAGACCGTTGTTGCCCAGGACGCGGACGCGCAGGGTGCGCTCGACGGTCAACTCCAGCGTACCGTCGACCGCAAAGTGGATATCATCATCGGCGGCGCCGTTCTGATACACCATATCGCGGACGCGGTTGTCCGAGCAGTCCCAGTTGTTGCCGAGATGGCCCAGATCGTACGTTTTGGGATCATGGGTCGGGCTCAGGAAACGCAGGGTGTCTTCTTCGAAGAGAAAGCCCGGCGCGCCGGCGTTACCTTCACCCCACTTGATCAGGGTGTTGGTCGAGGCAATCACGTTGTTACGGAAAGTGAAGCCGTCCTGCCCGATTGTGGCGGCATCCATGACCACCGCCGCGACCGTGTTGGCATCGGAGTCACCGCGCGCCTCGAAGACATTGCCCTCGATCACGTTGTTGTAGCTCGAGCCCTGATACGGACTCCAGCGGAAGGCCATGGCCACTTCGTCGGTATGGGCCGTGCCCGGGTCGGTATCGGCGCGGGCGACGATGCGGTTGCCCTTGATGTGCAGGTTGGAGATATTCGACTGGCGCACCCGCAGTCCGTGGGCAGCCATCGGCCGGTAATAGTCACCCGGGCCCTGGTGAACATCGATGTCGTTGTTGTAGATCTTGACCGTATCGGCAACATCGAGCCGCATCGAGCCGATATACAGCCCGCGGCCACCTTCGTAGTTGGTGCCGGAACGGATCGTATTGCCGCTGATCTCACTCTTCCCCGTCAGGTAGGTCGTCACGATACCGTACGCGTTGGCCGCGCCGTAGTAGAAGTTGCCCGACGGATAGGTGTAGTTGTCGTTG
Source organism: candidate division GN15 bacterium (assembly GCA_014727815.1). Taxonomy (GTDB): domain Bacteria; phylum Zixibacteria; class MSB-5A5; order GN15; family FEB-12; genus WJMS01. The sequence goes on from WJMS01000029.1 coordinate 29,762, forward strand.
CGGGCATCCACCGTGATGTCGTTGTTTTTCACTTCGACGATCAGGTAGTCACCGGCATCGCGACGGCCGTACAGCACCATGGCGGCGTGCGGACAGGTCTCGATGACGTTGTTCTCGAAAATGAGATGCCGGAAATCATCGAGCGAGCCGTTGTAGTCGGTGTTGATCGTCGTGCTGCGCGCATTCTCCAGGTGGATACAGGCGGCGGTGTAGTAGTCACGACGGTAGAACGCGGTCACGTAGCTGGCGAATTCACAGTCGCGCACCGTCACGTTGTAGATGTTGGTGCCGCCGGTGATCAGCGCCTTGCCGTCGATACCGCGAATCTCCACCCGGGTGCCTTCCATGGTGATTTCATGACCGTTGAGGCGGACACCGCGGCAGTTGGCGGCGGTGGTGTCGGATGGCTGATGCAGGATGTAGCCGCCGACGATCTTGACATTGCGCGGTCGATCGGAGACCGGGCCGTTGATATCGAG
>WJMS01000006.1 GCA_014727815.1 candidate division GN15 bacterium
AGCTGGCCCGCACGCACGGTTTGCTCTCCTGCGCCAAACACTTCCCCGGGCTGGGCGCCGCCACAATCGACCCCCATGAGGCAACTGCCGAAGCGGACTACGACCTCAATACCTGGTCGACCCGCGAGATGCGTCCGTTTGAAATCGCCGTGCGAGCGCAGGTCGACATGATCATGACCACGCATCTGCGACTTCCGGCGATCGATGATACCATCGCCACCGGCTCGAGCAAGATCACCGACCACATGATCCGCACCATGCTCGGCTACGAAGGCCCGGTGGTCACCGATGATCTTCTCATGTCCGGCGCTGCGGAACTCGGCGATGTGGGTGAACGCGCCATAGCCGCCTTTCTGGCCGGTCACGACTTGCTGCTGTTCGGACAGGACACCGAGGCGGCGATCGAGGCGATGGAGGCATTTGAACGGGCTGCCGAACGCGGTGACATCCCGGCTGAACGTATCCGTCGCTCGCTGGAACGGATCGCCTCGGTAAAGTGCAAGCTGGCAAGTAAGATCGTTCTGTAGACCGATGAATCTGGCCCGGCTCCATACCCGCAAACGCCTTGCTGTTCTGGGGCTGAACAGCGGCACGTCGGCTGATGGAGTCGATCTGGCCCTGGTGGCCGTTACGCGCTCGGGCCGAACCGTTCGCACAGATTTCGTAGCCGGCACCGAAAAGAAATATCCGCCCATGCTGCGCGAGCAACTGTTGGCGTGTGCGACTGCGGACACGATGGAATTTGATGCGCTGCTGGCGCTCGACGCCGAAGTCGGTGAGTTCATGGGCGCCGCCGCCAAGCGGTTTCTCGCCCAGTTGAAGCGCAAGAACCAGTCGGTCGATCTGATCGCATCGCACGGCCAGACCGTGCGTCACCTGCCGCACCGAATCACCGTTGCCGGTCAGCAACGCAGTGCCACCTTACAGCTTGGTTCACCGGAACGAATTGCCACGGCCACCGGACGGGTGACAGTAGCCGATTTCCGCCAGGCCGACACCGCCGCCGGCGGTGAGGGCGCCCCGATAACGGTCGGCGCGATGCATCGGCTGACCGGCGACCGCAGAGAGTCCCGATTGATTGTCAACATCGGCGGTATCGCCAACTTCTTCTATTTGCCGGCCGGCGCCGAGCCGAAGCATGTCAAGGCGGCCGACTGCGGTCCGGGCAACACGCTCAGCGACCTGTTGACCGAACGGCTGTGTTCGAGGCCGTACGACAAGAACGGCGCGCTGGCTCGTAAAGGCACCGTGTCGAAACGGCTCCTGTCGCTGCTGCTGGCGCATCCGTTCTTCACACGTCGCACCGATATCTCCACGGGGCGAGAGTCGTTTGGCGATGAGCTGGCCGACTGGATCATTTCGTTTGGTGAGGAGTTTTCTCTCCAGCCGGTCGACCTGCTGGCGACCGCCGCGCAGTTGACGGTTGAAGGCGTGGTGGCGGCGGTACAACCTCTGCTGGCGAATGATCGGCGCCTGACAAAATTATATTTGACTGGCGGTGGAGCCCGTAACAGATTCTTTGCAAGCGGTTTGCAGACACGACTGCCCGGGGTGACGGTTGCGCCGATCGATCACCTGGGAATACCCTCGGGTCTCGTGGAGGCGGCCGCCTATGCGGTAATGGGCGAGGCCTGCCTTCGCGGCGACTCCCTGGCTTCGGCCGCCACCGGCCGGCCGGCGAAGGTTCGGCCCATACTTGGAAGGATCGTGCAGCCGCCGCTGTAAGGACAGACTATGACCAGCCGTGCCTCACACTCACGTACCCGTCGCGGTATTATCCCGATTGCACTGCGCCTGATGGCCGGACTGTTTCTCGTCGTACTGATCTGGAGCTGCGCCTCGGTGCCGGGTCTGAAAGATGAGGCGGTCATCAATCATATCCGGGTGCCGTTTGTGCGGGTGCTGCTCGAAGAGAATACCGATGTTGTCAAGCTGACCTCCGATGCCTCGTTTGCGATCGAGTGCCTGCAGGGGGGTGTCCAGCGGGTCTACTACTCCAGCCAGCCGGTGACTGTTCACAACCGCGGGCAGTTGCTGCGCGTGGAGAACAGCCGCGGTGATGTGATCCAGGAAGGTATGGAGGAAGTCAATATCCTGCCGCGCGGCCGCGGCAACCGTATTCGCGTCAACGGCAATCGCTATCGGGGTATCATGAAGGTGCTGCCGCACGGGCAGACGGTTCGGCTGGTCAATATTGTGTATGTCGAAGACTACCTGCGCGGTGTGGTACCGCCGGAGATCGGCCCGCGCGAACCAAACGAAATCGAGGCGGTCAAGGCCCAGGCGGTAGCGGCGCGCACGTACACGATGGCGCACCTGCAGCAGTATGGCGCTGAGCCCTACGACATGAAATCGACTATCATCGACCAGCTCTATCAGGGCGTCGAGATAGAAAACGACCTGATCAACAAAGCGATCGATGCCACGTCGGGCTATGTGCTGACTTACGAAGACCAGTTCATCAATGCCTACTACCACTCGACCTGCGGCGGCATGACCGATGACATTGTCGATGTGTGGGAGCGTGATGCCGAACCGTATCTGAAACCGGTGGCCGACACCGACTGCAACTGGTCGAAGTACTACAACTGGAAAGAGGTGTTTACCGAACCGCAATTGCGCGGCCGGCTGGAGCAGTTTCTCTCACGGGATCGCGGTCGCGATCTGCGGATTGCGCCGATCACGGATATTCGCACTGAAGGACTCACGGCCGGCGGGCGGGTGATCGAGTTGCAGGTGTTTACGCGCGACGATGTTTATCGCTTTTACAAGGATCGAATCCGCTGGGTGATCGGGCGATCATCGAACCCCGACCTGATCCTGCCGTCGGATCGCTTCGAAGTCAAAATCAGTCGCGACGGCCAAGGGAATGTGACGGCCGTGACGTTTGCCGGCCAGGGCTACGGCCACGGTGTGGGCATGTGCCAGTGCGGGGCGATCGGCAAGTCGCGCCTCGGCTGGCAGTACGGGGACATTCTGACCTATTTCTATACCGGTACCGAACTCAAACAGCTGTATTAACGACGCAGCGCATGGATGGCGACAATGCGTACGGTTTTGTGCTTAGTGATCGGATCACTGCTTCTTTCGCTGTCGGCGACTGCCGCCGATGGTGACTACCGCTATTCCGCGGGCGGCTTCGGCGGACCCGTCTTTTTGAGTGGCGGCGATCTCTTTTCGTTTGATCAGGAAGTCGGCTATGGTTTCACCCTCGGGCATCGGCTGGGTGACCGGTGGAAACTCGGGCTGGCTGTCTCCTGGTATGAACTCGACAATGACACCTCGGCGGCCGATGGTGACCTGACCGTTGACGGCCTGACTGCCATGACACCGGCAACGTTTGAAGCGACCCGGCTGTCACTGGGGATCGAGCGACTGCTGTTCTCCCCGCAGGGCGTGGTCAACCTTCGGGTGGGCGCGGGCGGCGGGCTGCTGGTGTGGAAGATGCTGGACCCGGAAACCAACACGACCTTCCAGGTAACCGGCAGCAAGGACGAGACGACCGATTTTTCGGCCAACGAGTTGATCCTGACGGGCCTGGGTGGTATCGATATCCGGCCGCTGCCCCAGCTGCAGATCGGGATCACCGGCACCGCCGACTACCTGACCGGGGCCGGGGCGGAGTTTGCATCGGAGGTCAACGATGCTCGTGATCGCTGGCTGTTTGGCGGGCAGGTATCATTCACGATATTGTTCGGCAAACCCGGCCCGACCACTGAATGGCGCTCCGACGAAGTCTGGCCGACCCAGCCGCGAGCCGACCGGGGCGAGCCGGGTGAGACGGTTATTCCATCGGAGACGCGCCGTGATTCCGATGCTGATGGTGTCCCCGATGCGCTGGATAAATGCCCTATGACGATTCGCGGCGTTGAGGTTGACCGCTTCGGTTGCGGGATTGACTCGGATTTTGATGGTGTCTACGATGGCCTCGATGACTGCCCGGCGACACCGCCGGAAGCCCGGGGGCTGGTCGACATTTACGGCTGTCCGGTC
>WJMS01000249.1 GCA_014727815.1 candidate division GN15 bacterium
GCCGGAGCGGCTGAAACGAACAGAAGGCATGCGACCAGCACGGCCGCCACATTTCTCACAGTCACGGAAAGGTTCCTTTTGCTTGATGACAACGTGCTGCACGGGCCCGGGCTGCCGACATTGCGGCAGCGTTCGAGCGAGTCAATGATAGTTCGTGATGGGGTTGCTGAACGGCTATACCTGAACGGTACGAAAATCATGTCACTCCTGTTGGCGATACCGGCCTCCTGCCGGGATTAATGAGACAGCCCTCCGTTGTTGACCTCGTCATCGAGGTTGCCCGGATCGAGCAACGGCGCCGTTTCAATATCGCGCACCTCCATCAAGTCGCCGATCCGCTTGAGTGACAGCGCGATCGTCGCTTGCTCGAGCTCGGGAAGCTCTTTCAGACCGTTGGCGAGTCCATCCTGAAGCGGCGAGGGCGCCTTGCGGGCCAGTTCAAGGCCGCCCCCGGTGGCCGTAATGTTGACCAGACGGCGATCCTGGGCATCGCGCTCCCGCTGTACCAGACCGTGCTCTTCCAGACGGTCGAGAATGCCCACTACGGTCGAGGCACTCAGAAAGACGCGCTCGGCGATTCGAGTCGCGGTTATCGGTCCCTCATCGACCACGGCCAGCAGGCAAACCAGCTGAGGGCCGGTTATCTTATGTTGCGACTTGAGCTTGCGAGAGTGGATGTCGATCGCCCGCATAATCCGTCGCAGGTATTGGAGAATCTGCAGATCATACCTGGTGTGGGGCACCTCCGGTGTATCCGGATCACTCAGCCTGGTCTTGTCGATCACCTCCCCCGGCGAGTCCTCGCCGGTATCGGCCGACCAGGAGTACGGCGATTCATCTCCACGATGTCGTTGCGTGCTCATAACTCAATGACACTCCCCTGCTCTTCACTAGTATAATAATCGTACTTATAAGAATAATTAGAAATGCAATAAGTATCTGCAGTATAGGCCTATCGTGATTGTCTGTCAAGCACTTAACTACATTTTGCATAGTCTATCAGGAGACACGGAGAATACGAGATAACGTATTGTAGTACAGGCGCTTACTTGCCTACCAGTAGCCCTCTCGGCGAAAATGCTCGTGCAACGCTTCTTCATACTGCCGGCTGAGCGGCTGACCGGGATCGAATCCCGGGCCGCGAGCGATCAAATCACGCGACAACTGAATATGCACCTCGTCGTCAGCCCAACTGACCCGGTCGATCCAGGATCGGGCCAACAAGACCGTCTTGTCCTCCGGTCCGGCTTCTACTTGTACGACCAGGTAGCGAACCACCCAGTTGTCATCATCGACTATCAGGTCAATACACCGGCCCACGCTTCCATCTGGTGTTTGCACCCGAAAACCACGGCAGGAGGTGCCGCTTCGGAGGAATGGTTCACTATCGGTGCCGCGTCCCTGCTCGTACGCTTCCTCGGGCTTCTCGGAGCGGTTGGCATCGAGTCGCAGGGGCTGGTCGACCGCCACCGGTTGCGGGGCTGCCCCGCGCGAGGCGCCGGCGACCCAATGCGGTTCGGAGCCGGGCTTTTCCCAGCGTTCGCGGGCGCGCTGACGGCCCATCGCTTCGGTGATACTGCCCGACAAGTGTCGCTCGACTTCGTCACGCCGAAGCGCCACCGGCACCGATTCCTGCTCGGCTTGAATCGGCCCCATAAGCATGGGGCTGACCAGCACCTCGCCGCCGGGGAGCCAATTGCCGGTATCAATCACGGCATAGCGAACCAGCCAGCGCTGATCGTCAAAGAGCAGATCATTAATTGTCCCGAACTCACCATCTTCGGCGTACAGGATCATCTCCCCTAAATTATTGATGCTTCGCAGCACCGAGCTATCCTCCTTTCATTCGTCGGCAGCTCAGGCCGACGCCGCCCGGGCATCTCCAGATTCACCGCTGCCGATCGGCACCGGCAGCGGGCTGCGCACGTGCAAGTCGCGCTGCGGGAACGGGATCTCGACGCCCCTCTCGCGGAACTTCCGAACAACCGCGCAATACAATTCCGATTCGACAGTGAACTGGAACTCCGGCGACTGTATCCACACGCGCAGCTCCATGTTCCAGGCCGAATCGCCGAAACCGCGATGCAGCACTTCCGGCGGCGGCGATTTCATCACCCTCGGATTCTCTTCCGCGACCTCGCGCAAGGACTGCAAAACCGCATCGAGATCGGAACCGTAACTGACGCCCACTTCCAGGTCCAGCCGCACCTTCAGATCACTGTGCGACCAGTTGACCACCTGAGTCGAGACGAATTCCGAATTCGGAACGATAATAGCTATGTTCTGCAGTGACCGAATCGTCGTCGAGCGCATGTTGATCGCGATGACGTCGCCGAGCGTATCCCCGACTGTGATCCGGTCGCCGATACGAATCGGTCGCTCGAACAACAGGACGATCCCGGCGATAAAATTCGCCGTGATGTTCTGCAGGCCGAACCCGATACCCACCGACAGCAGGCCGAATATGACCGCCAGGCCGCCGAGGTCGATACCGATGAACTGGAACGAAAAGATCGCACTCAGCAGCACCAGCAGATAATATGTGATCCGGCGGATCGTATAGGATTTGGTCTCGTCGATCTTCAGCCGACGAAGAGTTCGTGCCAGAATCAGCCGCGACACCAGGCGCGAAACCAGTACCAGCGCCGTGAACAGAACCAGGAAGATGACCAGCGATGATACCGTGATCGGGGTCTGATCGACCGAGAACAACTGGTAATGCAGAACCTCGTTAATCAGCTGATACACTTCGGGAAGCGCCGCATCTTGCATGACATGCCTCCTTTGTGACTGTGTTTGTCCGGACAAAGATGTGCTCGGGAGACAACATACGCTCCCGTCCGCTCAAATACCAGTACCGATCGGCTGGCAAGGTGTTTGACGATGCAGGCGTCAGCCCTTTCGCACGGCCATCAGCTCCTCATGGGTCGGCTTGGCGCCGGTCAGTTCCGGCAGGGCTTCGACCTTATCCCTATCCAGGGTAAGCCTGACCGATGATTCCTCCCAGCTGATCGCCTCGACCCGGTCGGTGGCGACAACCAGGTTTTTGCCGCCCGGAAGGAAATCGCGGGTATTGATCACGATGAACTTGACCAGCCACGATTCGTCGTCGAGCACCAGATCTTCGACATGGCCGACATCCTCATCGCCGGCGTGTACGTCGTAACCCTGGATTTCTCCAGCGCTTCGGAGGTGCCGGTCGTGGCCGCCCTGCTTTTTTGCATCCTCTGCGATCGGCTCCTCTTCCTCCCCCTCGTATTCGCGGGCTCGCTCGACAGTCGGCACCGGTCCCTCGAAGGGGCCCCGCACCCAATAGGGTCGCCACCCGAAATAGGCATGCAGGTCTTCCTCGTGCTGACGCGACACCGGTTCATCGGCGGCCAGCGAGGGGGCTTCTTCAACCTGTTGCCGGGTCAGCGAGACGGAGAACGTCTTCTTGTCCCGATCAGGCTGCTTCAGTTCGCCCAGGGGTATCAACGCCTGACGACCCGGCAACCACCGGCGGGTATCGGCGACCACATACCGGGCAACCCAGCCGACATCGTGGAAGTAGATATCGGCTACGGCGCCGAACGTATCATCGGTCGCTTCTAAAGTGTAGCCTTGCAATTCACGTATGCTCCACAGCATTGCGTCGCTCCTTTCTCGACAGCGTCGCGATTCCGTACATGGCATAACCGAGAGAGCTGGGATTGATCGGTTCGAAGCAGGCAGGACTCGTGCGGACCCGTGTATCTCGCGGAAATAAAGCGTGACGGCACCGGCATGGCGCATGTTACCGTCTTACCCCTTGAAACACGCAGACTCCGCGGCTGTTCCCTCTATGAGTAGCTGCGAAGTTAAAGCTGTTGCAAGTCGCCCTTCCTTGTATATTGTCACCTGTTCGCAGGTCAGCGAGGAGTCATGCAAATTCGTCGCTTTTACATACTAAAAACCCTTCGGGTCTTTCGGGCCGTGTGGCAGACCATCTCCTACTACGTGCGCGGCCTCTACAACCGGCTGTTTGAGAATCATCTCTTCCTCAACGCCGGCGGTCTGGCCTTTTCGCTGTTCATCTGTATGCTCCCGCTTATCCTGATCGTCTTTGCCGGGCTCGGCGTCATTCTGGAGCGGCCGCGTATCGTCGAGGAAATCAACACCTTCATTGACAACCTGATACCGTATGAGGAATATGCCGACTACGCCAAAGAGCTGGTGCTGAGTCGCGTGCGCGAATTCACCTTGTACAAGAACCTGGCGGGCTTGCTGGGTCTGGTCGGGCTCTTGTTTGCGGCGACCGGTGTGTTTAGCTCGATGCGAACCATCCTCAACAAAATCTACCGCATTCACGATACCGGGACAATTCTCCGCGGCAAGGCCAAGGATCTGCTGCTCGTGCTGGTCGTGTTGGGCTATTTCCTGCTGGCGATCGGTTTGCTGCCAGCCCTTGATGTGGCCCTGCGCTTCGCCGACCACATCAATGCACCGGACTGGTTGTATCTCGAAGTGATCCAGAACTGGACCATCAAGCTGGTTTCGTTTCTTGCTATATTCGGCGCCTACGCCCTTATTTACTTCGCCGTGCCCCAGGAGCGCCTGCCGCGACGGGCAGTCCTGGTCAGCGCGCTGTCGGCCGCCATCCTGTGGGAGCTGGCCAAGCAACTCTTCGGCCTGTATATCGAACATGCCGTCACCCTGCAACGAGTGTACGGCACCTATGCCCTGCTGGTGGTGGTGGCGTTCTGGATCTACTACACGGCGATGGTGTTCATTGTCGGTGCAGAAATCGGCCAGTTAGCTCGCGAGCGACTGGGACATGACACTCAAGGCCTCGGCGCCGCCTGATGCGCTATTCTATCGTACACTGATATTGTTTTCGACCGCCCGCGCGGAACGAATCGTGTTGGCCGCACGGTGGGCGCGGCGCTTGGCATAGAGGGAGTTGACTTCCCCCTCGAGAATGATCTTGCCGCTGACACACTTGACGGTGATGCCCGATGCATCCAGGCCCTCCAACGATCGCAGCACCCGCTCTGCATCTTCGACTATCTGAGCATCCTTGCGCACCGAGGGCGGATCAACCAGCAACAGGTTTTTGACCGACAGCACGCCCTCACATGATCCGGCTCGCTGGGCGGCCAACTCCCACTCCGGTATGGAGAGCACATATCCCGACAACGTGCACTCGCCGTTCTTGACGACGACCGTGATGTTCTCATCGGGAATATCGGGATCGGCGGCCAGCGCTCGTTCGACGCAATCCTTCGCTTCATCGTCACTGCCGTGCGCCGAGGGCTTGACCTCGATACGATCAGTGACACCCTTGACGCCGAGTAGATTTTCGACCGTGTCGAGGATTTCCAGTTTCCTGCGAAACGCCGCAACTTCACCTTCGAGGATAACATGTCCGTTCGCTACGGACACATCGACCCGGGTAGCGACAACCTGCGAATTGCGGCGCAACGCCTCATTGACTTCTTCCGCCAGTTCTATATCAGCATCTCTTGGCATTGGTGATGTCCTCGCTGAAGTTCACACACTATGGCCGCTCTCGCATCAATACCGATAGACCGCCGCTATCTCGGTGTCGGCGGGCATTCGGTCGGCAGACAAGATGTGAACGTCACCGCCGTGGTTAAACGTGTAGACCGCTGCCGTGTCGAGCAGGTCTTCGTCACCGGGCTCCTGCCGTTCGTGCAGGCTTGCCTGCTGCTGGTCAACCGAAAAGACTCCCCAGCGCTCTTCGCCCTCCTTCAGGAACAGCGCCTTGACCCGTCCTTGCGACGCGGCCGAGATCACTTCCTCCAGCATGATCGACACCCGACCGTCCCGGGCCTGGAGATGACGTTCGAATTCGCTTAGTGCGTCTCGTCTCGATGCCGTGAAGATCGGCTCGACGATCGGCCAGGCGCGCTCGTGGAGCTGCTGATCGGTCAGATCCGTCGGATTAACCGTGACCGCATCTTCGGTCAGGGTCTGAAGTTTGTTCGCTTCGCGATAGATCGGCAGGAGCGAATCAAGACCGACCGGAACTATCGGTGAGCGGTCGTCGCGCAAAATCTCGCGCAAACCGTCATCGACCTGCTGGAAATAGCGAAGCACCACGTCGCGCCGGTCGCGGTCGGCATCACCGGTGCCGTAGTGGATAGCGTCGCGGTTGTTGCCACGCCCGGGAGTTGCCGTGTGAAACTGCAGTTCTTTTTCCGGCATTTCCCACTTGATAACGTCCTTGATACTGCCGGGCATGTTGGCCAGATCAACCTCCGCGATCGTGTGCCGCGAGCAGCGATGGAGTTTCACTCCACCCTGGCTGACCGTCAGTATGTAGAACTGACCGTTCGCAGTCACCAGCGGCATCAGCGGCTTCACATAAAAGCGCTCGCCTATGACCGAGAGTTCGTTGAAACTGAGCGGGAGTCGATAGTATTGAAAGTCATTCTCGTGGAGAAAGACTGCGAGCCCCGCATCCTGGTACTGCCAGAACCGATTGTTCTCGAGTAGCGGCCGGGCCGGATCGAGCAGCATGTCGATTTCGTTCTTGCGGTACCCCGCCTCTTTCATCTTGGCTTCCACATCACGAAGCTGGTTCTTGTAGCGAATGTGATTCTGCTCGGTGTCCAGACCGCGCCGGGCGGTCGGCATATAGATGGAAATGCAGGGCTGCCCGTGCACGTCAATGAGGCCTTTTAGTTCTTCCCTGCCAAACAACTGCATGGTTCATCTCTCCTTTGCAGATAGCTGCGTCGCGACGGTCGACCGAACTACGTTGATGTCTTCACCGGCGGCCGTCGCTTGGGTGGTTTGGGCGGTTCCTTGATTGGTTCTTTCTCCGGATCCGGCGGTTCCTTTACCGGTCCCCGACGATTAGGACGAGGGGGTTCTTCCACCGGCTCGTCTTCGGGCGCCGGCGGTTCCTCCACCGGTGGTTCATCCGGCGGGGGCGGTACCTTGCCCGGAGGCGGTTCCTTGGGTGGTTTCTTCGGCTTCTTGTCATCATTGTCCATTCGCGGACCGGTTTCGACCTCCTCGCATCGACGCCGCATCACCGGGTCGCGTTCTGTTTCAGTATCCCGCATCGTCACTCCTTGCCGCAGCAAGCGCGGTCACCGTTCGGTTGTTACGGTTGACAGGGTGTCGGCGAAAAGGTCGCCAAGGTCTTTCCAGAGCTTTTCGACCTTTTCCTTGTGCGACTCCCAGTCGGTATCCGCGGCGGCGTTCAGCTTCTCCACCGCTTTGTCCGCTTCAACCATCTTTGCTTCGAGCTTCTCCGCCAGTTCGGCGTACTTCTTGCGAGACTCCTCGGGCGCTTCGGCAGCCCGTGATTCCAGCTCCTTCATCTTCGCACGCCACTGATTTAATCGCTCGTTCAGCTCGTCGATGTATTCCTTCTTACTTTTCATCCGTACATACACCTCCACTCTATGTCGCATGGCGAGGCAGCACTCACAGTGATGTTGCTGCAGCCTCATTAGGCATTAATGTACCACCAGGCGGTTGGTCGGATGGCTACAACTCGACCAGCCGCTGGTGCCGGCATCGTGATTAAGCTGGGTTCGTGATGATATCGGCCAGTCGTCGAAGCGAACGGGCCACACCGGCTTGCTCGTGACGGGGGATGGTGCGAATCGCCTCCAGCACACCGGCTTCGATATGCAACGGCGACTGCTCCATAATGCGTCGCCCATCGTCAGTCGCACTGACATTGACCAAGCGGCGATCCTGGGTGTCGCGAACCCGTTCGATGAGCTTGCGATCTTCGAGGCTGTCCAATATGCCCACGACCGTGCTGGCGCTCATGCGCGCCCGGTGGGCAATAACAGTAGCGGTTACCGGACCTTCCTCAGCCGCTGTCTGCAAGCAGACTGTCTGCGGCAGAGTCAGATCGAACCGCTCACGCAGTGTTTGCGAATAATGCTCCAGCGCCTGGGTCAGACGCCTGATCGTCTGGAATAACTCCAGATCGGTCTCCCTCTGTTGACCTGCATCGTGCGAGTGCTGTGTTGTCGTATCGGTCGAGGAGGTGGGATTATCCGCCACCGCGAATCCGTTCGGGGTCTGGTTCGGATAGTTCATCAGGGGTCACCTCACTTTCTTTCCTACCTGCTGCCCGCCGGATCCTGCCAGCGAGCAATCATAAGCACTCAAATCACTAGTGCTGTAATGGTAGAACAAATGGAATCACGCCAAGGTTTCAAGAATCGGGACGGCCGTTATCCGGAACCTCAACCAATGGCTTTACTCGCTTTGCAGCAGCAACTTAATACTGCCCGTCAGGAATCCTACCGTTCGAACACCAGCGACTGAGCGATCTTCAGGATCGCTGCCCAATGATTTCTGTTGTAATATATGACGGAAGAATCGGCCCCAGCTCTTACCTACAGCAGCGCACGGATGCGGCCACAGTTTATTGAAGAGGGAGTGACCTATGGGACTCAATGTCACACAAAAACTGATACAAAGCCACCTCACCGATGGTGATCTGACCCCCGGCGCTGAAATCGGACTCACGATTGACCAGACGCTTACCCAGGATGCTACCGGCACGATGGTCATGCTTGAGCTGGAGGCGATGAACATCGGCCGGATCAAGACCGAACTGTCGGCGCAGTATGTCGACCACAACCTGCTGCAGACCGATTTTCGCAATGCCGATGACCACCTCTTCCTGCGCAGCGCCTGCAACAAGTTTGGTGTCTGGTTCTCCAAGCCGGGCAACGGTGTCAGCCACCCGGTCCACATGGAACGCTTCGGCGTGCCCGGCAAGACCCTGCTTGGTTCCGACAGTCACACCTGCGCGGCCGGCTCGCTCGGCATGCTCGCAATCGGGGCCGGTGGCCTCGAGGTAGCCCTGGCCATGGCCGGAGAACCGTTTCATGTCACCATGCCCCGCGTGATGGGGGTCAAGCTGACCGGCTCACTGCCCGACTGGGTTAGCGCCAAGGACGTAATTCTGGAAATGCTGCGTCGCCACGGTGTCAGCGGCGGTGTCGGCAAGATCATCGAATACTACGGTCCGGGACTCGACGATCTCAGCGCCATGGACCGCCATGTGATCGCCAACATGGGCGCCGAACTGGGCGCCACGACCTCGGTCTTCCCCTCCGATGACCGAACCCGCATGTTCCTGACCACGCAGGAGCGGGAGGATGCCTGGGTTGAATTGACGGCCGATCCGGATGCGACCTACGACGAGCACGATGAGATCGACCTGTCGTCACTCGAGCCGCTGATAGCCAAACCGACCAGCCCGGGCAACGTTGTCCCGGTCAGCGAAGTGGCCGGTAAGGAGATCTACCAGACCTACATCGGCTCATCGGCCAATCCCGGTCTGCGTGATTTCGCTATCGCCGCGTTGATCACGGAGGGCAAGCAAACCCACGACCGCGTCTCGTACGACATCAACCCGACCTCACGGCAGATCCTGCAAAATCTCTCCGACAGCGGCATGCTTTCGAAGCTGATTTCCGCCGGCGCACGCATCCATCAGGCCGGCTGCAACGGCTGTATCGGCATGGGACAGGCGCCGGCCACCGGTCGGATCAGCCTGCGGACCGTCCCGCGAAACTTCCCCGGCCGTTCCGGCTCGCGTGAGGACCAGGTCTATCTGTGCTCGCCGGAAACGGCGGCGGCCTCGGCGTTGACCGGAGTGATTACCGATCCGCGCACTCTCGACATGGAATATCCGACCTTCACCGAGCCGAAAAACCAGATCATCAACCGGGAGATGCTCGAAGCTCCGGCCGACAATCCCGATGAAATCGAACTCCAGAAGGGCCCCAACATCAAGACCCTGCCGATCTTCGATGAACTGCCGGAACGTCTTGATGGCCCGGTACTGCTGAAGGTGGGTGATGACATTTCCACCGACGAGATCATGCCGGCCGGGACCAAGGTACTGCCGTTCCGGAGTAACATCGAAGAGATCAGCCGCTTCTGTTTCTCACAGATCGAAGAGAACTTCCACGACCGGGCGATCGAGCACCAGGACGACGGTTTCGTCGTGATCGGGGGCGATAACTACGGCCAGGGATCGAGCCGAGAACACGCCGCCATTGCGCCGCGCTATCTGGGCCTTCGCGTCGCTATCGCCAAAAGCTTCGCCCGCATTCATCGCCAGAACCTGGTCAACTTCGGCGTCCTGCCGCTGGTCTTCACTGATGCCGGTGATTACGATGCAATCGAGCAAGGCGATGAAATCGAGCTACCCAACGTACGTGAGGAACTAAAGAGCAACGGTGAGATAACGGTCCGCAACAAGTCCAAAAACAAGTCGATCAAAACGACCCACAACCTCACGGATCGACAGGTGGAGATGCTTCTGGAGGGCGGCCTGATCAATGTCTTCCGGAAGCAGCGCGAAGAAAAAGCTGCCGCATCCTGAGGGATACGACGGCTTCTCGATCTCTGAGCTGGGAAAATGCACCTACTTGCGCTGGCGGCGGTAGTAGTCGGTCGCCTGGCCGTAAATCAGATCGGCTGCACCCATAATCGTCTCGGACAACGTTGGGTGCGGATGGATCGTCAGGCCAATGTCGTGCGCGTTGGCGCCCATCTCGATCGCCAGAACACCCTCGGCAATCAGTTCACCCGCGTTGGGCCCGGTTATGCCCAGGCCGAGCACGCGATCGGTCTCGGCATCGATCACGATCTTGGTGACACCGTCATTGCGTCCGATCGTGGTGGCGCGTCCCGATGCCGCCCAGGGGAACTTGGCCGTCTTGACCTCCCGGCCCTCGTCTTTCGCCTCCTGCTCCATCAGACCGCACCAGGCCACCTCGGGATCGGTAAACACGACCGCCGGGATAGCGCGCGGGTCATAGACGACATTCTTGCCGGCGATAATCTCCGCCGCAACTCTGCCCTCGTGCGAGGCTTTATGTGCCAGCATCGGCTCACCGGCGATATCCCCGATTGCAAAGATAGTCGGTTCCGCTGTCTGCCGTTTCTCGTTGACCTTGACAAAGCCTTTGTCATCGAGTTCGACATTGGTGTTCTCGAGTCCGAGCTTGTCCGAATTCGGCTTTCGGCCAACCGCCATCAGGACCTTGTCGAATATCGCCGTGTCCTTCTCGACATCGTCGCCTTCAAACGTCACCTTGATGCCGTTCTTTTGCTCTTTCATCTCCGTAACGGTGGTTTTGAGCAGGATTGACTCGAACAGCCCCTTGAGGCGCTTCTGGAGGACCGAGACCAGGTCGCGGTCGGCGCCCGGCAGCAGTGTGGGAGTCATCTCGACGACCGTCACCTTACTACCCAGGGTCGCGTAGACACTGCCAAGTTCGAGGCCGATATAACCACCACCAACCACCAGCAGCGACTTCGGAACACTTTCGATATCAAGAGCCGAACTCGAATCAAGCATCCGCTCGGAGTCAAGCCAGAGCTTGGGAATCCTGGTCGGGTAGGACCCGGTGGCGAGGATGGCGTTTTCGAACGACAGTGTCTGCTTTTTGTCGTCGTGGGTTGTGATCTCAACCGACTTGCCATCGCGGAACGTCGCCATACCGCGGATGTGTTTTACCTTGCGTGCTTTCGCCAACTGCCCGAGTCCCCCGGTCAACTTGCCGACCACGCCGTTTTTCCACTCGCGCATCTTGTCGACATCAATCTCGGGCTTGCCGAACGTCACGCCCCAGTCTTTGGCCTCTTCGGCTTCACTCAACAGTCTCGACACATGCAGCAGTGCCTTGGAGGGAATGCAGCCGCGGTACAGACAGACGCCGCCGGGGTTTTCCTCGGGGTCGATCAGCGTCACGTCCAATCCGAGATCGGCCGCCATGAATGCGGCCGCGTAGCCGCCGGGGCCGCCACCTACTACCGCTACCTGCGTCGATTGGGTATCTTCAGCCATAGTCCGTTACTTGTCCCTCTTTGCCTGAATCGTGACCGCTCTACATCGTACCCGGATCAATCATCGAAGACCATCAGGAACGGATGCTCCAGGGCCTCAACCACCCATCGCAAAAATCGGGCCGCATCGGCGCCGTCAATCATGCGATGATCGTAAGACAGCGACAGCGGCAGAATCGTCCTCGGTTTGAACTCGCCGTCCATATACTTCGGCTGCACCGATGACCGGCTGACACCAAGAATCGCCACCTGCGGCCAGTAGACGATCGGGGTGAAATCGACCCCGCCGATACTGCCCTGATTGGAGATCGTGAAGGTGCCGCCCTCCATCTCTTCAGGTTTGACCTTCTTGTTGCGGGTGCGGTCGGCCAGATCGATCAGTTCGAGCGCAAGGTCGGTGATCGACTTTTTGTCGACATCGCGAATGACCGGCACCAGCAGGCCGCGGTCGGTGTCGACCGCCATGCCGATATGGTAATAGTCTTTGTAGATGATCTCTTCCTGCTCCATATCGAGCGAGGCGTTGAAGCGCGGGTATTTCTTGAGCGCCGCGACGATCACCTTCAGCAGGATGGCCGTGACGGTCAGCTTGCCGCCGGCCTTTTCGACCGCCTTTGAGTACTTCTCACGAAATGTCTCCAGCTCGGTCACATCAGCTCTGTCAAACTGCGTGACATGGGGCACCACATTCCAGGCATAGCCGGTGCTGTCGGCTGTGATAGCCCGGACGCGGGACATCGGCTGTCGGTCGATTTCGCCCCACTCGCTGAAATCCGGCAGCGGACGCTGCTGCGGTCCGGTCGCGCGTTGCTCGCTGGGTTCGCTCGGCATCTTCTTGCTGGTGACAATACCCCGGACATGCGCTTTGACATCATCGATCGTAATCCGCCCACCGGGCCCCGAACCTTCAACCGCATTGATATCGGCGCCGAGTTCGCGGGCGAGACGGCGTACCGAGGGCGCCGCCGGGGCCGGCTCGCCGTTGATCTCACCAGCGTCAGGCTGGGCCGGACGGTCATCTTTCGCGGCTTTGCGGGCAGCCGGCTTTTCGTCTTTCTTCTCCGGCTTTTCTTTCTTCTCTTCTCTCGGTTTCTCTTCCGGCTCTTCTTCTTCTTCGGAGTCTTCTTCTTCAGGCTCCTCGGGCTTTTTCTCTTCTTCTTCCGCCGGCTCCTCCTCTTCCTCGTCAGCCGACTCTGCCTTTTCTTCTTTCGGTTCAGCTTTCTTCTTCTCGGCCTTCTCTTCTTTTTCTTCCCCCTCTGCTTCTTCCTCGGAGCCCTTGCCTTCGGTGTCAATCTTTGCGAACACCTCGCCGATCTTCACCTCATCACCGTCCTTGACACTGATTTCGGTGATCTTGCCTTTTTCCGTCGAGGGTATCTCAACGACCGCTTTGTCGGTTTCGAACTCGATAAGCGGCTGATCGACATCAACCGTATCACCCTCCGATACAAGGACACCCACGACCTTGCCCGATTCGATTTTCTCGCCGATTTCCGGTATGGTTATCTCTTTGATCATGACACTGTCCTCGGTTTAGGCAAACATCGGATTCGCCTTCTTGGGGTCGATCTCCATCTTCTTCATCGCCTGCGTCACTACCGAACTCTTCACCTTCTTCTGGTGCGCCAGCGTATGCAGGGCAGCCAGAGCGATATAGCGATGGTCGACTTCGAAGAAGTCGCGCAGGGACTCACGACTCTCCGAGCGACCGTACCCATCGGTGCCGAGAATCGTAAACGGTCCGGGCAGCCACCGGGCAATCGCACTCGGAAGCATCTTCAAATAGTCGCTCGCCGCCACAAAGACGCCCTCTTCCTTGCCCAGCGCCTGCTGGACATACGGGACGCGATGTTTCTGGTCGTGATGGAACGTGTTCCAGCGCTCGGTATCGACCGCATCGACATAGAGCTCTTTGTAACTGGTCGCACTCCACACATCGGCTGAGACGTCGTAATCTTCTTCAAGCACCTTCTGTGCTTTCAGCGCCTCATTCAGGATCGTGCCACTGCCCAGCAGATGCGCCTTGGCCCTGGCGTCTTTCTTTTTGGACTTTTTGAAACGATACAAGCCGCGCAGGATTTCTTCTTCTTTAACACCCTTCGGCATGGGCGGCTGTTTGTAGAACTCGTTCATAACCGTCAGGTAGTATATCAGCTCTTCACCCTCTTCGAACATCCGACGGATACCCTCCTTGACGATCACCGCCAGCTCGAAGGCATAGGCCGGGTCGTAAGCATGGAGAGTCGGCATCTTGTAGGCCAGCAGATGGCTGTGGCCGTCCTGGTGCTGCAGTCCTTCGCCGGCCAGGGTGGTACGTCCGGCGGTGCCGCCGACCAGGAAACCCTTGGCGCGGGCATCACCGGCCGCCCAGATCAGGTCCCCGATACGCTGGAAACCAAACATCGAGTAGAAGATGAAGAACGGGATCATGTTGATACCGTGGTTGGCGTGGGCGGTGCCGGCGGCGATAAACGACGACATCGACCCGGCCTCAGTAATTCCTTCCTCGAGAATCTGTCCGTCCTTGGCCTCCTTGTAGTACAGCAGGCTCTCCTTGTCGACCGGCTCGTAAATCTGCCCGACATGCGAATAGATGCCGACCTTGCGGAACAACGACTCCATGCCGAATGTACGGGCCTCGTCGGGCACAATCGGCACCACATGCTTGCCCAGCTTTTTGTCGGAAAGCAGCTTGGAGAGCAGGTGGACAAACACCATGGTCGTGGCGACTTCACGGTCCTTGGTGCCTTCGCGGAACTCCTCGAACAGGTCTTTTGGCGGTGTCTTGATCGGCTGCGCTACGACCGTCCGCCTCGGCACGAAGCCGCCCAGGTCTTCCCGACGCGCCTTCAGGTACTGAATCTCTTCGCTCTTCTCGTCCGGACGGTAGAACGGCGTCTCGGTGATGTCCTTGTCGGAAATCGGAATGCCGAATCGGCTGCGGAATTCGCGGAGCTCCTGCTCGTTTAACTTCTTTTGCTGGTGGGTGACATTGCGCCCCTCACCGGCCTCGCCGAGTCCGTAGCCTTTGATCGTCTTGGCCAGAATGACCGTTGGTGCACCGTTATGCTCGACCGCAGCCTTGTACGCCGCGTAGACCTTCTGCGGATCGTGACCACCCCGGCGCATCTTCCAGAGCTGATCGTCGGAATAGTTCTCGACCATCTTGAGCAGCTTCTCATCTTTACCGAAGAAGTCCTTTCGGATATAATCACCACCGGTAACGGTGTACTTCTGGTACTGTCCGTCGGGTGTCTCTTCCATCACCCGCACCAGCGTGCCGTCGTGGTCCTGCGCCAGCAGCGGATCCCAGTCGGAGCCCCAGACAACCTTGATCACATTCCAGCCGGCGCCGCGGAAGGCCGCTTCGAGTTCCTGAATGATCTTGCCATTGCCACGCACCGGACCATCGAGGCGCTGCAGATTGCAGTTGATGACAAAGATGAGGTTGTCTAGTTGCTCGCGCGAGGCAAGGGTAATTGCCCCGAGTGACTCCGGTTCGTCCAGCTCACCATCACCCAAAAACGCCCAGACCTTCTGCCCTGTGGTATCGACTACGCCGCGATCGTGCATATAGCGATTGTACCGCGCCTGATAGATCGCCATGATTGGCGAGAGCCCCATCGATACGGTCGGGAACTGCCAGAAGTCCGGCATGAGGCGCGGGTGGGGGTACGATGACAACCCGCCGCCGGGCTTGAGCTCGCGACGGAAGTTGTGCAGATCCTGTTCCTCGAGCCGGCCTTCAAGAAACGCCCGTGCGTACACTCCCGGCGCTGCGTGCCCCTGGAAGTATATCAAATCACCCGGTTGATCATCAGTTCGGCCTTTGAAAAAGTGATTGAAGCCGATTTCGAAAAGCGTTGCCGAAGACGCGTAGGTGGAAATGTGACCGCCGATTCCGCTCGACTCGCGATTCGCCCGAACCACCATGACCATGGCATTCCAGCGGATGATACTCTTGATCCGGCGTTCAATCTCGCGGCTGCCCGGAAAGGCCGGCTGGCGATCGACCGGAATAGTGTTGACATAGGGAGTGTTGGCGGTGAAATGAATGGGAATATCAAGCTGCTGGGTGCGCAGCTGCAATCGCCGCAGCAGTTCACGCACCCGGTCGGCGCCTTGACTCTGATAGACATAGTCAAGCGACTCGATCCATTCCCGGTTTTCTAACTCAATCTGGCGCGCCTTTTCCGTGGCGTCACTTTTTGCCATATTGCAATCCTCACATACGGATAGACTTTTCTACTGAAACACCGTGGAGCGGTACAAAACAGGGTCGTTTGGACCTCATTGCCAACGATTGTATACGATCATGCCCTCTCTAACAAGCTCTTTCTCGGGTAGTTCGATGAGAAATACATTAACATAAGTCCAGAATGTCCGCATTTTAGTCACCTGGTCTCGTCGACCAACCGGTCCCTGTTTCCTGTAGAAGCCGACTGTGAGGCAGTCAGTTCCCGAGGTTTGATATTCTAAGTCCGGAGTTTAACAAAGATATACGGGACGAGCTACACTTTCACTGTCAGCCAGCGCCCGCGACGGTAGTACAGGTAGAACAGCAGTGAACTGAGCGCGCCCGAGGCGCCGAAGACCGCCCAGATAGCCGTTTGATCAAGGCCAAACACCTGCGTCACCACCACCGCCGGAATGATCTGGAAACCCCATGAGTGGATCGACACAAATACCATCATCGGTGTATTCAGCCCCACGCCCGTGTGGATATTCTCGAGCATAATGAAGACACCAAAGAACGGAAACCCGATCGCCCAGATACGGAGCAGTTCAACGCCATGCGCGACTGTCTCCGGTGAACTGAAAAACAGGTTCATGTAGTAGCGGGCAAAGATCAGGGTCAGAACACCCAGCACGGTCATCACCCCCACCGCCAGCAGGATCGCCCGGTCGGCCGTCTGCTTGGCCCGCTCCAGCTTGCCGCTGCCGACATTGTGACCGATCAACGATGACAGCCCGAGCCCGATGCCCACCAGTACCATGATACCAAAGGCAAAGAGCTGGGTCCCGGCGCCGTAGGCGGCCACGACAGCCGTGCCAAAGGTCGCAATAATCGGCGTCAACAGCAGGCGTGAACCCGAGAACGAAAGCTCCCCCAGCCAGGCCGGGATGCCAATCTTGAGAATCTGCCACATCGACTGGAGATGCGGCTGGGCGGCACTGCGCAATCGCAACGGGACATTCGTCCGGCCCAGGAAGAACAACAGCACGCCGATGGTGAGGGTCAGGGTGAACGACGACACCGAGGCTACTGCCGCGCCGCGGATGCCCATTGCCGGCAAGCCGGCATACCCGAAAATGAACAGCGGGTCAAGGGCGATATTCAGTACGTTCGAACCTATCATCAGGGCCATGGCCAATTGCGGATTGGCCACCCCGCGCATGGCCGTGAAGACCGAATAGGTCGTGTACATGATCGGCAGTCCCACCAGCATGACACGGCCGTACACGATCCCCAGTCGCAGGGCATCTCCCTCGGCGCCGATCAACATCAATAGCTCCGGCAGGAATATCCAGCCGACTATAGCCAGCGGGACACCAAGCCCGAACTTGAGCAGAAAGGTCTCCTTGATTGCCTGCTCCGTGCGCAGGAAGTCCTTTTCACCATAGCGCCGTGAGATCACGGCCACCGACCCCGGCCCCACCATATGGTTGAAGGCAAACAGCAGCCACATCATATTGTTGAAGAAGGTTATTGCCGCGACGCCTGCCTCTCCCTCGGGCAGACGCGACACCCAGAACATGTCGGCCATCGAGTAAATATGCTGGGCCAAAAAGCCCATCATGGAGGGCAGCCCCATACTGAGGATCGAACCAATGATCGACCCTTCGGTATAGTCGGTCGGGCGGCGGGGAGTCGTTGTTCTCATAGCGTCCTTAGGGTCTGCCCATGATAGGGCTGTCCTCGTTCCGAGTAAAGCGGATTAGACGTCAGAAGAGACGCTATGTTTCGTTGCCAGAGGGAATGTCGGAGGTATTATCCGACCCGAGCGGTCCGCGTCCGGACCTCGGGTAACTCGCTTTCCGGGCCGACCAGCGCCAGCCGCTGCACGGTCCTCTCGGTCGGCTTCGCCGTCATATGGTCGACCGTATCGACTACCAGCTGGCGAAACTCACGCTGGAATCGCTCGATCGAGAACTTCAGGGCATGGGCGCGAATTCCGGTTGGAACGAACGCCGCGCGCGACGACTCGAACTGAGCCACCGCCCGGTTGAGACTGGCCACGCTCTGCTCGTTGAAGAACACGCCGGTTTGGCCGTCGACCACCGTCTCGGTTGCGCCGCCCCGCCCGAACGCTATTACGGGAGTGCCGCAGGCCTGGGCCTCAACCGGGATGATCCCGAAATCTTCGGTAGCCGCAAACACAAACGCCCGTGCCCGCTGCATGTAGTGGCGCAGTACATCGAACGGCTGATACCCCATGAGGGTAACATTCGGGCCGGCTTTGGCACGGATCTTGTCAAAATCCGGACCGTCCCCGATCACCATGAGTTGTCGCTCCGGGGTCGCCGTGAATGCGTCCACGATCAGATCGATCTTCTTGTACGGCACCATGCGCGACGCGGTGAGATAGAAATCTTCCTTTTGCTCATACAACTCGAACGCGGAAACATCAACCGGCGGATAGATGACATCGGCCTCGCGGCGGTACGCCTTGCCGATCCGGCGGGCGATAAAGCCGGAGTTGCCGACGAAACGATCGACCCCGTTGGCCGTACGCGCGTCCCAGTTGCGGATGCCATGCAGCATCAACCGGGCCAGCCAGCCTTTGGCACCGCCGTTCAGGCCGGACTCTCGCAGATACTGGTGCGTCAGGTCCCAGGCATAGCGTATCGGCGACTGGACATAGGAGATGTGGATCTGGTCCGGTCCGGTGATCACGCCTTTGGAGACGGCATGGTTGTTGGAAATCACGAGGTCGTAGCCGGTCAGGTCAAACTGCTCGACCGCCAGCGGCATGAGCGGAAGATACTGCCGATAGTGCTTTTTTGCCCCCGGCAGTTTTTGAATGAAGGATGTCGTGACGGGCTTGTGCTTGATAAACCAGCGCAAATCGTCAGGCAGGAAATCGACCTGGGCGAACAGGTCCGCGTGCGGAAAGATATTCAGTAGTTGCTCGATCACCCGCTCCGAGCCGGAGTAGTCGACAAACCACTCGTGAACGATTGCGATCTTGAGTTGATCAAGCGGCGGCAACGGTCGTATCGGATATCTCATTTGCCGGCCACCAGTTTCTCCGGAAGGCGCGACGGTCCGGTGTCAGCA
>WJMS01000250.1 GCA_014727815.1 candidate division GN15 bacterium
GCTTACCAGTGACTCGCCGCCGGTCTCACTGACGGCAATCGAGCTGCGGTCGTTTGGTGAGGAGCCGATCTACGCGGTACACGACCGGACGTTTCTGGACCAGCTCAAGTCGTTTGCCGAGCATGGCGGGGGGCAATACGACGCCGACACATTTGTGACGGAAACATCGTACAAAGCGGCCGTGGTGGTGTCGGACATGCTGCTCAGCGCGATCGATACATCGTTTGGTGGGGGCCCTTCGATGTCGATTGTTATCGGCCGACCGCCCGGTCATCACGCCGAGTTATCGCGGTCGATGGGCTTCTGCCTGATCAACCAGGCGGCAATTGGGGCACAGTATGCACGGGACAAGCACGGAGCGGATAGAGTAGCGATTATCGACTTCGACCTGCACCACGGCAACGGTACCCAGCAGATCTTCTACGAGCGAGACGATGTCCTCTATGTGTCGACCCACCAGTATCCGTATTATCCGGGGACCGGCGCGGCCGGAGAGATCGGCGAGGGCGCGGGGGAGGGCTTCACTCGCAATTTCCCGCTGCCGGCCGGGACCGGGCATGATGCCGAGTGCGACTTGTTCGAACGGGAGATCATCCCGGAGCTGCGCCGGTACGATCCGGACCTGCTTATTGTCTCGGCCGGATTTGACGGGCACCAGCGTGACCCGCTGGGCATGCTCACTTTTACGGAACACACGTACCAGACGCTCGGTACTCGTCTGGCCGACTGCGCCCGGGAGGTTTGCGATGGCCGCCTGGTGTCGTTTGTCGAGGGCGGTTATGATCCGCAGGCCAATCGGGAGAGTATCGTCGCCTACCTGAAAGGAATACAGCAACTATGAGTCAGCGATTCGTACGCTTCCGGGACAACCAGGGCCAGATCGCCTATGGCCGGCTCGATGAAGAGACTATCACCCCATTTACAGCCGCGCCATGGCTCGACGGCAAGCCGACCGGGAACACGCTCGCGCCGGCTGATGTCACGCTGTTGGCGCCGTGCGAGCCCAGCAAGATCGTCTGTATCGGTTTGAACTACCACGCCCATGTGAAAGCATCGTATTCGGCCGACGAAGCGCCGGAGCGGCCGCTGATCTTTCTCAAGCCGCCATCGTCGATCATCGGACCGCATGACAAGATCGTCCACCCGACTGTTTCTGAGCGGGTCGACTACGAGGCCGAACTCGGGGTGATTATCGGGAAGACGGCCAAGGATGTCGCCCGCGAGGATGTTGACCAGTATGTTTTCGGGTTCACCTGTGTCAATGATGTGACGGCGCGGGATCTTCAGAAACCGGATGGTCAGTGGTCACGCGCCAAGGGCTTCGATACCTTCTGTCCGGTCGGGCCCTGGGTCGTGACGGACTATGACTACCGCGATGTCCTGGTCGAGGGTATTCACAACGGCGAGACGAAGCAGTCGGGACGTACGGTCCAGATGATCTTCGACATTCCGTTCCTGATAGAGTACATCTCGTCGATCATGACCCTGGTCCCCGGCGACCTCATCTCGACTGGGACGCCCTCGGGGATCGCACCGATGAAATCAGGCGACACGATCGAGGTTCGTATTGAGGGGATCGGCAGCCTTGAGAACAGCATGGCGTAGTGTTTTTCTGCTGTTGGTGTGGACAGCGGGTGCGGCAGCGTATGAGCGGCTGGAGGTAACGGCTGCGCTGGATGCGGAAAGCATGATCGTGTCCGGCATGTACACGTCGCCGGCGGTGGGTATTCCCGCGGGTGACAGCACGCTGCACTTCCGCCTCTATCCGAATCAGATCTGCGAAAGCGAGCAGGCGGCCATTGAACCGGTTCGGGACTGCGGCGTGCAGGTTGATTCGGTGTTCGTCAATGGTCGTAACTATACAGGTGGACTCAGGGTCGACGGGAACGACGCGTTTGTCATCCTGGGCCCGCCCGAGCGCGCCGATTCCGTAGCCATACGGGTGGTCTTTCACGCCACTATCCCGGAGGAGGGTGACCGGTTCGGCTATGACGCGGAGCGCGTTCGCCTGGAATCGTGGCTGCCGGTGCCGGCGCCGCGCAGCGATGACGGCTGGATGATCATCGACTACGACAAGTGGTATATCGAGCCGTGCGGGGATCTGTTTGACTATTCGCTGATGATTACTGTCCCGGACAGTCTGCAGGTGATCGGGCCGGGGATTGGCCGGGTCGATTCGAGCGACGGTGTTGTTCACGTGCAGGTCGAGATGGACAGATCGCTTGATGTTCCCCTGTTCATGTCGAGTCACTACCGACCGTCCATTCGCGAGGTGGGGGAAATCAGGCATACTCTCTGGTATCGGGAGGGTGAGAGGTGGATGGTTGATTCGGTGGCAGCGTGGGTTGATTTCACGTTGCGATATCTGTCTGATTCGATTTGTGCTTACCCGTTCGATGAGTTTGTGTCGGTGATCGGGGCGTTTGATTTCGACGGCGCCCTCGAGTTGCCGCGCATGATCTGGCTGCCGTCGCCCGGAGAAGGAAGCTGGACCGGCTTCCCGCGCGTAGCGGTTGTTCATGAGACGATCCACCAGTGGTTCTTCGGTATGCTGTACAGCAACCAGGCCTGGCATCCGTGGCTCGATGAGTCGATCACACAGTATTTCACGGGTCGGATTGTTGAGGACTACTGTGCCGGCCGTGGTTCGCTGATCGACTACTTCGGCTTGCGAGTCGATTTCAGTGCCTTTAGCCGGATGCAATCGAACGTACATTTCGCATTCGAGTCGATCGATGATTCGGCTGGCAGTTACCGAGGCAATACCTACTTCACGGGAATCTACGGGAAGGGCGCGGAGGTAGTAGGCACGCTGGTGGGGCTGATGGGGCCCGAGCGTGAGGACGAATTCTGGCGGGAGTATGTGGCCACTCACGCTTTCACGCGACCGAGTCCTGAAGATCTGTATGTGATTGCCGATCGCTACCTGCCTGACGCCTATGCCGGATTGGCACGTGAGATAGTACAGGTGATGGTCCAGCCGGACTACGCGATTACCGAGCTGAGCTCGTCGCGGGCGGATTCGCTGGATGCAGACAGCCAGCGCGTGGCGTATTTCGAGAATACGGTGCGCTACACGGTCAGCCATCCGGTGTCATCGACCTTGCCGATGCGCCTTGTTTTCGATGGTGGGCTGGTGCTGGATACGGTTGTGGCCACGCCGGCGGGGATTCATGAGTTAACGGTCCGGGACGAGAATCGAGTCACGCTTGCGATAATCGATCCCGATACGGCGGTGGTTATCGATGAGAACTACTTCAACAACTCCCTGTCGGCCGAGCGGGTCAATTCGTCCGGGCTGCGGCTGTTTTCGGGGTTGACGTTCCTTGTGGAATCACTGCACTCGATGCTGTGGGGGTGGTGAGCGTGGCGACGCTATCGACAGGATTGGGTAATTTCCGCAGGCATATCCGGCTGTGGTCGGCGCTCTATATCGTCAAGCTGGTGCTGGCGCTGCTGTTGACGGCGCCGGTCTGGATCGTGACGGGCTACACGCTGGAGCATTCGGTGGCCGGCTCGCCGCTGGTGTCGGATTGGTCGGTGGGGACGCTTGTCGAGCTGGCCGGCACACGCGAGGGGGCGACGGTGACCCTGCTGGTGATGCTATTGTCGTTTGCGATTCTGAGCCTGCTGGTGAAGCAGTTTCTCAACGGCGGCATCTACCTGTCATTTCTGCGAGGGCGGGGACTGGACCGGGGAGAGTTCTTTGATAGTGCCGCGCGTCTATTCAGCAGGCACCTGGTTATCACGCTGGTGATGCTGCCGATTTACCTGTTGCTGCTGTTTATTGGGCAGGGGCTGAGCGCGCTGGCGCCGGCTGATCTTTTCGGGAAGTTCGGGCTGGGGTTTCTGGCCGGTCGGGGTCTTCGGCTGGTGGTGATCGTGCTGTTTGTTGTAGTCGGTGTGGTCATTTCGGAAGCGCTGCGGATGCACCGATCGGCGCGACCCGAGGCCGGGATCAACGAGGCGCTGCGGGGGACGTTCGACTTTCTGCGCTCACACGGTGTAAAACTCTATGGATACTATCTGCTGTTTTTTGTGCCGTTTGTGATCCTGTGGGTGATTGTGGAGCAGCTTGCCCTGGCGGTGACCTCGGGGCTGACCGGCATGCTGGGTGTTATTTTGGAATTGCTTCTCTTTCAGTTGTGCTCGTTTGCGCGCACCGGGCAGTCATTGCTGTACACGGCTACTGTTGCACCGGTTTTTCGTGCGGCCAATCCCGATATGTTCGGTCCGACCCAGATGGAGTTGAGCCTTGACTGATCGGTTGTATTATACCGACCCATCGCTGCTGGTGTTTGAGGCAACGGTGACGGCGGTCGGGCGCGATGACACTGGTCCGTGGGTTGCGCTTGACCGTTCGGCGTTTTACCCGACGTCGGGCGGGCAGATGGCCGACCGGGGGAGAATCGACGACATTGCGGTTGTCGATGTGGTTGAGACCGAGGCCGGCGATGTTCGTCACGTGCTGGCGAGTGCGATCGAAGAGACCGGCAAGAAGGTGGTAGGGCGGATCGATGAAGAGCGCCGCTGGCGGCATCGTCAGCAGCACACCGCGCAGCACCTGATCAGCGCGGTGGCGGGTCAGCATTTCGGATGGGAGACGGTGTCGGTGCACCTGGGCGAGGAGTACGGCGCAATCGAGGTGCCGTCAACGGAGGTCACAGCGGAGCAGCTGACGGTGATCGAGCGTGAGGTCAATCGGATCGTCAGAGCCAATGAGCCGGTGACGATTCGGATTGTGCCGCCGGACGAGATTGATCAAGTACCGTTTCGGAAGACACCTGATCGCTCCGGGCCGCTTCGGGTGATTCGGATTGGCGATCTGGATTGGTCCGCCTGCGGCGGGACGCATTGCCTGAGCACCGCCGAGGTTGGCCTGGTGAAGATTATCGGTAGTGAGAAGCAGCGAGGTCGGATCCTGATCACTTTCCTGGCCGGGCAGCAGGCGCTGGCTGATTACCAGCGACGGTTTGCGGTCACCGAATCGCTGGCGCGCGAGCTGACCTGCCATTTCGAAGACCTGCCGGATAAGTTCGACAAGCTGCAGCGGGAGCAGAAAGATCAGAAGAAACAGCTAAGCTCGCTGCAGAAACAGCTGTTGCCGATTCGGGCTGCTGAATTGGCGACTCGGGCCGAATCGGTTGATTCGGTTCAGGTGGTGGTCGAAGCAGTTGCTGATATTGGTCCGGGCGCGGCCGCCTCGCTCGTGGGACAGGCAGCCGAGAAGATTGGTGGTGTGGCCATGTTGCTGGTTGGCGATCGACTGGTAATTGGGGTGCATCCCGACACCGGGCTGCATGCCGGGAATCTGGCCCGGTCGCTGTGTGACACACTTGGATTGCGCGGCGGGGGGAGTCCGACGGCGGCACAGATTGGCGGCGCCGAGCGAGATAAACTCGCCGAGTATCGGGCGGCGCTCGCGGGGGCTATTGCCGGTGGATAGGCGGTTACCGGCCTGGGGGGCATTGGTGGCGGCGATGCTGCTGCTCGGGGTCGCCGTGGCTCAGCAGGGTGGGCGGTTGTATCTCGAACATGCCGACAATTTCGAAATCGTCTTTGACACCGATCCCGAAACCCATTACGTCTCGGGGAATGTCATCTTTCAGACCGGCACCGGCACTATCTTCTGTGATTCGGCGGTCTGGCGCAAGGGGCAGGATGTCATCCTGCGCGGCAATGTGGTAATCAAGGAAGAAGACTTCCACCTCCAGGCCGATTCGGTCTCGTACAATCTGGAAAAGCGCGACGCCGTGGCGCTCGGCTCTTATGTTGAGCTGTGGTCACTGACCGACTCGCTGTTTGCGACCGGGCAGCATGCCTATATCGATCGGGATGACGAATTCTATCGGATGGAAGAGCGGCCGACGATGCTGCTCAACTACCCAGACACGGCCAATATGATCGAGGTGATCGCCGACCGGATCGACTACGACACCAAAACGGAGACAGCGCAGGCCTCGGGTGATGTGACGATCAATTCGCAGGACATGTCGGCCAAGGCCGGCTGTGCGATCATGGATCGCAATGAGATGGTGCTCGATCTGTTCGAGGATCCGGTGGCGCGGCGGGGGCAGTCGGTGATCTCCGGTTCGCTGATCTCGATGGATATGTTTGCCAATGTGCTGCGGCAGATCGATGTGATCGATTCAGCCCGCGGTGATTTCCAGGAGCCGCTTGAGGAGGATTCGAGTTTTGTCGATCAGTCGATACTCACCGGCCGACGGCTGATAATCGATTTCGTCGGGGGCGAGATCGACAGGATTACCTGCTGGGGGCAGGCCTATGCCTGGTACTACCCGTCGTCGCGGGGCCGTCCCGAGATGTCTGAGAACACGGTATCCGGAGACACTATCTATCTGACGGCGGTTGATGAGCGGCTGAATCAGGTCGAGGTGATCGGCGGAGCGATCGGAACGTATCTGAGCGGGAAGGTCACGCAAACGGACAGTGTTGCCGTGCGGGTGGTCGATACGATCGACTACAACGCCGAGTATATCCTGTACGAACTCGATGATTCCCTGATCACGCTGGTGCAGGGCGCGCATGTCACATCGGGCGAGGTCATCCTCGATGCCTTTCAGATAGAGTACTTCACCGACCGGGAGATGATCCGGGCCTACTCGGCCGATGTGGCGGCCGACTCGGGCCGGGATGAGTACGCCCTGCGCCGGGTAGTGCAGCCGAATCCGATCCCGATAATCCTGAAGGACGGCGATGAGGAGTTGTTCGGCAACTATCTCGAGTACTCGATTGAGACCGAGAAGGGGCGTATCGTCAAATCAAAATCAGACTACGAGACCGGTTACTATTACGGCCAGCGGGTGTTTCGGGCACGCAAGGACATCTTCTATGTCGAGGAGGGGCGTTACACGACCTGTGATCTGGAGGAGCCGCACTTCCATTTCTATTCGGACAATATGAAATTGATGCAGAACGACAAGTTGATCGCCAAGCCGGTCGTGTTCTATCTCGGTCGCCTGCCGCTGCTGGCATTGCCGTACTATGTCTTTCCGCTGAAGAAGGGGAGGCATTCGGGCTTTTTGCCGTTTACGTTCGGGAATATCGAACGGGGCGAACGCTACCTTCGCAATGTCGGCTACTACTGGGCGGCATCGGAGTACTGGGATGTCCAGGGTGCGCTGGACTACTACGAACGTGATCGCACGATTAACCTGTTCGGAAAGGTGACCTGGAACAAGCGGTACGCGTTCAACGGCAACTTCACGCTCAACTACGCCCGGGAGACCAACTACGACCGCACCGAGGGCCGCGAATTTGGCGGCACACGCTGGGCGCTCCGGGGGTCGCACAACCATGACATATCGCCATCGTTCAAGATTGCGGCGAATGGTGAGTACCAGTCCGATGCGACTTACTACAATGACTTTTCGACGGATCTCGAAGACCGCCTCAACCGGAATACGCGCTCGGAGATCAACTTCACCAAACGGTTTGGTTCGAAAGTTTCGCTGTCGGGTAAGGTGTCGCATGATGTCGATCTCGATGCCGAGTCGCGGGTCGACCGGCTGCCGACGCTCGGGCTGTCTCTACCGGCGTGGAATCCGTTCGGCGAAGGTCGAGTGAACGAGCAGGGGGAGCTGGAGCGCTCCTGGTATAACGATATCGTGGTGACCTATCGGCCAAACTTTGAGAACTTCTCCAGCCGGATCACGATCGACTCGGCGCTGGAGGCGGAGTACTTGATCGATACGATCCCGGTTGATACGACGATTGACACGCTTATTGTGGACGATACACTGATGCAGATCGATACCGTCGTTACCGGCGGATTCGTCGACTCGACGTTTCTTTCACAGGACACACTGTCGCGCCGGAGCCGCAAGAAGTACAGCAAGGCCAACCATGCCGTGTCGGTCCGGGCGCCGCTGAAGCTGTTCCGGTATCTGGTGTTCAATCCAAGCCTGAACTACAGCGAGACCTGGTTCAATCTGTATTCAACGGATCAGCTTCGCGACGCCGGGCTCGAGCCGACTCAGTATCGCACGTACTCGTACGATGTCGGCGCCAACCTGAACACCAAGCTCTATGGTACGGTCTATCCGAATGCGTTCGGCCTGGTCGGGCTTCGGCAGGTGATCAGCCCCAGCGTGAGTTACAGTTTCCGGCCGGAGGTGGACCGGCATCCCGAGGTCCGATCGTACGCCGGCGGCGGGGCGGGGAATACCCGGACCAGTTCGCTCATGTCGATGAGCATCAACCACGTTTACCAGGCCAAGATTGCGGCGGGGGAGGCTGAGCGAAACCTGGAACTGGTTTCGATCACCCACGGGTTCAGCTACGATTTCGAGCGTCCGGAGCGACCGTTCTCGGATTTGACCACCAGTTTCCAATCCTCGGTGCTGCCCAATATCAAGTTTTACGGCAGCATGCGGCACTCGCTGTATAAGCCGGGGACGGATGATCTGAGCTTTTTCTCGCCGTATCTGGAGTCGTTTGAGTTTAACGCTTCGGTTTCGCTGGCCGGCCAGCAGTCAATTTTTGATGCCGACCTGGTCAACCTTCAGGGCGCCGATTCGGCCGGGCAGCTCAATCAACCGGCCCCGGCGACGGCCCAACCGGCGGGCGCAAGCGGCTCCGGGCGCGGCTGGAACCTGTCGGCGTCGTATACCTTCTCTGAAAGCGGCCTGCATTCGGGGATTTACACCAAGCGAGCCTTCGCGCGGCTGAATCTTCGATTTAACCTGACTCCGACGACGGCTGTCAATTATTCCCACTATTATGACTTCGAGCGGCACCGGACGGTCAACAATCAGATCAGTATCGTAAAAAATCTGCATTGCTGGACCGGGTCGTTTTACTGGGTGCCAGTGGGCTCCAACCGGGGGTATGGATTTCGGCTCTATGTTACTGCGCTGCCGTCAATTAAGCTCGAGAACTCGGAGAGCCCGCTATCCAGTTCGTACTTCCAGGGCTTCCGGTAAGACGCCGCTCCGAACGGGAAAAACGCTGCAAAATCAACATTTTTCGGCTATTTGTTGTTGACAGAGGCCGCTTCAGCGCGGTTTTTCGGGGGAGAGTTTAGCATGTAAAACATCCTGTAACCATTAACCATCATAATCCTACGGGGGATTTTTCATGACCAAGGAAGAAATGATCAATCTGATGGCCGAGAATTCCGGAATCAGCAAGAAGCAGGCAACCCAGGCGCTCGAAGCGTTCATGGACGGTATCACCAATCAGCTGCAGAAGGGCGAGAAGGTCAGCTTCTCCGGCTTCGGCACGTTCGCCGTCTCCAATCGCAAAGCCCGCACCGGTCGCAATCCGCAGACCGGCGCGACGATCGAGATTCCCGCGATGCAGGTTCCCGTTTTCAAGGCAGGCAAGAACCTGAAGGACGCTGTCCGCAAGTAAGTATGGTCCGCTGAGTATCGAGGCAGGGGTTCGCCCCTGCCTCTTTTTTTCCCATTTTTAATTGCATTCGAGGGCTGCTTTCGCCACACTTTAAGGTCCTATGGCACGGCGAAGCAAAAAGAGTGAGGCGATCTCCCGCCGGAAGAAGCTGCTGGGGGGAATTCTTTTCCTGCTCAGTCTGCTGATCCTTGTTTCCCTGATTACCCACCGATCGATTGACGACGCCCGGATTACGGGCGAAGTCGATGGTCATCTCAATCCATTCGAGGTCCAGTATCACAACCAGGGCGGCATGATGGGGGCGTATCTGTCGTTTGTCTTTACGGCGCTGCTCGGATGGCTGGGCTATTTTGTGCCGTTTTCGCTGCTGGTGCTGTCACTAAGGCTGTTTTCATCGGAGCTGACCCAGAAATTGCAGGTGAACGGCTTCCTGCTGTTCGTGATTTCGCTGTGCGGCTCGATGATCTACAACATCCATATCATAGCAGCCCGGACTCTCGCAACGGATACGCCGGCAATCGGTGGCTATCTGGGGGAGCAGTTGACCGGGTTGTCGGTAAAGGTCTTTGGGGTGACCGGTTCGTACATTGTGCTGGCCGGGATTATCCTCATCCTGATTGCCATGTACACATCGATTACGCCGCTTCTGTCCGTGCGGATCAGGCTGCCCGGGGCTGCTCAGTTCAAGGCCGTAGCGGCGTTTCTCGGCTCGATGATAGACCGGATCGGCTCGATTATTCCCGAGCGGACGGCATCTTTGGAAGAAGACGATGAAGAGCCGGTTGGTCCCCAGCGGCACGAGCCGGCGGCGTATGATACGGGCGCGGCGGCTCCGACACGACCGGTGGAGTCCGAGGATACGTCGGATGAGCACAAAGAGACCCGGTCGCGCCGGGCAACGCTGAAGAAGTTTGCCGAGCCGGTGCAGATCAAGTCGGTGAAGTACACGTATCCCGGCCGCGATTTGCTTACTGAGAATCCGAACACCGGCATTGCGGTAAACGCCGAAGAGACTACGATGACCGCCCGGATGCTCAAGGAGACGCTTGAGACGTTTGGGGTGAAGATCGAGGGCAATATCGAATCCTACCCGGGGCCGGTGATTACCCGCTATGAGTTCAAGCCGGGGACGGGGGTAAAGGTCAACCAGATAATCAATCTCTCCGATGACCTGGCCCTGGCGCTTCGGGCGAAGCGGATCCGGATTGTGGCGCCGATTCCGGGGAAAGCCGCGGTAGGGGTGGAGATTCCCAACCGTTCACCGCAGTCGGTCTTCTTGCGGGATGTGATAGATTCTGACAAGTTCAGCGATCCGAAGCTGATACTGCCGCTGGCGCTGGGCAAGACGATCTCCGGCAAGCCGTTCGTGGCCGATCTGGCCAGAATGCCGCATCTGCTGATTGCCGGCGCGACCGGTTCGGGCAAGTCGGTCTGTATGAATGTCCTGATAACATCGCTGCTGTATCGGCTGCATCCGCTGCAGGTGCGCTTTATCTTCATTGATCCGAAGATGCTCGAATTGTCGGTCTACGATGGTGTCCCGCATCTCGGGCGCCCGGTGGTGACGAAGCCGAAGCAGGCGGAGCGGGTGCTCAACGATCTGGTGCGGGAGATGGAGAATCGATACAAGCGGCTGGCGGACGCATCGGTGCGCAATATCGAAGATTACAATAAGAAGCAGAAGCAGCCGGAGGATCGGCTGCCGTATATCGTGGTTTTTGTCGATGAGCTGGCTGACCTGATGATGGCGGCGACATCGAGCAAGACCGAGGTGCTGATCACCCGTCTGGCCCAGATGGCGCGGGCGGTGGGGATTCATTTGATTCTGGCCACGCAGCGGCCATCGGTGGATGTGATAACCGGGTTGATCAAGGCTAACTTCCCGGCGCGTATTGCGTTCCAGGTGTCATCGAAAGTAGATTCTCGGACGATTATCGATGCCAACGGCGCGGAGAAGCTGCTGGGGGCGGGCGATATGCTCTATCTGGCGTCGGGGCAGCCGGAGACGATGCGGGTGCATGGGGCGTGGATCTCCAGCGACGAAACCGAGCAGATCGTGACTTTCATCCGCGAGCAGGGTCTGGATATGATGACGCTGACGGGTATCAGCCAGTCGACCTCCGATGCGCCGGAGCAGGAAGTTGATCTGGGTGATCCGCTGTTTAAGGAGGCCTGTGAGGTTTGTCTGCGGCACAAGCAGGGCTCGGTCTCACTGCTGCAGCGTCGGCTGGGTATCGGTTACCAGCGGGCGGCGCGGTTGATCGACCGGCTGGAGCAGGCCGGGATTGTCTCGCCATTTGATGGTTCCAAGGCGCGGGATGTGATTGTCGACCGGAATTATGTCGAAGCGCTCTTCTCCGGGGAATCGTCGACAGTATCAGCGTCCTCCGACGCCGACAACAAATAGCCGGCATTCCGTGTATAAGTGATTATGAGATATATTCTAACAGTGGTTCTGCTGCTGTCGGCCGGGACAGGTGTGTTTGCCGATGAGCCTGATCGGTTTGAGGTGATCAAGGCCGAGCTGGGGCAGGCGGCGTGCACGGAGATAGCGTTTCTATCGATCATCGAGTCGGACATTTTCGACCGGGTCGATACGGCGGTTGGCTCGGCCTATATAGCGGCTGACAATCGCTACTGGATTGAGCTTGGCGCTGACGAGTACCTGTCGACCGGGGAGAAGTTGTACAGTTACTCCAGGCGTCACGCCCAGGTAACGGTGGAACGGTTGCCGCCGGGTTACGAGCGGTCGACCGAGATCTCGTTTATTATCAACCTTGACGAATTCTTCAAAACCGTTATCATACAGCCCGATTCGGCCTATCGACTGTACCGCCGCACCGATGATGTGGTCGGCCTTCCCGATTCCCTGACGGTTTTTCTGAACGACGACGGCAAGACGCTGGATCGGATTGAGTACTTCGATGTCAACGAGGAGTTGAACCGGATCGTGTTTGAGCGGATTGAGCCGCAGGACAGCTGCACAGTGGACCGGTTTGAGCCGTCGTTTCCGGATTCGGTCGATGTAATCGAGATGCCCTGAGATGAAGTTTTTTGTACACAAGCTTGGCTGCCCCAAAAACGACGTTGATGCCGACTACATTTCGGCTCGGCTGATCGATGCGGGGCATGAGCCGGTCGGCAGCCCGGAAGAGGCCGAATCGGTGATTGTCAACACGTGCGGGTTTATTACGGCAGCCAAAGAGGAATCGATCAATGAGATCATCCGTCTGGGGCAGCTGAAGCAATCGGGACAGCTCAAGACGCTGCTGGCGACCGGCTGTTTGACCCAGCGCTATGGCGACGAGATGCTCAAGGAGATGCCGGAACTCGACGGGACGTTCGGGCATGGCGCACTCAACTCAATCGCCCGGGCGGTTGGCGGCAACAACGGCAACGGGCACCGTCCGGAGCGAACCGTCAAGCTGGAGACCCGCAAGCTGGGCTATATCTCGTGGAAGCATCGCTTTATCGCCGAGCCGTATCCTTATGCGTATCTTAAGATTTCGGATGGCTGCGATCGAGCGTGTACCTACTGTGCGATACCCGGGATGCGGGGGCGATTTCGGAGTCGGCCGATTGATTCGATCCTCAATGAGGCACGTTTCCTGGCCACCAATGGCAAGAAGGAGTTGATTCTGGTGTCGCAGGAGGCGACGTGTTACGGGTACGATCTGCCCGGCCGTCCGGGGATTCTCGATCTCTTGAAGGAGCTGGAGCAGGTCGACGGGATCGAGTGGATTCGGCTGATGTATTTGTATCCGGCGGCGCTCGATGATGCTCTGGTCGACTACATGGCGGCTGACAACAAGACCCTCAACTATTTCGATCTCCCGCTGCAGCATATCAACTCGGAGATTCTAACGGCCATGCGCCGTCGGGTTGAGCGCAGCCATGTTGAGCACATTCTCGAGCGAATTCGGGCGACCAGTGATGATGCGGTGGTGCGCACGACGTTTATAGTTGGCTTCCCGGGGGAGACTGACGGTCAGTTCGAAGAGTTGCGGGACTTTGTGGAGTATTACCGATTCGATCGCATGGGCGTCTTTCCATACTCGCCCGAGGAGGGTACGCCGGCCGAGCAGATGGCTTCGCAGGTGCCGGAGAAGGTGACGCTGGAGCGAATGGATGAGCTGATGAACCTGCAGCGGGAGATCGCGTTCGAGCGAAATAACTCCTTGATAGGCAGTTTGCAGACGGTTATCATTGATGCGGTTGACGATAATGGAGTCGGACTGGGCCGCACCGCCGGGGATTGTCCCGAGATCGACCAGGAAGTGTCGGTGACCGGCGAGAATCTCGCGGTTGGGGATCTGCTCCGGGTCCGGGTTGACCGTGTGGACGGATATGACCTTGTAGCGTCGGTGGTGAGAGAACACAGCCATGATACAGGTTGAAAAGCTCGGTATATTTCTGTCGCGCCCGATTGCGTTTTTGCTGGTGCTGGTGTACCTGCTGCAATCGGGTTTGCTCGTTTATATGGTGATCGAGAAGTTCGAACTGGAGCGCCAGATTCGCAGTCAGCAGACGCGGATCACCGAACTGCAGGAGAAACTGCAGATATTCAAGGCAATCGATGACTTCCAGATCGGTTTCACCGAGGACGAGGTGCGGCGGCTGACGGATGTGATTTACAGCGAGAGTGAAAAGTACGACTATGATCCCATGTTTATCGTGGCGATCATCCTGACGGAATCATCGTTCCGCAAAGGCCAGCGCTCGCCGGTAGGGGCATCGGGGTTGATGCAGGTGATGCCGTTTGTGGGTGAGGACCTGGCCACCCGTTCGGGGATCGAGTGGGAGGGGGATGAGACCCTGTTCAAACCGGAGACGAATATCAGTTTGGGCACGCAGCATTTGTTCGAGCAGATTCTCAAGTTTGGTGATATCAAGGAGGCCCTGGTGGCCTACAATATGGGTGAGACGCGGGTGCGAAGTATGCTTCGGCAGAACCATCCCCTGCCCAAAAGATACCTCAACAAGGTGCTTGAGACGTATAAGATGTTGAAGGAGACGTATCAAGCATGAGACTTCGCGATTCGATCATCACGGTTGCCCTTCTATTGGTTATCTCCGGCACGGCGATGTTAGGTTGTGGCGGGCGGCCATCGCTGGCGAATATGACGGCCGACCAGTTGTACGAGGCCGGGCTGAAGCACTACAACGAGGAGAAGTACCTGCAGTCGATCGACTATTTCCAGGCGATTGTCTTCAACTATCCCGGTGAGTCGGTGGTCGACACGGCGCAGTATTACCTGGCGCTGTCGTATCTCGGTAA
>WJMS01000251.1 GCA_014727815.1 candidate division GN15 bacterium
AGATACCCACCCAATACGGTGATATTGCTATGTATATCCACGTAGTAGTCAAATGATGTCCTGTCGAAGTATACTTTGCGCCGGCGATTTTTTGGGAAATCGCTTGTCGTTCGCGTTTATAACTGTATAATAAAACACGGGATAGCATATCCACCGGCGGACGCTCCATCCCCATCAATATAAGCTCGATTATGTTTCACCCTTATGAAGAGAATAGACCAGATGGGAACTTTGCCTGAAAGTATCATGTTGTTACAGGTGCGCTTGAGTGCTTGTGTCCGGTCGGAAGTTAGTGAGGGTACCTCGTAATGGCCGACCAGAAAGCACCGATTCAGAAGCGTAGAGAGTTCGAAAAGGAAGCGCTGCCCCACATGGATGCGCTCTATCGAACGGCGCTTCGGATGACAAAAAACCAGAACGATGCCGAGGATCTCGTCCAGGAGACCTTCGTGAAGGCATACCGGTTCTGGGACAAGTTTGAGTTGGGCTCGAATTGTCGGGCATGGTTGTTCAAGATCATGACCAACATATTCATCAATGATTACCGCTCCAAGTCCCGAGCCCCCCAGGCGGTCGACGTTGACGACATCGATGACAACTACCTCTACCGCCATCTGGTGGACAGCGGTCACGAAGTCAATCCGGAGCACCACCTGTTCGCGAAGATTTTTGACGATGACGTCAAGAAAGCAATAGAGGAATTGCCTGATGATTTCCGCCTCGTTGTGGTCCTGTCCTTCCTCGAAGGATTCTCCTACCAGGAGATTGCGGACATTGCCGACCTGCAGCTTGGTACGGTAAAGTCGCGACTGCACCGCGGCCGGAAATTGCTTCAGAAGCAGCTACTGGATTATGCTATCAGGAATGGATTTATCAAGAGTACCTCGAAGGATGCAACAACATGAACTGTCAGGAAGCCCTGAGTTTACTCTATGATATAATTGATAGAGAAGCTTCGGAAGTCGACACCAAAGAGGTCAAAGCTCACCTCGAGAAGTGCCAGCACTGCTCCCAGATCTACAAAGTCGAGCAGGAAGTGCACGCCTTCTTGAAAGCCAAGTGTCAGCAGGCCGAGCCGGAAGAGCACCTTGTCACCTTAAAGTCGAAGGTTGCTACCCTGCTGGACACCGAGGATGGAGTTGGGCCGGACCCTTTAGCAGCCGGCGGGGCCGGTAAGCACGGTAACCCGCCAATCACTTCACTCCGTCTCGGCCGCTATCTCGCCGCCGCCGCCGCACTGGTCGTGTTGGTATGGGGCGCTTTCGTAGCCGCCGACCTCTTCCGCCATCAAGCCGAACACTACGAACTCGAACAATATCACTTTGCCGCCCGCGAGGCCGGGGCGATGTTTGCCGATACCGACGTGACCGGCACCGCAATGAGTTACTGCGCCGCCGCCATGCGGTATGTACCCGGCGAGACGGTCAAGGGCTACGAATTGATCGGCGGCCGCGAGATTCAAATCGACGGCGCCCACGGGATTCACCTGCTCTACGCCGACGGCTCATCTCATGTGTCCGTATTCCTCGCCAAAGCCGACCAGTTTACGATACCCGCATCGCTGAAAGAAAACGCGGTCACCCGCGGCGACCTGACCTTCTACGACCATCACTGCCGCGGCTGTCGGCTGGTCTACCACCAGGTCGGCGATGTGGTCGTGATTACGGCGACCGAGGAGCGCGATATTGACCTGCTCCAGTTTGTGCCGGGCAGCCCGGCTGTCTGAGTCGATCCGTTAAATATTGCAAACGGGATAGCCCCGAACTAGTATTACCGACATGAGCTATCGTGTCGGTATTTTTATTGTCTCCCTCTGCCTGCTCGTCGCCGGCCTGTCCGCGACAGCCGCCGATTACCCCGGTGATGCGATGGCCGGCGACATCACCACGGTCCAGGCCGCCATTCTCAACGAGCGCTTTGACCGGGCCGACTCGCTGGCGCAGACCATGATCGAGCGCTACCCACACGACCCGGTCGGCTATCTTTTCCGCGCCGCCGGTATGCTCAGTGAAATGACGGCATTCGAGGACAACCTCTACGACACCCGGTTCACGTCACTGATCGACACGACGATAGCCCTGGCCGAATCTGTAATCGATTCGACCGACGGTACCCAGGCGGCCTGGATGTATCTCTATCTCGGCAATGCGCGCGCCTACCGGGCTTTGTGGGAAGCGCGCTTCGGGTCGTTTGTCAGCGCCATCCGCAATGGATTTGGCGCCCGCGATGCTTTCGAGGCGGGCCTGGCGGCCGACAGCACCGTGTACGATCTCTATGTCGGGCTGGGCTCGTATCACTACTGGAAATCCGCCCGCGCCGGTTTGTTCAAGTTTGTGGGGATTCTCAGCGACGATCGCGACAAGGGCATCCACGAATTGCAACTGGCCGCCGACTCGGCCCGGCTGTTTGCCGACCAGGCCCGCCAGGCGCTGATCTGGATCTGGCTCGATCGGGAGCAGTATGATTCGGCGCTGGTGGCGTCGCAGGAAGCGTTCGAGAAATACCCGCACGGCAACCTGTTTCTATTCCCGATGGCTCGGGCGCAGTTTGAGTTGCACAAGTACCGCGATGCTATCGCAACGTACAAGCTGATCCGGGATCGGATAGCCGATGAGCCGGGCAATTACTACAATCTCATCGAGGTCGACTACCGCCTGTCACGAACCTACGAGCGAGTACAGGAGCTGGACCGGGCCCGCACCATCGCCCGGGCGGTGCGGGACTACGTCGACCAGGTACCGCGAC
Organism: candidate division GN15 bacterium; assembly: GCA_014727815.1. GTDB lineage: Bacteria > Zixibacteria > MSB-5A5 > GN15 > FEB-12 > WJMS01. The sequence goes on from WJMS01000251.1 coordinate 2,746, forward strand.
GGATTCAGCAGTTGCACCGTGACGCGCTGGACTACCTGCATCACATGGCAAGGATATGAGGGACCGCCAGATATCGCCCGCCTGCGGCGGACTATCATCTGACGGAACGGAGCCGTTGTCACTCCAGGACTTTGGCGAGGTCGGTTTGGGTGAGGCCACCGCCGAATATGTCGAGCACGACCATGCTGGAGTCAATGATGATATTGAACGGAAAGGCCTGGACGTCGTAGCGGGAGAGGTACTCCGCGCGATGGTCATAGAGGAAGGCCGCGGTCAGGCCGGTTTCTTCTTTGATATCGCGCATGAAGCGCGGGTTGGCCGAGGTGATAAACACGAGGTGGCGGTAGTCTTCCGGATTGTCGATCTGGTCCCGGATATAGAGCATTTCATCGAGACAGGATTCACAGGTCGGCATGACGACAGAGA
>WJMS01000252.1 GCA_014727815.1 candidate division GN15 bacterium
CTGCCGAACCGGGTTGCCCGAGACCGTGACCTGTCCCTTCGTGGAAATGAGGGAGCCGGCCCCGCCAAAGCCGAGGAAGACGTGGGTGGCGTGCGGGGCCAGCTTTCTCGTCGTGATCCCGGGGAACGAATTCTGTTCCTGGAGAACGGTCGGGACAGTGCGCAAGGCTGCAACTCGAACAACCGGCAGGGCAACATAACCGCCGGTGCCAATTACAACATCCGGTTTGAGGCGACTCAGCAGTCGCCATGACTTTATCAGGGCGCTCATCAACACGAACGGAACCAGCAGATTCTTGAGTGTGAAAGTCCGCACCAGGCCACGCACATTGACGATATGCAGCGGATAGCCGAGCGAGTCGCGCAGGCGGTACTCGATACCGCGACGGGTGCCGACAAAGTGGATATCTACGTCGTAGTGGTCGCGCAATAGTTCGCTCACCCGATCGGCAATGGCGATGGCCGGATAGAGGTGCCCGCCGGTACCGCCGCCGGCAAACAGCAGAGTTGCTGTGCGGTTGACGACCGTCATCGCGCCACCCTCCGGCGAGAGAGGTTCAACAGTACACCAATCGCCGCACAGGAGACGACCAGTGATGACCCGCCGTACGACATGAACGGCAGCGGCAGGCCGGTGACGGGCAAGAGCGCCGTGACGACACCGATATTGATGGCGATATTGATGAACAACGCCCAGGTCATTCCGGCCGCGAGCAAGTAGCCGAACTTGTCCGGCTGAGACCCGGCGATCTTGAATCCGCGAAACAGAATAAAGGCGAAGCAGGCCAGCAGAAAGAGCAGGCCGAGCATGCCGATCTCCTCACCGGTCGCGGCAAAAATGAAATCGGTGTGCGGGTACGGCAGGAAAAACAACTTCTGGCTGCCGTTGCCGAGGCCATTGCCGAGGATGCCGCCATTGCCGAGGGTCAGCGCGGCCTGTCGGACCTGGTAGCTGCCCTGCAGGGGATCGGCCACCGAAGCGAGGTAATCCATGATCCGCGCTTTCTTGTAGCCGAGCACGAGTACCATGAACGAAGCGAGCCCGGCCGCCGGCACCGCCACGGCTGCGAGGTATTTGATGCGGGCTCCGGCGAAGAAGAACATGCCGACCGCCGTCATGGTGATGACGATAACCGATCCGAGATCCGGTTCGAACATGATCAGCAGCAGGCCGAGCCCGATAATCGGCACATACGGGAAGACGATGTCTTTGAGCCGCGTGATATTCCGGCGTGGGTTGGACAAGCTGAACGCGAGGTAGATCACCATCAGGAAACGGAATAACTCCGAGGGCTGCATGCTGAAGCCAAAGAGCATGATCCACCGCTGCGACCCATTACGCGCCGGCATCGTAAAGACGAGCGCCAGCAAGACGAGGGTCAGCAGCAGGGCCGGGGCCGAGTAGATGGCATAGCGCTGCAGGTCAATCCGCGCCAGGACAAACACGACCGCCACCGACAACAGGGCCCAGATCAACTGCTGCTTGAAAAAGAACATGTGGGACCCGAAGCGGCTCTCGGCGATGATCGACGAGGTCGAATAGACCATGACCAGCCCGATCACGATCAGGACACCAAAGGCCGCGAGGAGTTTCTCGTCGATGGGTTTCTTACTTCTGGATCGTTTCATCTTTCTTCTTGCCGTTGCGCAAGCCGGCAACCGCAGTCTTGAAGGCGCGGCCCCGGTGTTCAAAATTCTCAAACATGTCAAAGCTGGCGCAGCCCGGCGACAGCAGCACGGTTTCGCCCGGCGAAGCCAGTTCAAACGCTTTCAGCACCGCTTCCTCGAGCGTGGGCGCGAACTGAGTCGGGAAGGCCTGGCCGAGGTCGTTGAAGATTTTATCCTGCGCCTCGCCGATAGCAATGATACCCTTCAGGCTGTTGCGACCGGCTTCGATAATCGGCGTGTACGGCGCGCCCTTGTCACGACCACCGGCAATCAGGTAGGTCGGCGTGGTCATCGACTGCAGCGCGACGACCACCGAGTCGACATTGGTCGCCTTGCTGTCATTGATAAAGCGAATGCCGGCAACACTGCCGACCGGTTCGAGGCGATGTTCTACGCCACCAAACGTCCGCAGTGCGTCCGCCATGGCCGATGTCGGCACGCCGACCAGCGCGGTCGCGGCAACCGCCGCCGAGGCGTTCTGCAGGTTGTGCCGGCCTTTGATGCGAATGTCGGCGACCGGTAGTACATTCTCAGAGTCGCCGTCGCGATTGATCGTCAGCCGGCCATCGATAACCTGAGCCATGGCGTCACCGGTCGATGTAATCGAAAAGGAGCGACGGGTGGCGCCGGTTGCAATCTGGTCACTGACAATCTCGGGGTCATCATGGTTGATGATGAAGTAGTCCTCGGCCGACTGGTTTTCGCATATCCGGTACTTCAGTTTCTTGTAGGCCTCGAAGGTCTGATGGCGGTCGAGATGATCGGGCTGCAGGTTGAGCAGCAGCGCGACGTGGGGGGCAAAGTCCGCTATTGTCTCCAGCTGGAAGGTCGAAGTCTCCACCACGGCGATTGCGTCGGGTGAAATGTCCGCGGCGATCTCCGAGAAGGGTCGGCCGATATTGCCGCAGACCTCACACGGCCGCCCGGCCGCTTTGAGAATCTCGCCGATCAATGTCGTGGTGGTCGTCTTGCCGTTGGAGCCGGTCACAGCGATGATCGGCGCCCGGCAGACCCACGAGGCGAATTCGAGTTCGGAGAAGATCGGGATGGCACGCTCGCGCAGCTTTTTGATGATCGGGACCGTGAGCGGCACGCCCGGGGAGACAACGATATAATCCGAGGTCAACAGGCGATCGCTGTGTCCGCCGGATTCGTATGCGATCCCGGCCTGCTGGAGCCTGGCGATCGGCTCGGCCAGGAACTCGGAGCGGGCGTTGTCCGAGACGAATACGTCACCGCCGTACCGCTGCGCGAGCAACGCGGCCGCCAGGCCGGACCGGGCCATGCCGATCACACCGATCTTCCGTCCGCGAATTCTCTCTTCTACCGTCATCGCACCTTCAACGTGGCTAAGGTGAGCAGGGCAAAAAGCGCCCCGACAATCCAGAACCGAATCACCACTTTGGGTTCGGCCCATCCACTGAGTTCGAAATGGTGGTGCAGCGGCGCCATGCGAAAGATGCGTCGCCCACCACGATACTTGTATGAGAGGACCTGGAGGATTACCGACAGCGCCTCGATCACGAAGACGCCGCCGACAATGATCAGGACCAGTTCCTTCTTGATCAGGATGGCAATGGCGCCGAGCGCCGCGCCGAGCGAGAGCGAGCCGGTATCGCCCATAAACACCTGGGCCGGATGTGAATTGAACCAGAGGAAGCCCAGCGCCGCTCCTATCGCCGCCCCGCAATAGACGGTCAGTTCACCGCTGCCGGCGAAATACTCGATCTGCAGGTAACTCGAGTAGTCGAGCCGCCCGGAGACGTAGACTAGCCCCGCAAACGCCGCGAAACAGAGTCCGCACAAGCCAATCGCCAGGCCATCGAGGCCGTCGGTCAGATTGACCGCATTCGACGATCCGGCAATCACCAGCATGATCCACGGGATATACAGGATGCCGAGATTGAGCACGTAGTCTTTGAAGAACGGGATGTTGGTCGTCCCGTCGTACTGTCCCTTCGGTGACAGCAACGTCATGGCCACCCCAAACACCAGGCCGAGCACAATCTGGCCGATCAACTTCTTACGCGCGACCAGGCCCTTCGGCTGCTTCGCAATCGCCTTGAGGTAGTCATCCATGAAACCGAGAATCCCCATCCACACGGTCACCAGCAGCACCGTGAGGACATAGAAATTGGTCAGGGGCGCCCAGAGAATCGTGGGAATGATGATGCCTGCGAGAATGATCAGGCCGCCCATGGTCGGGGTGCCTTCTTTCGCCTTGTGTGACTCCGGTCCCTCGGCACGGATGCTCTCTTTGACCTGCATCTTGCGCAGCATGTTCACGAAGAGCGGGCCGAGAATCAGGCAGATGATGATTGCCGTGACAGTAGCGCCGGCGGTGCGGAAGGTGATATAGCGGAAGAGGTTGAACCCGACAAATTGATCGGCCAGCGGCGCCAGCAGATGATACAGCATCAGCCCTCTCCCCCGTACTTGCGCCAGTGGTCGATCAGTTTCTCGAGACCGATCCCGCGCGAACCCTTGACATAGAGCAGATCACCTGCGCCGAGCTCATCCGTGAGTATGTCGGCGCAGGCGTCTGCCGTTTCATAGTGAGTCAGTCGCGATGGGGAAGCGCCCCCCTCCAGGGCGCCGTCAAGAATCGCAGTAGACAGCGGCCCGACCAACAGTACTCGATCGTAGTCGAGTGTGGCCAGCAGGGTACCTACCTGTCGATGGTAGTCGCGACTATGCTCACCAAGCTCCAGCATATCTCCAAGAACGACAAACAACCGCCCGGACCGCTGCAGCCGGGTCAGCGACCGCAGCCCGGCGGTTACCGAATCGGGGTTGGCGTTGTAGCAGTCTGCAATGATCGTCACTCCGTGCAGCTCCAGCCGTTCACCCCGCAGGGGAGCAGTGGACAACGTGATACTTCCCGTATTGACATCCTTGAAGGAGTAGCCGAGTTCTCGTGTAATCGCATAGGCCGCGAGCAGGTTGGAGACCTGGTGGCGACCGAACAGGGGCACCCGGAACGGGTTGCCCTCGATTACCACCCGGGTGTTGCCCTCGCGATCGGACTCGATGGAGTCGGGCCGCCAGTCGGCCTCGTTGTCGATCCCGAATGTCACTATCTCCCGCCCGGTCTTCGCCGCTTCAGCCATCAGGATGGCGTTGTCGGCATTGACGATGAGGCGGGCATCGGGCGACCCCTCCAGCAGCGACAGTTTCTCTTTCGCCACCTGCTCGACACTGCCGAGGAATTCGAGGTGCGACGGTCCGACATTGGTGATCAACACCAGCTGCGGTCCGAGAATCACCGCCAGCTTGGCCATCTCACCGGGAGTGGAGATGCCGAGTTCGAACACACC
>WJMS01000253.1 GCA_014727815.1 candidate division GN15 bacterium
CGAGCAGGCGCTGGCCGGGACCGATGAAACGGCGACGCGGGCGCTCGATCTGTTTATCGACTGCTACGCCGCGGAAACATCGAATCTCGCGCTCAAGGGCATGACGCTCGGCGGGATCTATGTCGGCGGGCAGATTGCGCCTCGCATTCTGACGGCGATGGACCAGGGGCGGTTCATGCAGCGGTTCGTGAAGAAGGGCAAGATGGAGAATCTGCTGGCGGCGATGCCGGTTCGGGTAATTATCGAGGACCGGGCGGCATTGATCGGCGCGGCGGCGGTGGCGCGGGGGTTTTAGTCCGTGAAACGTGCGGTGCTGTTCCTGCATGGCCGCTACGCCAAAGCTGATGTGGCGTTCTACAAACGTCTGGCCACAGGCGGGTTTTTGATCGCGGTCGACGGCGGCTATCGTTTTTTCAAGATGAGCGGCCTGACGCCAGACCTGCTGGTCGGTGACTTTGATTCACTCAGGCGTATCCCGAAGAAGATTTCCCCACAGACGACGGTTATCGAGGCGGAGATGCGCAAGGATGCGACCGACGCTGAGATGGCAGTTGATTATTGCCTCGAGAATCGGTTCAGGCAGATCGATATCGTCCAGCCGTTTTACGGTGAGGCGGATCATTATATCGGCAATGTCATGCTGCTGCGGCTGATCGGCCGTCGCGACCGAAAGAGCAACCGCACGACCAAAGCGCGGTTGGTCAATCCCCGCGAAGAAATCCACTACCTTCGCGACAGCAAGCTGACGATCCGAGAGGGTCGGGGCCGGGTGGTGTCGGTGATACCGTTGTCGAACCGGGTGGTGTACTCCTGTCGAGGGACTGACTATCCGGCGCGGGAGCTGGTGTTGCGGCCGGGGGCGACGATCGGGCTGCGCAATACGATCACGGCCGGTCGGGCGAGGTTTGCGGTTGAGGGAGAGGCGCTGCTGGTGTACCAGACGCCGTCGCAGGGGCAGACCGGGGGGTGAATCGGGCTTGACAAGCGGTGGCGGTGGTTTATATTCACAGTTCCCAAACGGTTGGAGCGGGGGACGTTCCGGCCGATATGAGAGATTACTGGGAGATAGTCCAATGGTAGGGCACACGGCTCTGGACCGTGGAATCTGGGTTCGAATCCCAGTCTCCCAGCTTTTTTATTCTCCGCCACGCATTCTATAGTAGTTCACACAGTTGGGTGACAGACCGTTGTTGGCGTCTGGCTTTGACCTGAAACCACCGCTGGATTCTATTGAAGTTGGGTGATATTACGGATAAAAAAAAAGGGCGCCGAGCCCAGTGAGAAGCCCCCTTTTGTGATCGCCCCACGTCCTCTCGAGATTGCGCTTCGGCACCCAGCCCCCGCGGCAGTGTGCAAACATACCCCTCGGAAACCGTCCTCACATCAATCTGCACACTTGACAGGAATGCGCAACGGGGCAACTAATGTACTATAATGGTTATGATAAGTACCCAGTACACTTGCTAATCTTCTCTATAGCAGTATATTAAAGCAGGTAGAAGATCGCAGCCTCTGGAACGGGTCCGGGGCGGTGGCTGGTCGGCTTTTGCGGCCGGCGACTTTGCGTTTGGGCTCGTTGGGTATTATTATGGGGAATCTCAGTACCCGCTTGCCGGTACTTCGTTTTTCTGTTGCAGATAGGGGCCCAACATGAACAATCGCCGTACCCGTGCCCGTGTCGCTGAGGGCGAGTCGGGTCAGCCTGCTCCCGACCAGCATTTTATGGCGCCATCGCTGACATCCGAAATCACCCGCCTTACTGGTCTGAATCCGATTACCGCCTCACCGGCCGAGCGGGCGGAGTTCTTTCGGGCAATTGCCGAGTTCACGCGCGACTGGGAGATCCTGGTCGGCACCGATGGTCGGCCGGTCTGGCTTAACCCGTCGGTGGAACGGATCACCGGCTATTCGGCCCAGGAGTCGCTGGATATGGTTGATTTCCCGATGCCGATGATTGACCCTGCGGATCGGGAGCTTATTCGTGACGCGTATGCCGGCGCCATTCGGGGGACGGTTGGGAATGAGCTGGAGTTTCGGGTGCGCCGCAAGGACCAGTCGGTGGTCTGGGTGGCCAGTTCGTGGCAGCCGGTGCGGGGGGCGGACGAGCAGGTTCTGGGCAGCCGTATCAGTATCCGTGATATCACCGCCCGCAAGCAGGCCGAGGAGGAGTTGCAGGCGACCAAGCAGCAGCTTGACGCGCTGCTGGCCTCGAGCCCGGCCGTGATTTACACGTGCGGGCCGGCGCCGGTCTATCCGACGACGTTTATCAGCGACAATATCGAGAGCCGGTTCGGGTATCGGCCGGGTGACTTTTATCGCGACGAGTTGTTCTGGAACAAGCAGATTCATCCGGACGATCTCGAGCATGTCCGGGTGCAGCTGGAGCGGATCGGGCGGGGTGAGTCGGTTTCATATGAGTACCGGTTCAAGCATCAGAGCGGCTCGTATCTCTGGCTTCGTGACGAAATGACCCCGCTCCGTGACGACGACGGCAGGGTGTGCGGTTTGATCGGCAGCTGGTTCGATATTACCGAGCGCAAGTGGGCCGAGTCGATGCTGCAGAAGGCGCATGATGAACTGGAGCGCCGGGTCGAGGAACGGACGATGCAGCTTGAAGAAGTGAACAAGCAGTTGATGGTGGAGCGCGAGCATTTGCAGCAGAAGAATGCGGCGCTCAAGGAGATTCTCAATCAGATTGAGGCGGGCAAGCAGGAGATTGCCGGGCAGATTCAGAACAATGTAAACCGGCTGGCGTTGCCGCTGATCGATCAGTTATACAGCCGGACCAAGCCGGGCGCGGAGCATTACCTGACGCTATTGAAAACCAGTTTGATCGATATAGTCTCGCCATTTGTTGGCAAGCTGGAGGCGCAGTCGACGCGCTTGACGCCGCGCGAATTTGAGATCTGTAACATGGTGCGCAATGGGCTTTCGAGTAAAGAGATTGCAGCGGCGTTGAATACGTCGATAGAAACGGTCTTCAAGCAGCGAAAGATCATTCGCAAGAAGCTGGGTATTGCCAATCGTAAGCGCAACCTGGTATCGTTTCTACGTTCGCTCGACTGAGCCTTGCGTGGTGACAATCATCGTTTTTCGTACTTTGCCATCGGCTGTCATACAAGCTGCGACATTTCCTCGACAATCTTCATGAATTAGATACTTCGCGCCTAAACTTTCCCTGCAATTGTTCGATCATGTTAGTAAGGCGTGACAGTACCAGATGCACTGACATCAGATTACTACTCACCATGTCAGGGTAGCTGTTGGCCGGGGCAGCGATGAAATACAAGACAGAAACAGAACGCACGTACGGGGGCGCTCTCTTTTTATTGACCCCCAACAACGCAGGCCGAGCAGCCGCAGACGATCGGTGGCGTGCGCTCTCTGCAAAGGACGGACTGGTCCCGTGTGGGCCACGTTCGACGTACACTCCCCCTCTTCCCTGTATCGGACGGCCGGTCGGATCCATCTTCAGTGAGGGTGTGACCCGACCGGTCCGTCTGATCGGATCGCGGCAACCGGGGGATGCCCGATGTGCGATGGGACGTAGTGGGGGAGCCGATCAGGTGACGACAAGCTCTCCATAGATACGCCGACCCTGCCAGGGGTTGGCGCACTCCAACCGCCACTCGCTCCGTCGAATACCCCCTCAGCCCGCTCCGCTGAGGGGTATTCTTATGCTTTCTTCTGGAGTTTGGCCCAGGTGTCGCGGAGACTGACGGTGCGGTTGAAGACCGGGCGGCCGGGCCGGGAGTTGACTGAGTCGACGCAGAAGTAGCCCTGGCGCAGGAACTGGAAACGGTCGCCGGGGATGGCCTCGGCCAGCGATGGTTCCAGTTTGCAGCCCGACTTGACGATCAGCGAGGCGGGGTTGAGGTTGGCTCGAAAGTCCTTGTCTTCGGGAGCGTCGTTGGGATTCGGTTGAGCGAAGAGGTGGTCGTAGAGGCGTACTTCGGCGTCGATAGCATGCTTCGCCGAGACCCAGTGCAGGGTGCCTTTAACGCGTCGGCCGTCGGGTGTCTCGCCGCCGCGGGACTCGGGATCCCAGGTGCAGCGCAGTTCCGTGATATCGCCGGTGTCGTCCTTGATGACCTCGGTGCAGGTAATGAAGCAGGCGTGCTTGAGACGGACTTCGCGGCCGGGGGCGAGGCGGAAGAACTTCTTGGGCGGGTCTTCCATGAAATCATCGCGCTCGATATATATCTCACGGCCGAAGGGCAGTTGACGGGTACCCATCGATTCATCCTCGGGGTTGTTGATCGCCTCGAAGGTCTCTTCGTCGTCTTCAGGGTAGTTCTCGATTACAACTTTAAGTGGATTGAGGACGGCCATGACGCGGGGGGCGTGTTTGTTGAGGTCCTCCCGGACGCAATCCTCAAGGAAAGAGACTTCCACGACCGAGTCTTTCTTTTTGGCGACACCGATACGATCACAAAAAGTACGAATGGCTTTGGGAGTAAAACCGCGCCGTCGTAGCCCGGAAATGGTGGGCATGCGCGGATCGTTCCAGCCGGAGACGTGACCTTCCTTTACGAGCAGCAGCAGTTTGCGTTTGCTCATGACGGTGTAGGTCAATTCGAGGCGGGCGAATTCGATCTGTTTCGGTTGGGCCGGGACCGGCAGGTTTTCGATAAACCAGTTGTAGAGCGGTCGGTGGTCTTCGAATTCAAGCGTGCAAATGGAGTGGGTGATGCCCTCGATGGCATCGGACTGGCCGTGCGCCCAGTCGTAGGTGGGGTAGATACACCATTTATCGCCGGTACGGTGGTGGGGGGCGTGGAGGATGCGGTACATGACCGGGTCGCGCATGTTGATATTGGGGGAGGCCATGTCGATCCTGGCGCGCAGCACCCTGGCGCCATCGGGAAATTCGCCGTTGCGCATCCGCTCGAACAGGTCGAGGTTTTCCTCGACGGAGCGATTGCGGTAGGGGCTGTCTTTGCCGGGCTCGGTGAGGGTGCCGCGATGTTCGCGGATTTCATCGCCGGTGAGATCATCGACGTACGCCTTACCGGCCTTGATCAGGTGGAGGGCGTAGTCGTAGAG
>WJMS01000254.1 GCA_014727815.1 candidate division GN15 bacterium
AGGGAAAACTCGGTCTCGACCAGGCCGGGGTCGACCGTTGAGACTCGGACGGGGGTATCGACCAGGTCGATGGTCATCCCCTGGGTCAGGGCATTGACTGCAAACTTGGTGGCGCAGTAAACATTGCCGTTGGGATAGACCCAGTGGCCGGCGATCGAGCCGATATTGATGACATGGCCGCGGCCACGCTCGACCATCCCCGGAACGACCGCCCGGCTGACATGCAGCAGTCCCTTGATGTTGGTGTCGATCATCTCATTCCAGTCATCGAGGTCACCGGTGTGCACCTTGGAGAGGCCGCGAGCGAGACCGGCGTTGTTGACGAGGATGTCGATTGCCCGCCATTCCTTCGGCAGGCCGTCAATGGCGGCCTTGACAGCATCGAAGTCACGAACATCGAGGGTAACCGACAAGACGTCGCCGCTGAGTTTCTTCTCGAGTTGCTGAAGCCGTTCGGCCCGGCGGGCGCTGATTATCACCCGGGCGCCCTCGCTGGAGAAACGGCGGGCGGTGGCCTCGCCGATGCCTGAGGAGGCGCCGGTGACGAGTACGGTCTTTCCCTGCAGATATGACATATCGATTTCTCCCGTGATTTGATGTGCTTGCCGAAAGTACGCCGCTTTACCGGCGCTGTCAATCGGTCGGCGGCTGTTCGGTTTTCGCACAGGCAGCGCGTCGGCTTGCACAGTGGCCGGCCGAGACTTATGGGATTTAGCACATATGCTGCGCACCTTGAGAAACCGCCAGTTCGGTAGAGATATGGCCCGCATCGAGTAAGTTTTTGCAGTGCCGTGTCTTACGGCTCATTTTCCGTGGCTCGACTCCCGCCGGTCACCGGCATGATTTTCGCAGGGGCTTCTATAGAACGGTAAACAATTCCGTTGTTTCACCCGATATAGAAGCAAGTGAGCAGTCCGTTGCTTCGGGTGGAACGAACCGCATCCGGAGGAACAGGACATGGCGAAGAAGAAAGAAAAGAAAAACGTACCGCTGCCGAAGAAGACGTACTGGCACCTGTACAGCCTGCAGAACCTGCAGGGCGAAAAGCTGGCTTCGATCGTGAACAAGATTTTGCGCAGTGAGTACCAGTTGATCAAGTAGGACTTTATCCTTGACACTCACGGACGACAGACATAGCTTCGGGGATTCGGGGGAGAGGTCCGTTCTGCCTGAAACGGCAGTACTGCCTGTAGTCTGACAAACCGGCATGTTAAAGAATAGACTGACATTACTGGTTATCCCCGATTCACAGGGGGAATCCCGCCAGGTTTCTATCCGCCTGTGGGTTATCTACGCTTCCGTGGCGCTGGCCGCCCTGCTGCTCGTGGCGAGTTTCTATTTCGCCGGGCAGTATGTTACCGATCAGGTCGAGGAGGGCGAACTGGCCCGCCTCCGTGCCGAAAACGACAAGCTGGTTGAGAAGTACGAGAAGATCCGGTGGGATCTGGCGGAAGCCGATGCCCGCTATCAGGATCTGGTAGAGAAGGAAATCGCTATCCGCACCATGTTCGATCTCCCGGAAATCAACACCGAGGAGCGCCAACTGGGTGTTGGTGGTCCCGGCTCACCGGCGATTGCAACGATGTCGGAAAGCGAGAAGTTGGCCTACCATACCGAGGTCGAGGTTGATCGCCTGCTGCGGCTGTCCGAATTCGAGCTGGAAAAGTATGCCGAGGTCGAAAAAGAACTTACCTCGCTCAAAGACCGCTTGGAGCACACCCCTTCGATCTGGCCAGCCAAGGGCTGGTTCTCCCGCGGCTACGGTATGAAGTACGATCCGTTCACCGGCTACAAGCGGATGCATCGCGGGATCGATATCGCCAACCGCAACGGCACCACGGTAATCGCCCCGGCTGCCGGACGGGTGAAGTCGGTCGGTAAAGCCGGCGGGCTCGGCAAGATGATCGTCATCGATCACGGTTATGGTTTCGTGACTCGTTACGGTCACCTGTCGCAGATCAAAGTTCAGCGGGGACAACGAGTTGAACGCGGTGACGTGATTGCCCTGATGGGCAATTCGGGCTATTCCACCGGTCCCCACCTGCATTATGAAGTCTGGCGCAACGGCCAGGCCCTCAATCCGAGAGATTATATCCTCAACGAAATGTAAGCCGACCAAGCTGCTCGGTCGACCCAGCGAGCCTCGGTGAGAGGCTTTTTTTGTGTCCCCATCCAGTGTGACCGACTTCTGTGGGAACGAGTATTAGGAACCTTCCATTTTTTGTGCTGTTTCTGGGGTAAGAGTTTGGTGGAGAACAAAATGCAGGCTCGTAAGTTAGACAAGAAGGCGCCGGAGATAGCCGGCGATGATGCCGATGAGCGGCGGGTCAAGGAGTTGATCCGGCAGTTCCGCGACGGCGATCAGCGGGCGTTTTCCGAGCTGGTTCGGCGCTACCGTAACCAGGTCGCAGCGCTGGCCTATAAGATGGTCAACGACTACGACGAGGCCGCCGATATTGCCCAGATCGTCTTCGTGAAGATGTCCAAGAATATCTGGCGCTATGACGAGCGCAAGAAGTTCTATACATGGTTGTACCGCATCACGGTCAACGCGTCGATCGACTACATGCGCAAGCACAGCCGGCATCGCCACGAACCGCTGGAGAACTTCCACGAATCGCTGGAGAGCGTCAACTCGAGCAATCCCGACCAGTACTACCGTCGTCGCCAGGTAAGTCGCTATATCAGCGAGGTAGCCCAGACGCTCAACGACAAGCAGCGTTCAGCGTTTCTGCTGCGCGATGTGCAGGGCTGCAAGGTGGACGATGTCGCCACGATCATGAACATGCCCGAGGCGACTGTCCGCTGGTATCTGCACCGGGCCCGTGCCAAAATCCGCCGCGAACTGCGTCGCCGCTGCCCGCACCTGTTGACGGCGATGGGGATCGCCAGATAGCACGGCCCTGCCTGATTTTATCTTTCGATCCCCCCCGGTCGTTGCATATATTCCCCCACTATGGCCAAAGCGACTGATCTGAATCTCAGAATCGAGGGCATGCATTGCGCCAGTTGTGTCAACTCGATTGAGCATGGCGTGAAATCGCTCGAGGGCGTGTCCGCCTGCCGGGTCAATCTGGCGACCAACTCAGCGGTCGTCTCCTTTGACCAGAGCAGAGTCGATGAGAAAAGCGTGCTGGAGAAGATCTCCCAGCTCGGCTTCTCTCCGACAGTCGGCCGCCCGGACATCCTCACCGCCAACGAGCAGCAGACGGCCGAGGCGCGCAGGCGGTTTATCCTCTCCCTGGTTGCAACCGTTCCCTTGATGATCATCGCTATGCTACCGATGGTGACCGGCCAGCCAATCGTGTCGGCGCCGGTGGACGCTCTCCTGCAGGGTCTCATTGCGGCTTTCGTGCTGTTCTACTGCGGCTGGTCGATAGTGGAAGACGCTGCCATCCAGGCCCGGTATGTCCGCGCCAACATGAACAGCCTGATTGCACTGGGCACGTTTACGGCGTTTGGCTGGAGCATCTACGCCACGGTACGCATCTTTCAGGGACACTCGGAGTGGCTCTATTTTGAGTCAGTCGGTATGATCATCACGCTCATCCTGCTCGGCCGATTTCTCGAAGCGCGCGCCAAGGGCCGGGCCGGCCAGGCAATCCGGGCACTGTGGAATCTACGTCCGGCCCAGACGACCGCGCTGATCAACAACGTTGAGGTTGATATCGAGGCTGATGCGGTCCGTGAGGGCATGCTCATCCGGGTCAAGCCGGGCGAGCGCCTGCCCGCCGATGGTGTGATTGAGGACGGCCGCCCCGTGATCGATGAGTCGATGGTTACCGGTGAGTCGACACCGGTGGAACACACCCCCGGGGACAAGGTGATCGGCGGCTCACTGAACGGTAATGTGCCGTTCCTATTCAAGGTCACCGCTGCCGGTGAACAGAGTTACCTGGCGACAGTGATCCGGATGGGGGCGGACGCCCAGGCGGCCAAGGCGCCGATCCAGCGGCTGGCCGACCGGGTCGCGGCGGTCTTTGTGCCGATTGTACTCGGGCTGGCTCTGATCACGCTGGCAGCCTGGTTTCTCATGGCGCCGGACAGCCCGTTGCTGATTCGCTCGACTATTGC
>WJMS01000255.1 GCA_014727815.1 candidate division GN15 bacterium
AACATCATGTTCTTGACTTCCGCCGCGAGATCGGGATCTTCGGCCTCGAGCGACTGCAGGATGTTTTTCTCGGCGCTGGTTTCGATCAGGTTGAGGATTTCGGCAATCGCCTTGGCGCCGCCCGAGGCGGACAGGTCACGCACCGCCGACGCCTCGAAGTGGCCTTCGAGGGTAGCCTCGATCTCCTTGAGGATCTCGGGTGAGATCTTTTCCATCGTCGCGATTCGCAGGGCCACCTCGGCCTGCAGCTCCGGCGTCAATTCCGAAACGACGGCCGCAGCCTGCTGCGTTGCCAGCTGAGTCAGGATCAGCGCGATCGTCTGTGGATGCTCGTTGGCAAAGAAGCCGGAAAGCTGCTTGGGGTCGATGTCCTTAAGCAGCGAGAAGCCGCGCGAGGCCAGCGATGACTCCAGGCGTTTCATGATTTCGTGCGCTTTGCGGGCGCCGACCGCCTTTTCGAGAATCTGCGAGGCGAAATCAACACCACCCTGGGAGATATAGTGGCGAGCCATGAAGATCTGGTGACATTCATCCATGACCTTTTCTTCGATCTCCGAGGGGACGTCGCGCAGATTGGCGATCTCGATGGTGATACGTTCGAGTTCATGCTCGTTCATGCCCTTGAGCACAAGCGAGGCAACTTCGGGGCCGAACGCGACCAGGGCGATGGCGGCCTTCTGCTGGGCTGTTAACGATTCGTATTCCATGCTCGCGCCTAATCAATCATCAGGGTCTTGATCACTTTGGCTATCTCTTCGGGCCGTTCCTCGGCCGTCTTCTGCATCTGGTCGACGAGTCGTGGCTTGCGCTTCTCCGGTTCAATGACGACCGGGGGCTCCTCCTCGTCCTGTATCGCCTGCACCTTGGCCGGCTCCGGCTGTGGCGGTGGTGGCGGGGGCGGTTTCGGCAGGATGGCCGAGAGCGCCTTGAACAGTTTCGATGACTTCTTCTTCATGTAGAGCAGCGCCATGATGATCAGCAGGATGATGCCCACCTTCTTGGCGATATCCCAGTAGAACTCGCGCATGTACATCGAGTCGAGAGCCTGCTGGTCCATTTCGAGATTCTGTCGGTCAAATGCGATATTGACCATTTCGATCTGATCGTTGCGGGTACCGTCGAATCCAATAGAGTTCTTGACGATTGCGGCCAGCCGGTCGAGTTCTTCCTGCGGACGCGGCTGGTATATCTGTTCCATGGCGCCACCATCGTTTTCAACGGTGCTGTAGGTACCGTCGACAAGCACGGCGATCGAGAGCCGTTCGATTGTCCCCACCGCATTGACGATATGTTCGACCGTGCGATTGAGTTCGTAATTTGTAATGGTCGTTTCGGTGCCCTCTTCAGTCGTGCTCTCGTCGGTCTCTTCGGCCTTGTCGGTGGAGCTGGCGGTCTGTCGGGTGCGCTCCTCGGAGCGGATCGCCGGCGCATTGGGATCGTACATTTCGGCGGTGCGCTCGACCTGCTGGAAATTCAGGTCAGCGGTTACCCGGACTATCGCGCTGCCGGCGCCGAGAACGCCATCGAGCATCGACTGTGCCTTCTGCTGCAGGTACTCTTCGACCTGCTGGCGGACCTCGAGCTGTGACGAGGACAACCCGGCCAGTTCATCGGACTTCTGTCCGGACGACAGCAGGTTGCCGTCGTAATCGATAATGGAGATGTTGTCCGGCTTGAGACCTTCGACCGACGACGCTACCAGATGCGAGATCCCTTCTACCTGGCGCTTCGACAGTCCCCCGACCCCGGCAAGTTTGAGGACAACCGATGCGGTGGGTGGTTTCTGGTCCTGCTTGAACAGCCGCTCCTTGGGCATGACGATATGCACCCGGGCGGCCTTGACCTCGTTCATCTGAGTGATTGTGCGGGTCAACTCGCCCTCGAGAGCGCGGCGGAAGTTGAGATTTTGCAGGAAGTCGGTCATGCCGAGGTTGTTTTCATCGAATATCGAGTAGCCGACATTGCCGGCGCTCGGCAGACCCTCCGATGCCAGCGACAGGCGAACCTGGTAGACCTGGTCCGACGGCACTTCGATGGTGGTACCATTGTCGCGCAGTTGGTAGGGAATCTGGCGATCGTTGAGATACTGGACGATCTCCCCCGCCTCGGCCTGCTGCAGGTCACTGTAGAGTCGGGCGTAGGTGATGTCGCCGATCCAGCCGGCCAGGAGGACAGCGCCGACGACCGTACCGGCGATCACACCCATCAGGAGCATCACCTGGCTGGGCGTCATCCGGGACGTAAACTCACCGATATTCTTGAACAGGTTTTTGATGTAGTCCATGGTAATTCCTATTTACAGTTCCGGCGTCCGTCCATGGTCGCCGCACCCACCCGCAGCCTACATCGGCATGCGCATCACTTCGTTGAACCCGGACAGCAGGCGATTGCGAATCTCCAGCAGGAGATCGGTAGCCACGCCGGCCTGTTCGAGTTTGATCATCACCTCATGTAATTCGATCGGATCACCGTTGAGCAGCGCGTCCTGTGCCGCCCCGGCGTCCATATGCAAATCGTTGACCGAGTTTATCAACTCACCGAGCATATCGGTGAACGAGCCTTCTTTCGACGGCGCCGTTTCTTTCGGCAGCGCCACGGTCGGCTTGGCGCCGACCTGTTCGATCAGTCCCGGCACAAGCCGGGTGACGGGATTAATCGGGCCGGACATCATCACACCTTGACATCAACCAGTCGCCCGAGCGACTGCTGTGCATCGGCTTTGCCGCCGGTGAAGCGGCCGGTTTCCTGGAAGCGAGCGAAAAGCATCTCCATCGCCTTGCGCTCCGAATCACTCAGGTACTCAGCGTAGGTCCCCGAAGGGCCTTTGACCGCGAGCTTCGAACCAACTGATTGCTGCGGCTTGATATCGACATCGGTCCGCGCCGCCTGTTCGTCTGCCCGACGCACGTTGGCGTTGGCCTCGGTGTCACGCCGGGTCAGATGCTGGTAGTTCTGAATTCCTGCGGGATTGACTTTCATCGTAGGGCACCCTTCTCATCAGATGTCGAGCGCATCTTTGGCCATCTTCTTGGCAGTCGAAATCGACACCGTGTTGGCCTCGTACGCGCGCGACGCCATCATCATATCCACCATCTCATTGATTATCTCGATATCGGGCATCTTCACAAAGCCCTCCTCATCGGCCTGCGGATGCGACGGGTCGTAGACCAGCCGATAGGAGTCCTTCGGCGCCTGCACCTCCTGGCCCTCGGCTGCGGACAGCTCAACCGTGCTGCCGGTCTTGAGCGTGTGACCGGGGCGATGCCCCGGATTGGTCCGGGCTAGTTTGGTGTCCGGGCGCTGGAGGGCGTTGTGGAAGGTGTCCTTGAACGTATCCTCCGAGACCAGAACCCGTTTGCGACGGTACGGGCCGCCCTCGGCGGTCTCGGTCGTCTCGGCATTGGCCAGGTTTTGGGCCGTGACGTTCATCTTGCTGCGCTGAACCGACAGGCCGCGCGAGGCTATGTCAAAAGCTGTGAGTATCGATGCCATTTCTACGTCCTCACTTACTGGTGATCACTTTGCGGAGACCGTCAAACTTCTTCTGCAGCAGGCGCGCCGCGGCCGTAAACATCAGCTCGTTCTGCGCCATCTGCGACACTTCCCGATCGATATCAACCGAATTCATCTCACCCGCTTTCACCCGCGTTTCGCCTACTTCCGGCGGCCGCTCCTTGTGCTGACCGAGCGGGAGGTGACGGCTGTCGGTCGTGTAGCCAACCAACTGGGTCGGATTGCCGCTGGCCTTCTCGAACTCCTTGTCGAAATCGATATGGCGGGAGCGGTAGCCGGGGGTGGAGACATTGGCGACATTGCTCGAAATGAGCTTGTGTCGCAACGAGGTGAGGTCGAGATAGGCCCGGTACGAGGGTATCCCTACCTTGTTGAAGATCATCTGTGTCAGTTTGTTTTCCATATCTCACCACAGAAGCTAAACTGCTTCCGGCCACGGTAAAGCAACGCCTGTGCCAAAAGGCGGTTCGAGGCGCGAAACAGACTGTGGCGCAGCACGTTGTGAGTGTGCGACCTGATGCGGTGGGAGTGGCCGGCTGGCGATGACGGGAAAAAAGTGACCGTGCGACCGGAAAGATTTACTTCTGGGCGGTCATGTCGTAGAGCGATGACGATGGTTCGGTCAGGGTCAACTCCATCGTCAGGACAACAATATCGACCCGACGGTTACGGGCG
>WJMS01000256.1 GCA_014727815.1 candidate division GN15 bacterium
GCACGGTCACCGAAATCTACGACTACCTTCGACTGCTTTTCGCCCGAATCGGTGTCCAGCACTGCCTCAAATGCGGCCAGCCGATCACCCAGCAGACGGTCGAGCAGATTGTCGACTCGGTGCTCAGTTTCGAGGAAGGCACCCGTTTGATGGTCCTGGCGCCGCTCGTCCGCGGTAAGAAAGGCGAGCACAAGGAGATAATCGAGGAAGCCCGGCGCGAGGGATTTGTACGCCTGCGTATCGACGGCGACCTGGTCGAGGCCGATACCGATATCGCGCTCGAAAAGAAAAAGAAGCACACTATCGAGGCCGTGGTCGACCGTCTGGTGGTCAAAGCCAAATCAAAACGCCGGCTGGCCGACTCGGTCGAGACCGCCCTCAAAATGGGCCAGGGAACCGTCCTCATTAATATAAAAAACGAGGACTTGCTGTACTCAGAGAAGTACGCCTGCCTCGACTGCAATATCAGCTACGAAGAGCTTACCCCGCGGCTGTTCTCGTTTAACTCCCCTCACGGCGCCTGCAAGAGTTGCGATGGACTCGGCCAGAAGATGGAGATCGACCCGGATCTGGTGATTCCCGACAAAGACCTGTCGATCTCCGAGGGCGCTATCCGCCCCTGGGGCGGCGCCGATATGTCCAACTGGTACCGCTATATGCTGCGCGGCCTGGCCAACCACTATGGTTTCAAGTTTTCCACCAGGTTCTCCAAACTGCCGGCCAAAGTGCAGCAGGCGATCCTCTTCGGGACCGGGCGCGAGGAGATTACGTTCGAGTACGAGCACATGAGCGGCAAGGGCCGCGGCTCGGGAATCTACAACGCCCCGTTTGAGGGTGTCATCCCGCATTTAGAGCGCCGCTACCGGCAGACGGAATCATCGGGGGTACGCCAGTGGATCGAAAACTACATGACAATCCGTGATTGTCCGGCGTGCAGCGGCGCCCGGCTTCGCCCCGAAGCGCTCGCGGTGATAATCGATCGGGAGACCATCGACTCCGTCACGGCCATGTCAATCCGGGCCGCCTCGGAGTACTTCGAGAAGATCAGCCTGACACAGCGGCAGCAGACGATAGCCAAACAGATTCTCAAGGAGATTAACGAACGGCTGGCTTTCCTGACCAATGTCGGCCTCGACTACCTGACCCTCGATCGGGCCGCCTCGACTCTCTCCGGCGGCGAAGCCCAGCGAATCCGGCTGGCCACCCAGATCGGCTCGCGGCTGGTCGGCGTGCTGTATATCCTCGATGAGCCTTCGATCGGCCTGCACCAGCGCGACAACCAGCGGCTGCTGAACACCCTGATGGAGCTTCGCGATATCGGCAACACCGTGCTGGTGGTCGAGCATGACCGGGAGACGATCGAGAAGGCCGATCATGTGATCGATCTCGGCCCCGGCGCCGGGGTCCACGGGGGTCTGGTGGTGGCCCAGGGAACACCGAAGGACCTGATTAAGGTCGACAAATCGATCACCGGGCAGTACCTGTGCGACAAGCGGACAATTGCCATTCCGAAAAGGCGGCGTGAGTCCAACGGCGCCAAGATCAGCCTGACCGGCGCTCGCGGCAACAACCTCAAGCAGGTCGAGGCAACTATCCCGCTGGGCCTGCTGGTCTGTATCACCGGTGTTTCCGGCTCGGGCAAGTCGACCCTGATCAATGAGACGCTCTATCGGATCCTGTCGCGGCATTTTTATTCGAGCCGACAGGCGCCGCTGCCGTACGATGAGATCGACGGTCTCGAACATATCGACAAGGTGATTGATATCGACCAGTCACCGATCGGCCGCACCCCGCGCTCCAATCCGGCCACGTATACCGGCGTGTTCACCTACATCCGCGATCTGTTCTCATCGCTGCCCGAATCAAAGGCGCGCGGCTACATGCCGGGACGGTTTTCGTTTAATGTCAAGGGCGGTCGCTGCGAGGCGTGCGAGGGCGACGGCGTCAACAAGATCGAGATGCACTTCCTTCCCGATGTCTACGTCACGTGCGATGTCTGCAAGGGAAAGCGCTACAACCGCGAGACCCTCGAGGTGACGTACAAGGGCAAGACGATTGCCGATGTGCTCGATATGACTGGAGAGGAAGCCCTGACCTTTTTCGAGAATATCCCGCGAATCAAAAACAAGCTGCTCACCCTCAAGCAGGTTGGGCTCGGGTATATCCGCCTGGGGCAGCAGGCGACCACGCTCTCCGGCGGCGAGGCGCAACGGGTGAAGCTGGCTACCGAGCTGTCGAAAGTTGCCACCGGCCGCACTCTCTATATTCTCGATGAGCCGACCACCGGGCTGCACTTCGAGGATATCCGCATGCTGCTCGGGGTGCTCAACGAACTGGTCGACCGGGGCAACACGGTACTGGTGATCGAGCACAATCTCGATGTCATCAAGACGGCTGACTGGATTATCGATATCGGCCCGGAGGGCGGCGATGATGGCGGGGAGATAATCGCCTCGGGCACACCCGAGGAGGTAGCGAAGATTCGCAAGTCATACACCGGCCGCTTTTTGAAGAATGTGCTGAAGAACGGAAGGTAGGCGGCTCCCCTTTCAAGTAAACCTGTCTTGTTGCGTGCTTTTTTGCCCCGGGGCGACCCTCCTCCCACTCTCTGCCAATCACTTACACGCTTATATCCACTTACACAAAATCAACCGTAAACTAACTGGTTTTACCCGTAGAACATCTGCATCCTGCCGGCAGGATACCGGCACCCATACCCCCCTCGAAGGAGTGAAACGATGTCCAAGTTCTTTCGTCCCGTCAAAGCGCCTGCCGCCCCCGATGTGCGCTACTGGCACTCCTGCAAACTGCAGAACCTGAACTGCACCCGGTTCGAGCAGGCGGTCAACCAGATCCTCAACGGTCACTCGCAACTGGTCACCCCCAAGCGGGAGGAGACAGCCGCCCGCGGTTGAGCGGACGTCATCGCTCTACCCGGCTCGATCGGTTATCGTACCAGTCGGGCACGCTACGCTATTGTCGGTGGGGAATCACTTCGTCGTGTCGGCGGCGTTCTCACGCGCCCGTCGACGCGCCGCCTCGGCATCGATCAAATCCAGCATCTGAAACGCCATCGCCGTGTCAACTGCATACAGCGACTGCAGCACCGAATCGGCCTCGCTGAACTGCCGGGTCATGGCATACCCGACCCCGAGTGAGATGACCCCCGGGTAGAACTTCGGATCAATCTCGACCACCCGTTCGAACTGCTCGGTCGCCCGGGCATAGCGCCCGGTCTGCAGGTAGAGCAGGCCGAGCGTCTGACGGGCTTCTTTGTGATTCGGGTCGAGCTCTATCGCCGCCTGCAGGCTGGTGTCGGCGGCAGCCGCTTTACCCAGGTTACGCTGAACGGTGCCGAGGAAATACATCAGCTCGGCGGTTGCATCGCCGCCCTGCGCCGCCAGCTCGTAATACACCTCGGCGCTGTCGAACTGGCGCCGGGCGGCGTAGGCATTGCCGATCGCATAATAGACCATCGGGTTGTTCGGACTCATCTGCCGGGCCTTCTGCAGCACCCGCAGGGCCTCGTTCGGCCGCCCCGCCTTGATATACTCCAGTCCGGCGTTGGCATAGTAATGCGGCTTGGTGCTGTCGAGACTGAGGGCGCGTTCGTAGAAACGAATCGACTCCGATGTCCGCCCCAGGTTGGAATAAACGGCGCCCAGGTTGTTGCTCAACTCAGCTAACGTCGAATCGATCGTGTAGGCCTTCCGAAAATAGACCAGCGCCTGCTCGTTGCGACCGGTCCCGGAATAGGCCGTCCCCAGATTCAACAGCGCCTCGAAATTCTCCGGCTCCAGCTGCAGCACCTTCAGAAAGTGCTCTTTGACCGCTTCGAGATCGCCACCCTTGACCGCGCGACGGCCGAGGATCTGGTACTCCTTCAGCGAGTCCGGGTTGGCGGTGGCCTGCGCCTGGCCGAACGATGGCAGCGTCAGGGCCGACAGAGCTATGACAAGTAAAAGCAAACGCATCGGTATCCCTTTATACACAACCAGTCGGCCGATGACAAGATTGAGTTAGCAGATCCCGCGTTTGCGCTCTTTGGCGGGCAGGATTTCCAGGCAGGTAGTCCAGTAACCGGTCCGGATCGTCTCGATGAACTCCGAGGGTATTCGCTCGGCCTCCATCTCTTGGGCCAGCCGCTCGTGATCGTAGGCCAGCGGGACGAACGTCACCGGCTCCGGTTGGGCGGTATCGAGAATCGTGTACCAGACATGCGTGGCGCCATCGTTGGCCGGCCGACCGATACAGCCGACATTGACAAACCAGCGCCCGTCCGATAGCGCCCGCTGCCAGTGCAGGCCGGTATGGGTGACCGCGATGATGTCAGCGTCGTAGTCATCGCAGAATCGTTCGAGCAGATGTGTCGGCGAGGTCGACTCCCACATGAATTCATTGACCCGGCGCGGTGAACCATGACAGAGCAATACTCGCCTGTTGTCGACAGTGAACCGAATCTCGGACCTCAACGAGGCCAGGTACCGGCGATTGTCCGGCGAGGTGTTCGCCAGCGTGTATTGATAACTCAGGTGGGCGTAGTGATTGTCGGTCGGATCGGTGTAGCCGCACTGGCAGTCCTCGCGGTTGTTGCCGACCGAGTTGTCGTAATTGCCCTGAACACACTCAACGCCATATTCCTGCAGGATCGGAAAGACCTTATCGGGGTGCGGACCAAACGCGCCGAGATCACCCAGGCAGTATATCTTCGCGCAGCCGCGCGCCCGCGCATCCTCGCAGGCCGCTTCCAGCGCCAGATAGTTGTTGTACACACCGCCAAGTAACGCTACCCGCATGGCTATCGCTCCGATTGACCACCCGATGAGAAGTTGGAGCAGATCGCGCCCGACAGGTAACACGTGTAACACGCCGGATGCCGCAGGCGGTACTCACCGGTCGTCGCTTTGAGCGACTCGCCCATGCGCGAGTCGGGATAGTCGATCAGGATCGGGCAGACATGCACGCCGCTGTTGGTAACCATCCGGCTGTTCGAACAGATCAACTGGCTGCGGTCGAAATCCTCGAGCATTTCTTCGGTCACATATTCGGTCACGGCCGGACCGATCTTGTTTTGCTGATAGGCGCCCAGGTCGAGCGCGGGGATTATCTTGAAGCGCGGCCGTGTATAGCCGATATCGGCCAGCAACTGCTTGAAACCGGCCAGCATCCGCTCGTGTTCGGCCTCGGACCAGGTCTGGACTGCCGTTAAGATGGGGAGCATGCCCTGTTCGACCAATCGCGTGATCCCGTTCAACGCAAGCTTGAACGAGCCCTTGCCACGGAGGCGATCGTTTGATGGCTCATCAAACCCATCGAGCGACACCCGTATCTCCAGCGAGTAGATCGAGTTCGCCTCGAGCCTGGCCAGTTCGCGGGCGCGTCGGTTGGTGATGATCGTGCCGTTGGTCAGCACGGTGGCCGGACCGATTGCCAGGGTCGCTTCGAGGATGTCAAATATCTCATCGTTCAGAAACGGCTCACCACCGGTGAAATAGAACTCCTTCACACCAAGTACGACCGCCTCGTCGAGGTACGGTTGAATCTGCGCCAGTGACATCATCTTGAACTTGTCGTTCTGTGGCGAGCAGGAGATGAAGCAGTGTTCGCACGCCAGATTGCACAGGGTGCCGCCAACCTGAAACCAGAGATTGTCGAGTGAGTCCAGTCCCACCTTCGCCACGCGACGCGATGCGGCAGACTGCGACATTTCGGGAGTGTTGCGCGTACGATCAGACATAGCGGTCGAGTGAGGGATCTCCGGTAATCTGCTTGAAGACTGTCCGAATCTGGTCGTGACCCTTCCGGATAAGAAAATTGGTCGTGCGACCGTAGCTCTTGGCCCCCAGGATGTAGAAGTCTGGTTCCGGGTTATTGAAGAGATCATCGGCGACATCCATCTCGGCCATGCAATCACTCGATGCTCCGGACGACAGCAGCGCCGCCGAGAGTTTCATCGGCCCCGACGACGCATAGCACTCGTGTACCTGCAACTCTTCGTACATGGTCCTATCAGGACGATACCCGACCATCGCATAAATGTGATCGGCCGGGTACTGCTCGCGCCCGCCGGTATCGTTGGTGAGCGTCACGGTCATCGTTCGGTCCGGATCACCCTCGATCGCTTCAACCCACCGTCCGCCGACATGGTGGATTCGTGGGTTGCTGCCCTCGGCGAGGGCATTGGCGGCGCGCACCATCCGTTTGCGTTCGGGCAGGGGATCATCATCGAGATCCGCCACCGGTGGCGTATCAGCATTGGCTGTTACCCAGAGCGCTTCCACAGCCTCGTCGGACTCGGTGAGCCTGTCGATATGTGCGAGTACCGTACAGGCCGAATGGCCACTACCCACCACCACGTACCGCTTGGCCTGGCTGACCGGCGGGTCGCCGGGGAGGATGTCGAGATGGTAGCTGATGCGATCGGCCAGGGCGTGTTCGCCGAGCGCCGGAAGGCCGCCCGGTCCGAGCCGGTTCGGGTTGGCATAGACACCGGAGGCATCGATCACGGAACGCGCCCGGTAGATCGACTCGCGGCCGGTTTGGTTGGTCCCCATCACCAGAAACGGCTGCTCGGCCCGTCGGGGATCGCCGATCAGACTGCCCTTGAGGACATTGCGACGGCCGATACGCTGTACCGTGAAGTTGCTGATCAGGCGCGGAGCGATAGAGTCGAGCGAGGCGATCTTGTCAAAGTACTGCCGTTTCATCTCACGACCGGTCAACAGCGCGTCGGGATCGGACCAGCCGGTCACCTGTCGCCCGAGTGGCGTCGTGTTCATCCCCATCGGCGAGAACATCAGCAACCGTCCCCACGCCTGCAGCGTGGCCCCCGGTTCGTCTTTCTCGAGAACGACAAAGTCGAGGTCGGAATCCGCCGCATACAACGCCGCCTCGAGACCGATCGGTCCGGCGCCAATAACAATCAGGTCGTGTACGTCAGGGGACAGGTGTGTCACGATAAGCTCCCGTGTTGGTGACTGTTCGGCAGGATCTGCGTGCTGATTGTGTAACAGCCGGGAAGCAATGATGTGCCCGGTTTGGGGGGGTTGGATCAGTGACAGTAAAGCGGCCCGGTTGGCTGCCGGGCCGCGTGCGTACAAAGAACGCTTACAAGAGGTAGTAGCATCCCATCCATCCCTGGACAGGAATTTGTATCAGCTGTTTCGTTTCGGCACGTGGTTGTTGACCAGCGCGAACGAGAGATACTCCAGCTCCATCGACATATTCTCGTGCCGCAAATAGATATCGGGCGGCACTTTCAAATTGACCGGCGCGAAATTCAGGATCGCCTTGATCCCGGCCCGCACCACATCATCGGTGATATACTGCGCCACCGTCGCCGGCACCGCCAGCACCACGATTTCGATATTCGCCTCCCGAAGTTCCGTTTCGAGGTTGGCGATATCAGAGATGACAATCCCCTTGTGATTGGAGCCGATCTTACGCTGATCGTTGTCGAACAGCTTGACTATCTGAAAACCCTGTTTGGCAAATTCCTTGTACGACACGAGCGCCGAGCCGATATTCCCCACCCCGACCAGCGCCACCCGCCAGACCCGGTCGATTCCGAGAATCGAGGAGATCTGATGCTTCAATTCACGCACCGGATAGCCCAGACCGCGCGTCCCGAAGGTCCCAAAAAAGGAAAGGTCCTTGCGCACCTGGGCCGGCGTAAGTTTTTCACGCTTGGCGAGTTCCTTGGACGATACCGTCTCGTAGTTTTCCTTCTCCAAAAGCGACAAGGCACGATAATAGAGCGAAAGACGGTGAATCGTCGATTCCGAAATTCTCTTCCTGGTCATGTTCCCTTACATGTGCTCAGCCTGCCGGACCACCCGGCTCCCTTAGAAACCTCATATATGTGAAAAGGTTCACAAGAATATTATGCTCAGGCACAAAAGCTGTCAAGATGTATTTTGTACCATGTATTCACCAGGTCGGCCATGCCTGCCAATAGTTTACACTTACGTATCATAGCCCCAGCCCGTTGTAGATGACATTAATCCACTATCCGGCGTCGGGACCCCTGGGACAACCGCCCCAAAATCTCATAATGAATCGTCCCGGCCCAGTCGGCCAGACTCCCGGCCGTCAGGACTTCGTCGCCATCGACCCCGATCAGTGTCACTTCGGCCCCCGGCTTCACCCCCTTGATATCGGTGATATCGACCATCATCAGGTTCATGCAAATCCGTCCCCGCACCGGTGCCCGACGGCCATTGATCAGCACGTAGGCCTGGTTCGACAGCGCCCGCGGGTAACCATCGTAATACCCCACCGGCAGCACTGCCAGGCGGGTTGCCGCGGTGGTACGATAGGTGCAGCCATAGCCGATAAAGCTGTCGGCCGGCACCCGTTTGATCTGGGTGATTTTGGTGCGCCAGGATAACACCGGCCGGAAGATGTCGTTGTCGCCACCATGCAGGCGGTAGGACAGGTAGGTCTCTTTCGACGGCCAGTAACCGTAAAGTGAAATCCCCGGCCGAACCAGGTCAAACCGCGTCTTCTCAAACAGGATCATTGCGGCCGAACTGGCCGTATGCAAAATGCCTGGTTTGATACCTGCCTTGTTCAGACGTGCAACCAGCGTCTTGAAGTTCTTCAACTGCTGGTCGGCATATTCATGCCGGGTGGTATCTTCGATATTGGCGAA
>WJMS01000257.1 GCA_014727815.1 candidate division GN15 bacterium
AGCAGCAGCGTTATCGAGCGGGCAATCGAGGGAGAGTCCTTCATACACGTTTCCTGTTGTCCTTGCACGTTCACCTTATCTACCTAGTCATCGGCGGAGCGTGGCCCATCCTTGAGCCGATTAGCCCTAACCCGTTGCTAAGTAACGGATAGCGTAGAGCGAGTCAAGTCTTTTTGGCCCCGCCCAACGCACCTCTCCCCCACTGCATCAAAGTAGCAAATAGTTCTCCAGAATCCGAATAAAATCTCACGCCCGGCTGCCCCCGAAACCAGGTCAATTGGCGCTTGGCGTAGCGGCGCGTATTCTGCTTGATCATCGCCACCGCCTCATCGAGCCCCCAGCGTCCATCCAGATAGTCCAGCAACTCGTTGTAACCTATAACGTTTGATTGACGAACCGGGTCGGCAAGACCGTCCCCCACCAGCCGCTCCACCTCGTCCAGCAGACCGTCAGCCAGCATCCGGTCGACCCGATCATTGATCGTCCGGTACAATTGCTCCCGGTCCGGCGCCAGGCAATGATACTGGAATGTATGTTTCGCTTTGCGATACGCCCCGGTACTCACCAGCTCCGATTTCGGCTTCCCGGTGACATAGAATATCTCCAGCGCCCGAACCAGCCGGACATGGTTGTTGGGATGAATCTTGGCGGCCTCCAGCGGATCGATCTCCCGAAGCTTCTGATAGAGACATTCGGCGCCGCCATCTGCGCACTCCTGCTCGAGCTTTTCGCGGATTTCCATATCAGTGTTGTCTATCTCTACCACTCCTTCAGTCAGCGCGCGAAGGTACAGGCCGGTGCCGCCGACCACCAGCGGCAGGTTGCCGCGCCTGAGAATTTCGCCGATCGCCGCATTGGCGTCGTCGATAAAACGAAAAGCCGAATAACGCTCCCCGGGTTCTATGATATCTACGAGATGAATCGGCGCCTGTTGCCGTTCTTTTTCGGTCGGCTTGGCAGTACCGATATCGAGCCTGCGGATCATCTGCCGCGAATCGGCAGACACCACTTCTACCGGCAAGGGCTCGGCAAGTTTCACCGCCACGCCGGTTTTTCCGGTCGCGGTGGGCCCGCAAATGATCGCAATAGCAAACCGGTCAGCCACGGCCGAACTGCTTGTCGAGATCCTCGCGGCCGATCCGGATAAATGTCGGACGGCCGTGCGGACAGGTGTAGCGGTTGTCACAGCGCAGCAGCTGCTCGAGCAGCCCCTCGGCCTCACGGTCGGAGAGACGATCGCCCGACATCACCGCCGCCCGGCAGGCAATCGACTGGGCCATCGCCTTGCGCATATCGTGACCGGCCTTCTTCAGCGAAGACAGGTCATCGATCACTTTCTGGATCATCTTCTCCGGCGACTTGCGCGACAACACCGCCGGCACCGCCTCAATATTGACCATCGTCCCCCCAAACGCCCCGATCGCAAACCCCGATTGATTGAGCAACTCCCCGGCTTCTTCAAACACCGCAAACTGCTCCGGCGACAACTCCACCTGCACCGGCATCAACAGGTGCTGACCAACCACCGCGTTCTCCTCGACCTGCCTCAACGTCTGTTCATACAACACCCGTTCGTGGGCCGTATGCTGATCGACGATATACAAATCATCACCCGACTGCAGCAGCAGGTACAAATCGGAAAAACGTCCGACCAGCCGCAGGCCATTCGATGGCCCATCCGCACGCTGATGTTCCGGAGCTTGGTGCTCGCGCGCCGGCGACGGCGATGTCGACTGCGATGCCGGCTCTTCGATTATCTCGCCGGTGGTCGTATCAACCTTCACCACCTCCGGCTGCTCCGGCCGCGCTTCAGCCGGCGCCGCTCGATAAAGGTCGGACAGGAACGTCCGGTTCGACTGCCCGGCCGATTGCACCCCCGGAATCGTCGGACCGTAATGACCGGGGCGCTGGCCGGTCGCCGGGTGCTGTGTGGAGTGCTCTCCCGATGGTCGAAAGGTCGGAATGATCCCGTCCTGCCGCAGCGACTCCTTGACCAATCGATAGATCGCGTCGTACACCTCCCGCTCGCGCGACAACCGCACCTCAGTCTTGGCCGGGTGAACATTGACATCGACCTCCGACGGATCAACCGTCAGCAGCAGCGCCCCGATCGGGAAATTCCCCCGAGGCAACATCTCGCCATACCCGGCGCCAAAAGCGTGCGACAGCGACGGGGCCTGCACATAGCGACCGTTGATAAACAAATACTGACTGAATCGGTTGCTCACCGCCAATTCCGGCCGACCGATACAACCCTCGATCGTCACCGGACCGATCGTCCCGCTCACCGGCACAAACTTCTCCCCCGGCCGCAAAAGCGAGGCCACCCGCTCAACCAGCGGCGTCTCCGGCGGCAGCGAGAAGACCTGACGGCCGTTGAGATTGTACGTGAAACCCGGACCGCCGCGCGCAATCGCCAGCGCCGTCGCCGTGCGCGTAATATGGCGCGCCTCGGTCGTTTCCGCTTTCAGGAATTTCCGCCGCGCCGGCACATTGTAAAACAGGTTCTCGACCTCAACCGTCGTCCCCGCCGGCGCCGCCGTCGGCTCCTTCGATTGCAGCACGCCCCCCTCGTACAAGATCTCCGTACCGATATCTTCATCCGCCGCCCGCGTCACCATGCGCAGACGGGCCACCGATGCTATCGATGGCAGCGCCTCACCGCGAAAACCATACGTTGTCACCCGGTCGAGATCGTGAAACTCGGAAATCTTCGAGGTGGCATGACGGGAAAACGCGACTTCAATCTGGTCCGACTCTATCCCACAGCCATTGTCGACTATCTTGATCAGCCGCAACCCCGACTTCTCGATTGTAATCTCCACCCGATCGGCGCCGGCATCGAGCGCATTTTCCACCAACTCCTTCACCACTGCGGCCGGACGTTCCACCACCTCACCGGCGGCGATCTTGTTGATCAACCGTTCGGGCAGCGGACGGATCCAGCGACGGGATTGCGAATCGGATGGTAAAGGCATACTACTCTACGTCTTTCTTCAGGCTGTTCAAAAACTGTAACGCCTGAAGCGGAGTCATGTTCTCGATGTCAGCCTCTTTGAGACGGTTCTCGATCTCCGATGGTTGCGGGTCGAACAGGCTCGGCTGCATGCGCTGCTTGTACACACCCTTGCCGAGTTCGCTCCGGTTGAACTTGCCCGATTCGAGCAGCTTGAGAATCTGCCGCGCGCGGGTGATCGTCTGGCGCGGCACCCCGGCCAACCGGGCCACCTCGATCCCGTACGAATCATCGCACCCACCCGGGATGATCTTGTGCAGGAAAATGACCTTGTTCTCCCACTTCTTTACCGCCACCTGGTAGTTGGCGATATGCTCGTAGATCTCCGCCATGCCGGTAAGTTCATGATAGTGCGTCGCAAAAATCGTCCGGGCCTGCTTCTGCTCGTTGATATACTCCACCACCGACCAGGCCACCGACAGACCGTCAAACGTCGATGTCCCCCGACCGACTTCGTCAAGCAGCACCAGCGACCGCTCAGTCGCATTGTGCAGAATATTGGCCGTCTCAACCATCTCCACCAGGAAGGTCGACTGACCCCGCGCCAGATTGTCCAGCGCCCCGACCCGGGTGAAGACCCGGTCGACCAGCCCGATCTCGGCCCTATCAGCCGGCACCCACGAACCAATCTGGGCGAGAATGACGATCAACCCGATCTGCCGCAGATAGGTCGACTTGCCCGACATGTTCGGCCCCGTCAGGATAACCATGCGACCATCATCATTGAGATCAACATCGTTGGCGACAAACGAGCCCGACGGCAGCACCGACTCAATCACCGGATGCCGCCCGCCACTGATCGCGAGGCGGGTGTCCTCGAATATCTCGGGGCGACAATACCCCCGCGCGACAGCCAGGTCAGCCAGGCCGGAAACAACATCGACCTCGGCCAGCAGTTCGGCCGTATGAACGATATCGCCAATCCGCTCGTTCAGCGCCGCCACCAGCTCCTCGTACAGCTCGAGTTCGAGACGGACAATCTTCTCCTCGGCCGCGAGGATCAACTCTTCCTTCTCTTTCAGCTCCGGCGTGATGTAGCGCTCGGCATTCACCAGTGTCTGCTTGCGGATATACTCCTTCGGCACATGTTGACTGTTGGCCTTGGTGACCTCGAGATAGTAGCCGAAGACCTTATTGAAACCAACCTTGAGCGTGGCTATCCCCGTCCGCTCACGCTCGACTTTCTGCAGCGAAGCGATATACTTTCGGGCGTCACGAATCGAATCGTTGAGGTCATCGAGTTTCTCGGAAAAACCGGCCCGGAAAATCCCCCCCTTGTTCGCCACCAGCGGAGCCTCTTCAACCAGCGCCCGATCGACCATGCCGACCAGATCGGTACAGTCCGGAAACGAATCGGCAAGCTGCATCAGGTGCGGCGAGCGACAAGCGCGCACAATCGACCCGATCTGCGCCGCCACCGCCAGACCATCCTTGATCCCCGCCATCTGCCTCGGCGACAGTTTGCCGATCCCGAGACGGCCGGCAAAGCGCTCGATATCCGGAAGCTTCTTCGTTTCTTCACGAATCCGAAAACACAGCTCGCGCTCTTTCACCAGCTCGGTGACACCGGTCAGACGACGTTCGATCGGCGCTTTCGTCTTGAACGGATGCAGCAGCGCCCGCTGCAACCGTCGCGCTCCAAACGGCGTGTGACAGCGATTGATCACCGAGAACAGTGAGTTCTCCTCGGTATTGTTGGCGATATCACGGACCAGTTCGAGATTGCGCACGCTGGAGTAATCGAGCGTCATCAACTCGGCATCATCGAACCGACTCAGCCGTGTGATGTGTGACAATTTGTCGCGATGGTTCTCCTGTAAATACCGGAAAATCGCCCCGGCGGCCGTAATCGCCTGCTTGGCGTGACCAACCCCAAAACCATCGAGCGTGCTGACCTCAAAATGCCGCGTCAGGTCACGTGTCGCCGTGCGCACATCGAAATTGAAATCCTCGTAGGCCGTCACCCGGCCGTCATCGGAACGGAGCCCGAGCGAAGCGAGGCTGTCGTCGTCGGCTATCGACGCTGGATACAGAATCTCCGAGGGCTCCAGCAGCCGAAGCCGTTCGCCGATATCATCAGCCGGCCCTTCATCGAGTACAAACTGCCCGGTCGCCAGGTCCAGCGCCGCCATCCCGGCCGTCTTGCCGTTGCGACTGAACATCGCCGCGAGGTAATTCGCTCGGGTTTCCTCCTGCGCCCCCTCGACCGTCGCCGTCCCCGGCGTCAGAATCTCGACAATGTCCCGCTTCACCAGCCCTTTGGCCGTCTTCGGATCCTCCACCTGCTCCACCACCACCACTTTGTGGCCCCTGGCCAGCAGCTTGGCAAGATAACGCTCGGCCGAGTGATGCGGCACGCCGGCCAGCGGGATTTTCTCCGATGTGCCATGCGAACGCGAGGTCAGGGCGATACCGAGAATCGGCGCGGCCACGACAGCATCGTCGCCAAACATCTCATAAAAATCGCCCATGCGAAAAAAGAGAATTTTGTCGGGATGCTGGGCTTTAATGGTGTGAAACTGACGCATCAACGGCGTCAGCGCAGAACCGTCGGACTTCTTGCTCATCGAGCGACAACCTGGTACACTTCGCCGTGATTCGCCTCCAGCGTCGTCTTGAACTGCAGGGCATCGTTATAAGTGGAAAACCGACCGACATACACGACATGATAGCTCTTGCCCGAGATTGTCTTGCTGCCGATATCAACCGTCTTGCCGTACTTCTCGAACAGGTCGCGCTGTCGCCGGGCGTTGTCACCCTCGGAAAAGACACCGACCTTGACCGAGTAGTAGGTGCCGGTCAGTTGTTCGGCGGTGTTGTCGGAGCGAGCCTTGTCGGGGATACTGCCGAGCCGATCGATCAGAACATCGAGACCAACCGACTGCGGATAGGCCTCCCGAAGTATATTGTAGTAGAACACAGCATCGTCATAACGCTCCCGTTCATACGCGTCGATCGCCAGCAGGTACAACGCCTGCGGAATACCGGGACCGCGCTGCTCGCGAGTGAGCGCCCGAAGCATCTCGATGGCGCCGATCCGCTTTTTTTGCGCGAACATCAGCCGCGCCTTGTCGATCCGACCCCACTGCGACGGCTCCCCGTCGCTGTACTCCACCAGGTACCGGTCGACCTGGCGAAGCGCCGACTCGCGACGGCCGGCCTCTTCGTCGACCAGGATCGACAGCCGCGTCATCTCCCGATCGAACTCACCCGACTCCCAGTACGTCCGATACTCATTGACCACCCGGGCAAGCTGCTTGAACTGGTCGGTGACCAGGTAATACTGCGCCAGACGGTAGAACAACTCCTGCCGGTAGCGGATCGACACCGATGCTTTCAGGGCGGCTTCCATCAGCCGGGCCGACTCAGCCGCATTCGGCTCGATCAGCGCCTGAAAAAAGAGAATATCGCCGTCACGGGTGGCGGCTGACGCGTATCGCGACAGGGAGTCTTCGGCGGCGGCAAGCTCGCCGCGCACGATGAGTTCGTAGATCGTGCTCTCCGCACTCTTCGCCGTACCGAACAGCAGGATGATTCCGATGAACAGGGTAATGAACTTCTTCATGACGTCACTCGGCACGCCGGGCCGCGCGCTCAGGTGCCAACCGGGGTGGCATCGGGCGTGGGCGATGCGCCCGGGCCGGCGCTGCGTTTATCGCGATTCCGTTCCATGGTCTGCAGTAACTCGGTGAGCTTGCGACGGTCACCTCGCTCGAGATAGAGTCGAATGACCTCGATCAGGACACCGAGATCGTTCGGATAGTCCTCGATCAGGTTCTCCAGCACCTCGCACGCCTGATCCGAATCGCCCTTCTTCTCGTGGAACTCGGCCAGGGTCAATCGGGCCTGCTTGTTCTTGGGATCATGTTCGAGAATGTTCTCGCAGATCTCGATCACGTCGCCATACCGGCCGAGCTCGAACAGGGTCTTTTTCAAACGATCGATCACGAGATGCCCCTTCTCCGGCACGGCGCTGATCAGCTTGCGCCAGAAATTTACGGCATCTTCAAGACGGTTCTCCTGCGCGTACGAGTCACCGATCGCCAGGTACGCCTCGATCAGGGTCGGATCGAGCCCGATCGCTTCCTTGTAGACAATTCGCGCCTTGTGGTACTCGCGCTTCTTGTACAACTGCGAACCCATGTGAAGCTTGAACCGGGCCAGCGGCTTCTTCGACTTGTTGCCCTCGAGCTTCATCAACGCCACCGCCGTATCGTAGGCGTCCTCCCAGTGCTCGCGACGTTCCTGCACCTTGAGCAGCTGCGTGTGCCCCCAGCGGTTGCGCGAGTCAAGCGACACCAGCTCCTTGAGCGCCTTCTCGGCCGTCTCCAGATCATCCAGCGCCAGGTAATCCTCGACCAAATGCCGCAGGATCATGACCTTGGTGGGACGGTCGAGGTCGGTGCGAAGCGTCAGGTCCTTGTGCACCTGCAGGGCCCGTTCGGGGCGTTTGTGCTCCCGCAGGATCTTGCCCAGCCGCAGGTAGGCATCGATATTGTTCGTGTTCTCGGCCACCACCTGCCGCAGCTTGGTGAACGCCGACTCCGTGCGACCGTCGAGCAGGTCACACAGTGCCTTGACGTACAATTCGGATTCGGTCTCGACGGTGCGCTTGAAAAAGCGCTCGTATGCGAGATACAGCGCCGTAGCGCCGAATACGATCACAAGAACGATCAGGACGTTCTGAAACATGCGGGCTAACTCTCGTTAAAGGCCGATGGTTGTTCGTCCGCGTCGCGATCGGCGCCCTTGAGCAAATCGGCCGACTCTTCGATCGGACGGTTGCGCAGGATCGCCACTTCGGTCTCCAGCGCCTTGATCCGTTTGCGCGACGCGCGGACCTGTACGGACAGTTTAATGTACGTGCTGATGAACAGCAACAACGACAAAATGACCCCCGCCACAAACGCCCAGAACACCACCGTCACCAGCGGCACATCGGCATAGTTGTGATACACCGGCTTCAGGTTGACATCAACCGTCTGATCGGCGTTGAAATTGTTATAGGCGAATGCAACGATGATGATAATCAACAGGGCCATCAACAATGCCCGTACTGCCCACATAGAAATCCCCTTTAGAACGTCGATGCCGTCGCAGTACGACGGCATCGGACGGAATTATCGAACCTGTACACTCACGTTCGTCGCGCATGCACGGCGTTTAGCTCTTGCCCTCGTCC
Source organism: candidate division GN15 bacterium (assembly GCA_014727815.1). GTDB lineage: Bacteria > Zixibacteria > MSB-5A5 > GN15 > FEB-12 > WJMS01. The sequence continues at coordinate 8,199 of WJMS01000257.1, forward strand.
CCACTGTCCTCATCACTCTCGCCGCCCCAATTCAGGGTGTTGACCATGCTGGTCGCCTCGGTACTCACCTGATTGAAGAACTCCTTCTCGCTCATGATGTGGAACAGCAGCATTTTGTTCTCTTTCTTGACGGCGATAATCGAACCCATGTACGAACGGTTCACCCGCTTGCCACCGACCCCCGAGGCCGACGTGCTGATATTCTGGGCGTACGGCGCCTCACCGGACCAGAAATCGGTGCGGTAACCGTCGATCGTCAGTCGCTGACGCCCCTTCGGAATGATATCCATCTTATTGAGCATGTCGAATTCGCGACGGATCTCACCCTTCTGGTCCGAGTCGTACGATGGACTCAACAGGGAATCGACAAACTGTCCCGGACCCATGTTGGTCTCGGCAACATACACCACCATCCGCGGGACCAGCGTGTAGTCCTCGGCTTGCTGGTAGTCAGCCGGGATTCCGTAGTTCTCCTGAAGCAGGACAATGCGGAAATCCTCTTTGTTCTTTCGGATTCGATCCGACCAGTTGTCGTGGACCTCGAACGAATACTCGTGCTTCACATCGTAAAACACCCCGTCCTTGACATAACCGGCACTGGGCTGCTTGCGCCGGGCATCAGCGCTCGCGGCAGCCAGCAACAACACACAGCAGCAAATGAGCAGCTTTTTCATCGTGACACTCTCCTCCAGTCTTCGGCAATCGTCAGTTCTACAGTTTTATCCTTATACACCGAAAAGTCAACCATTTTCACGAAAACGGCCGCCCGGAGGGCGAGGTATCTCGTGGTCGATCAGAAAGTTACGGCTGGAACTGGAAAGACGCGGCGGACTCAGGAGGGCTCCACCCCGGTACTCACCCGGGTGCGCTCGTCGATATACTCGCCGATCGTCACAAACCGGAAATCACTGAGCAGCCGGTTGAGCTTGTACGCGAAAATGTCGGTCGAGCCGTACGTCCGAAACCACTGCACCGGCGACAACCCCTCCACCTGCGGCGGGTTCGGATCGAGCTCCCACGGGTGCAGGTAGATCATCGACGGCCGCCCGTCGTCGTTGAGCTTGCGAATCATCTGCCGGGAATACCAGTACGGCGAATGGCGCAGGTAGCCGCCACCCGACACCGGCACGTTGCGCCCCATCAACCGATAGGTCGAATTGGGAAACTCGTACAGCTCCCGGCCGTTGGTGCACTGCATGCTGAACAGCTCACGCGGACCGCTCGGCATGCCGTACAGATCGTGCTTGATCGGGAAGATCGAACTGTCGTACTCGAAACCAAGCTCGGCAAGCACATCAAACGCCCACGCCACCCGGTTGTTGATCGACCAGCTCGGCGCCCGGTAGCCCCGAGGCATCACCCCGGTCGCATTGTAGATCGCGTCGACCGCCCTTTGCGTATCCTCCCGGAACGTCTCCGGCGTCATCTGGTCGACTCGCCGGTGCCAGTACGAGTGACAGGCAATCTCGTGCCCCAGCGCCGCTATCTCCTCGATAATGACCGGGTGGTGCTCGGCGCACCAACCGAGAATGAACCAGGTCGCCTTGACCTGCTTCTCATGAAACAGCGACAACAGGCGCCGCACGTTGACCGCCAGGGTCGACGGCAGCGTTTGCCACGTTTCCTGGGGATAACGCTCGCGCAGGATCTCGACCACAAACCACTCTTCGAGATCGACCGTAAGTAGATTTCGTTGCGCCTGCATGATCGGTATGGGCCGGCTCAGTTAGAGATGGAGTTGCCTTTGAGTTTCGGGCCCTCGGATGATTTCTTGGCCGAGGAACCCGACCCCGAAGATTGCGGCGACTCGTTTTTGTTCGCCCGCTTCTTCTCGGCATGCTTGTTCGCCCGCTGCTCCGCCCGGGAGGGGGCGTAGTTGTATCCGTAGTATTTGTAGTCGTAGTAGTACGGCAGGGTGTTGTTGGCGTTGTTGAGCACCACCCCGAGAATCTCGGTCTTGTTGCTGCGCATGATATCAACCGCCCGGGTGGCGACATCGCGCGAGGTCTGCCCCGCTCGAACCACCATCAAAACCCCGTCCACCTCCGGCGCCAGAAGCATCGGATCGGAAACCGGGATGATCGGCGCACAGTCGACAATGATCAGGTCATAGTAAAACTTCATCTCCGTCAGCAACCGACCGATCGCCGGGGCATCAAACACCTCGGCCGCTTCCGCGGTCGGCCGCCCGGCGGTGATCAGATCGAGATGCTCCAGGGGTGATTTGCGAACGACATTCTTGCCGATCAGACCGTTCTCCAGCACCCCGGTCAGACCGGGCTCGCGATCGACATTAAACAGCTTGTGAACGGTCGGCCGACGCAGGTCGGTGTCGACCAGCAGCGTCTTGATCCCCTTCTTTGCCGCCGTTATCGACATCAACGCACAGATCGTCGACTTGCCCTCGGAGAGATTGGCCGACGTGATCATGACCACCTTCAGTTCATGACCGGCGTCATGACGCTTCAGCCGCTGCAATAACCGACGGAACTCGGTGGCAAAGGGGCTCTCCAGGCTGTAGTAATCAATGATCGACAAGCTGCCTTTTTTCATCGAGGCGTCAGCCTTTCTCCGTTATGCGACCGAGGGTCGCACAGATGTGTTCGTAGACCGTCTCGGTTTCCGACAACGCCGCCTGGGCCCGGCGCAGCGACGGGTTGATCTCGGTCGTCTTGCGGTAGTTCTCGATCGCCTTCTGCCAGGCCATCTTGGCCTGCTCGAGATAACACTGCGACAACTCTGCATACAAATCAACGTACGTCGGGTTCTTATTAATCTCAGCCTTCAAAAAGGCGATCCGATCCGCGATCGCCCGCTCGGTCATCCAGCCCGGCACCAGCAAAAAGCGCGTGTGGAAGGCTGCAAATTCTTTACGCGTCGCTTCCCGCTTGGTTTCACGAATCGTCTTGAGGGTCGTCAACGCCTCGCGCAACTCGCCGCGATGCAGCGCCTCGATCGCACTGTCATAGCGCGGCCCCCGGTAATCTTCATAGATCAGCGCGGCCTTCTTCAGGTAGTCCGTGATCTGGTTCGAGCGCGCCGGCCACTTGTCGCGGTTCGGCTCCCGAATCGCCTGCACGATATACGCCAGGGCCAGGTTGAAATAGGCATCGCCGTAGTACATATTGATCGCGATCGCCTCGGAAAACTGCTCGATCGCTCCCCGAAAATCATCAACCGCCAGCAACGCCTCCCCGTAGTTGTTGCGGTAGTCCGCAAACCGCGGCCGCATCGACACCGCCCGCTTGCCCGAATGCACCGCCTCGTCGGGATTGTTCAGCGCCAGCTCGGTAATCGTAAGGAAATTGTAGGCCTGGTGATGCTCGGTGCCGGTCGACGCCGTCTGGTAAAACAACTCGCGCGCCTCGGCATAAAACCCCTTGAAATAAAACGCCGTGCCCAGATGATACATCGTGTCCGGCTCGGCCGACTGGATCGCCTGGCGGTACGCCGTCAAAAGCGATTCGATCTCTTTCTTCTTCTCTCCATGACTGCTCTTGACCAGCGTCAGCACTTCCTCGGGATCGATCTGCTGGGGGTGCGGACGGGTCACCCGCTCGGCCACCACCCCGTTGATGTAGATGGTGGTGGACACCGACCCGAGATTCGCGTCATTGGCGGTCTGGATGAGATACTCGCTTTCGTTCTCACGAAGCTTGCTGCTCAGTCGGTACGTTTCCATCTCTCTCCTGCTCTACACTGCGACGTCACTCGCCTTGGTCACGGCCGCCGGCCGGGTCCTATGGCGCTGCAGCTCCCCCGGTATCCTCATCACCGGCCACCCGGTCGTAAATCAGCAGAAAGGTCGTTACCAATCCCGCCGCGGCGCCGATTATCGGCAGGGTCGTGGTCAGGAAGGACGATCGGCGTTCCGGGATATAAATTGCGTCTTCCTTACGCAGAATATAACGGCTCGGCACACCCGAGGCCGTGTACTTCTCCAGATTGAAGTGCAGCGACTGGGCGTAGTAGCTGTCCTTGGTCACCACCCGGGTCTTCTCGATATCGGCCCCGGTCGACGGTCCCCCGGCCAGCGCGATCGCCTCGAGCACGTCCAGGTCTTCCTCGAACTGAATCGGCCCCGGCGAGTTTACCGAGCCCATCACATAAATCACGTTGCGTTTCTCGGTCGTTCGCCCCAGCTCCTGCGAGGGCATCCCCATGACCGTCTGCGGAATCTCGACTCGATCCTGGCGCTCCAGGTCGGGAAGGTCTTTGAGTTGCCCCGATGCAATCGCCTCGGCCACATTGACCACTTCGATCGAACCGGCATCGTCACCGGCCCCGCGAATAATCGTCACCCGGGTCAGGTCGGCCGACTGGGTCGGACCGCCCGCCTCGTTGATCACCGACCAGAGATCGGGGATAGCCTCAAACGAGTACTTCCCCGGCGAGTTGACCTGACCGGTCACGTACACAAATCGATAATTGTACTCCATCACCCGCACCACTGCCTGCGAGATGGCGCGGTTGAGGCTGGAGATGCGACGGATGATGTCATCCTGGATCTCTTCGGTCGTCTTGCCGGCGACATTGACTTTGCCAATGATGTCGAGGGTGATGCTGCCGTCGAGCGCCACCCGTACCTGAGCGTTGAAATCGGGCTCCTGCCAGAATCGGATTTCGAGCACATCACCGGGGCCCACCCGATACTGCTCCTGGGCCGATACCGGAACGCTGAGGGCAAGCACCAGACAGACCGCCGCCAGGGTCGCGCTCGCAAGGGAATGGTGTCTACGGAACATATCTCGTTTCATAGCTAAAACCGCTTGTATTAAGAGAATCGGCAAATTACCGGGCTTCCTTAGAGCGATCAATATAGACCCCTCCTGATTGGGTGTAAACAAAAAACACGGGAGGGCGCCCGGGGTTTCAGGCTATTTGACGGTCATGCCCTCTTGGTAGACCAGGAAGCTGTTTCGGCCCGCCTCCTTGGCCGTCAGCAGGGCCATGTCGGCGGCGTATATCAATCCCTTCTGGTCGGTGGCATGGTCGGGAAAGACCGCCGCCCCCTGCGAGATTGTGCAGGCGATCACCCGGCTGTCTTCGTGCAGGTGGAATCGCGAGCTGGCTATCTTCTCGCAAAGACGAGCCATGAAACGCTGGGCGGTGGCCTGGTCGGCCTCGGGCATGATCACGCAGAACTCATCGCCTCCATATCGGGCAACAATATCGATGGCGCGAATCGAGTTGCGCAACATCTGGCCCAACCGTCGAAGCACCTGGTCACCGGACAGATGACCAAACTGGTCGTTGATCCCCTTGAGATCGTCCAGGTCGAATATGATCAACGCCAGGGAGCGCTGGTAGCGATGGGCGCGGTTGATCTCCTCCTGCAGCCGCTTGGTGAAGTAGCGCTGATTCGCCAGACCGGTCAGGTTGTCGGTAAACGAGAGCGCCTGGACCTTCTCGTACGACTCGGCATTCTGCACCAGCTCGAGCGCGGTCGGCACCAGCTGCTCCATGTGCTGGGCAATACTCTCCGGTTTCAGGTTCCCGTCGAGCAGCAACACCCCGCTGCGGCCGGAACTGATCGGAAACGCCGCCAGGAAGTCTATCCCCTCTCGCTTGAGGGACTGCGCCCAGTCGGCCAGTGAATCATCAAGCTGAGCCAGCCGGCTCACCTCCCGGACACCCGAACCGGACAGCCCCGCTACCGCCCGGTCGAATACCTCGCGCGAAGGCACCGCCGGTCCTTTGCCACCCGACGGATTGTAGTGCCGCAGCGGTTCGTTTTTTTCTTTCGGTTCGTAGATATAGGCTACCCGGTTCAAATTCAGCTCGCTGCGGATGCTGTCGATCAGCTTGGGCACGAGCGTGGCCGGGGTGCGATGCCGAACCAGTTTGAGAATGCCGAGCGGCGAGCGCGATGGTTCCACGGTCCGCCCGGCCGATCCGGGGGCAGACTGCATTGCATCGAGCTTGCGCGAGAGGCGCTCGAATCGCGTTTCATGCCACTTGACATGATAGGCCGCCGAAAGCGTCTGGGCCAGGCTGGCCAACAACAGCGACAACACCGTTTCATCCGACTCACTCCGGCACTGCACAAAGTACAACCCGTACAGATTGGTGCGCCAGAAAACCGGAAAGAAACGATCGAAACCATCGCGTTTCAGTCGCTCGTATACCCGGACAGGGACATGACTCTCGATCTCGGCCAACGGCCTCGGCTGATAGCGCTGACGGAGGAATTCGGTCAACTCGGACGTGTGCCGCACGCGAAACTCGCTGCGCTGAAAGCGGCGGATACCATGGTAGTAGTTGAGTTCGAGAAAAGCGCGTTGCTTGCGCAGGAAGACAATCCGCTCGCACCCGAGCGGCCCCTTGAGCAGATCGGACACCGTACTGGCGACCGCCTGGATCTCCCCCCGAGCGGCATTGTCGGACAACAGCGACATGTACCGGTCAGGCTCGAACGCCGGCGGCAACGCGGCTGACGAACCTCGCCGACTGTTTCGAATCAGGATGCCAATGAGGACGATTACCAGGGCCGACAACAGGATGATGGCGGCAACTTGGATATCCATGCGACACGTTCTCCCGGGGAGAAGGTTACCTCCTCAATGTAGGAATTGTCGGGGGAATGTCAACAAAAACAACGACTTACAGGCGATTGCGAGCGTACCGAAAACGCGCCCGGCGCGACAACAGGCGATGCCGCTTGAGGATTCGCCAGACCTGCCACCAGCCCACCGTCACCCGCACGGCGCGCTGATTGATCTCCCGCTTCATCTCCCCGATCGTCGCAAAAGGATCGTAACGGACCATCTGCAAAACGACAATCTCCGGATCATCGCTGGAGAAATCTTCCTCCCCGGCCTGATCGCCGGGCATATGATGGGTGGGGGTGGTACTGGACTGCGGCGCGACTTTGTCAACGACCGTTACGGTTTCCGCGACCCGGTCTTTTTTTTTCCGCCGCCCGATGAGCCGGCTTCCTGGAAGTTGGCCCGGGCATCATCAACCGACCGGTACGACTTGAGGACATTGTCGAACTCGAGCAGTTCGTAGATCTCATAGACATTCGGAATCATCCCGGCCAGCTTGATATCGCCGCCGTTGCTGCGGACGTCGCGGATGTGGGAAATGAATATACCCCAGCCGGCCGAGGAAATGTAATCGACACCGGCCAGATCGATCACGATCTTGTAGCGCTCCCGCTTGATCAGCGAATCGATCACTTCCTCCAGCTCGGAGGCGGTCAGGGTATCGATGACCCCGTCGATACGGACCTCGGACACCGCTTTGTCCTGACCCGATTCCAATAACGATATGCTGATATTGTCCATGACAAGTATATGATAAGTTCGTCCTGCAGTACCGCACCCATTTAACAATATCGGCAGGAATCAGGCAAGAACTTTATTCATCGCCGTCCTGAGGAGACGAGGACGCCGATGAATCGGTGGATCGGTATGTCTGCGAATCGATTACCGCCCGACCAGCCGGCTCCTGATGTTTCTCCGACGAGCTTTTCCGACCTTCGGTCCGGGCCAGGATGAACGTGATATCATCGTTTTGCTTGGCAAATCCGGAGAACGCATCCAGTTCCTCGACAATCCCCGCGGCGAGCTTCGAGAGCTGGATCGCCTCGTCACCCACCAGTTGCTGCTGTAAAAACTCGACCAGCCGACCCATCCCGTACTGGTTGCCGTCGCGATCGGTCGCCTCCGTGATGCCGTCCGTATACACCAGGAACAGGTCGTTTTCGTCCAGTTCCACCGAGACCTCCTCGAGGCCACTGCCGAAATCACGGTCGAGCGTCACCGGCACCCCCAGCGGCATACCGGTCGGATTCAACGTCTTGAGCTGCCCGCTCTTCGCCTGGTAGTAAATCATCGGGTTGTGCCCCGCCGAGACGAACGTCAGGCGGCTCGCCGACGTGTCATAAATCGCCAGCAGCACCGTGATGAACATCCCCGGCGGAATATTGGCCTTCAAATAGTCGTCCACCGCCAGCATGACCTGCTTGGCCGACCGGGCGCCGACCGCATGAATCTGAATGACCGTCCGAAGCATCGACATCACCAGCGACGCCGGCACACCCTTCCCGGACACATCGGCCACCACCAGACAAAAACGACCGTCACCGATCTCAAAGACATCGTACAGGTCACCCCCGACCACCGAGGCGGCCCGGTAGTAGGCATCGAGCTGAAGCCCCGGTATCGCCGGCAACTGTACCGGCAGCAGCGTCTTCTGAATCTGTGAGGCCACCTCGATCTCCTTGGCCATCTTCTCCCGCTCGATGATGTTCCGACGGTCTTTGCTCAGCCGGGTCATCATGTCATTGAGAGCGCGGGCAATCTCGAAAAACTCGTCGGCGCCCTCGAGCGGAAGCTCCGTTTCAAGGTCACCTGATGTAAACCGTCTCACTCGATGCGTGATCTTGGCGATCGGCTTGACGAAGTAGTTCGACAAGAGATAAATGCCGAGAATACCAACCAGCAGCAGCAGACCGGTAAACATGATAATCCGCTTACGCACCGCCGCGAGTTTCTCATCAACCGGCTCCGACGAGTAGACCGTATGCACCCGCCCGAAAAAGCGCGGTCCGGCCCGGATGTTCAGCGCCAGGTAGTTCAACTTACTCTGCGTCGTATCGAGCGATTGGTGTACCCCGATCAACTGCGGATCGATCTCATTCGGCGCCTGGTACGGCTTCCGAATGTTCGAGATGTCACCCGAGTGCGCCCGAATCAAACCGGTGCTGTCGGTCAACACCACCAGCTTGAGCGTCGGGTTGGCCCGCGTGTAACTGACAATCAATTCGTCAAACTCGACATCGGAACGCGAGTTGATATAGTACCCCGCCGCCTGGTCGGCAATCGTCGAACTGAGCGCCCAGACCATGTCCTCGAGATGCCCCCGCACCTCCATCTTGGTGCGCCGGTCGACGAAATAAAATGCCGCGGCAATGATGAGACTGACAATGAGGAAGGTGAAAAACGAGAACTTCGCCCGAAGCGTGAACATGCGGCGAAGCAGCGGCGGCGTGTCGGTCGCCGACAACCCGCGTATCCGCTTGAGCATCCGAAGCTCATTGAACCCGGCCGCCGAGATATACTCGACCGAATCCATGATCTTGCTGATCATGTAAAAGCCGAGCCCACCCTTGCGGCCCGACTCGACCAGCTTCTCGAGGTCGATCTTCCCGGTCTGCTCCGGATGAAAAGACCGCCCCGAATCGATCAGCGAAAACGCAATGATCTTGCGGTAGACGACAATGCGCAGGCGAAGCGTGCCCTTTTCGTACAGGTAGGCGTGACGGATGATATTGGTCGCGCCCTCTTCGATCGCCAGCAGCACCGCCGTCACGTCCCGGCGCGACATCCCGGCCGCCGTGCACGCCTCCTTGACGATCCGCTGGATCGAATCGAGATACCGCTCCTCGGCGACAAACTCGGCGTTGATTTCCTTGATCGGGCGGCGGAACATAACTGGAACCGTTAGTGCGGGTGAGTACGCATCATCGACCGGCGCCGCGCACGGCGATAGTCTACTCCGACTGCTCGGACTTCAGCCGCAGCCGAGCCTGCTCAATATTGTTCTTGGTGGCCTCGTTGTTCGGGAAGACCTCCAGCACCTGCTCCCAGGCCTCGATCGCATGCTGGTACTCCTGGTTGCGCATGTGCCGAATCCCCTCCAGGTACAACGGCCAGATATCCGGGTTGGCCTGCAAATCTTCGAGCGTCGATGGTTTCGCCAGCGCCGACGAGATCCGGTTGAGATAATCCTGGGCGACCGCATTCGAGGGATCCGTGCGCAACACCGAACGGAACCGCTGGCGGGCCTGCTGGTAACGCCCGCGCTGGAACAGATCGATCGCCAGCTGCAACTGCTGCGCCGCGTCAAGACCGGTCAGCGCCCGTTGACGGGCCTGCTGCGCCTCATCGTTGTCCGGATCCAGTTCCAGCACCCGGTTGTACGCTTCAATAGCATCAACCGTCCGGCCGTCCTCCCGCGCTGCCCGCGCCTCCGACAGCTTCTTCGACACCTCCGCCTCGGTGATCATCTGGATCTCACTGTTCATCGCCAGCGCCCGAATATTCCGCGGATCGATATCAAGCACGAGCTGCAGCATATCCTCGGCGGCTGCGTAGTACTTCTTGTTCTTGAACGACTCCGCCTGGGCGAGATAGCGCTCAACAAACTGCTGGATCTCCTGCTCCGCCATCTCCAGCTTGCGCGCCTGCTTCTCCTTCTGCTCCAATTCCTGTTCGATCGAACTGATCGTCCGGGCAATCTCCTGATTGTCCGGATCGAGCGTCAGCACCTGGCGGTAGTAATGCAGCGCCGAGTCAAGTTCGAGCACATGGAAGAACTCCGATGCCTTGTCGGTCAGCTCCATGATCCGCAACTCCCGCTCGGTCGGTGGCGGCGGTGGCGGCGGCGGCTCATACGTCGGCTTCTCCGCAAACCGTTCCGCACTCGGCGCCCCGAGCAGGAACGACAGCGAAAAACGATGGCTGTCCTCGATATAATCCATCAGCTTGTAGGCATAGTCGATCTGGATCGGCCCCGCCCGCAAACCGGCCCCAAAAGCCAGGTTGTCCCGGTCATACCCCATCCGAAGGGCATACCGGTCGTAAAACTTCAACTCGCCCCCCGCATGCACTTTCAGATCGCGGTCGGCAAAATGCTCTACATCAACGCCCGCGCTGACCTTCAGCGGCGCCACCAGGCGAATGTCACGCAAAGCCATCCCCCCGACAATTGCACGCGGAACTTCCTCGGTCGATGCTTCCAGCTTGAGATTCGGCTGCACCAAATCCCGGGCCGTCACACCCAACGACACATGATCGTGCAGATCAACCAGCACCCCCACATCGGCCCCAACCGCCCAGTCGGAGAACGTATCCAGCGACTGATTGACCGCCTTGAAACTGGCGCCAACCGAAAACGTCCCGCTCAGCCGTCGGCCGTACGAGAAGATCGCCTGCGAGGTCGAGTAGTCGAACTCCCCCGTCGTGGCGCCGTCAACCCGGCGGATAATCTCATCGGTGCCGATCCGCATGAAACTGAAGCCGATACCATCGTTACGCGAAATCGGGTAGGCCCAGGTTCCGCTGTTGTAAAGCGTCCCCTCGAACAGCGTTGTGTGCAGAAGTGAAACCTCGTGAAAATCGAGTCGGGACAAACCGGCCGGATTGTAAAACACCGTCGATGCATCGTCGGCCGTCGCGGTAAACGCCGCCCCCATACCGAGCGCCCGACCACCCGTGCCGAGACTGAACAACGATTCCCGACCGGCATCCTGCGCCGAACCGACAACCGGCACAAACAGCATGAAAGCCAAAACCACTATGAGCAGGCGATGACCCATCATTTCACCACCGCCACTTTCAGGAGCTTCTGGTCGCCGTTGATCACCGTGCGCAACAAGGCGATATACACGCCGTTCAGCACCGTATGCCCCTCGCCGTTGCGACCGTCCCACTCCAGCACATGACTGCCCGCGTCGGTACCGGCCTCACCGAGCGACCGCTCGATGCTGTACACTTCTTCCCCGGTCAGCGTCAGGATCCTGAACTGAATCGGCGTCGCCTCGGCCAGCTCGTACGAGAAGACCGCCGGTTCGTAATCGGGGTTAAACGGGTTATCCCGAATCGTCAGCGACTGCGCTCCCGCAGACACCGCCGTGATATTCTGTGAGAAAATCGAACCGTCAGGACTGCCCGGCGTCATCGCGCCGGTCGACTCACCGGCAAAGGGACCGGCCAGGTACGTCGAGACAATATCGTCGGCGGTGAACTCGATCCGGAAATCATCCGGCGCGCCCGACTTGATTCGCGCCCGGAACGTCAAAAAGCGCTGCTCCCCCTCATCGATCACGTAATTGTCGAACGTCATGATCAAACGCTCGGTCCCGGCGGTGGCGGTAGTGACTATCTGTCCGCCCTCGGCGAAACCGGTCGCCGATGTTTCCACTATCGACCGCACCGACACCGGTTGCCCGCTGCGATCGACAAACGACATGCCGATCTGTTCGATCTCGATCGGCGAGCGCGCCGACAAACCGCGATTGGTAAGATAGAGTGTGAAGATCTCGGCATCTCGACCGCGCGCCACCAGATTGCCCGGCTGCGCTTCGCTCTCGACAACCAGGTCCGACTGCATCGAGGACACCTGCACCCGGAGCGTACAGGCGGTGAAATTTATCTGGGCCGGATCACCGGTGTTCAACGCCATCGGCGTCTCGAGCAGCTCAAACGCAACCGTCGCCAGCGTATCGAAATCAGGCGCCGTCAAAATGAAACTTATCGAACTGTCGGCATCGATCTCGCCCAGCGTCGGATCTGCAACCCCGAGGTTCAGCCCGAATGTCGACATGGAATAGTCCGAGGTCACCACCTCGCCCTGCCCCTCATTCGAGAGCGAGGCCACCAGGGCAAACCGCTCGCCAACCCCGACATAGTCCGCGTCGAGTCCGGCAAACTCACACGTCAATACCAGGCTGGCCGGCGTCTGCACCGTCACCAGCGCTTCATTGTCCACCGGCTCCAGCACCTCGGCCCCGGTCGACAGTACCTCGACCGTAAACGTCTCCGCCAGGTTTGATACGACCGAAGCCGTTACCGGGATCATCACGTCAATCGTGTCATACGCCGGAATACTGCCGACCATGACCGTGTCCTGGGATGGCTGAGACTGGCCGTTGGTTGCAATGACCACCTCGACGTCGGTTGCCTCGCGATCGGCCAGGTTGGCTACCCTGGCCGTAACTTCGAACTGCTGGTTGGTGTTGACGAACGGTGCATTTGGCACCCCCGTGATCTCCGTCTCGACCAGCTGGATGGCGATCGGCGTCAGTATCTCGATCTGCTGTCCGGCAAACGATGTCTCCAGCCGAGCTGAGTTGCCCAACCCGATCTCACGATACGAAACCACCGCTTCGGCCGTCAACGTGTCCGGCGCCAGCTCGGCGGGAATCTGGATCGGATCGGCCGTCAGCAGGTTGATACCCGGGTTGAGCGTGCCGTTCTCTGCGCGAAGACTGACCGTCGTTGAGAACGTACTGTCCACCACGCTGAACGTCGTGCGCGAGCCGACCAACTCCACCGGCTCGTCTCCGTCGAGCGAAACCTCGAACTCAAACGACACCGTCGCCCCACTGACCAACGAGGTAGGTGTCAGCGTCGTGTCGAGCGAACTGAGCGCCGGCGGCTGCTTGAGCAGCATCGAGTCAGCCACGACATTCTTGATAATGGTCGGCGGCGCGCCGGAATAAACGGCATAGTCAAACTCCACCCGATACCAGCCCGAGTCGATCAGCACCGTCCCTCCCGGAATGGCAATATTGCGGTACTGCAGGATATCCGGCTGCGGCTGGGTGTAACTGGGCGTGCCGGAAAACAGGGTCGAGACTACCGTCCCGGCCGGGTCACGCACCAGGCGAATCGTCACCGGGGTGCTGTCGATATCGGTAACCACCGACTCCGCCCGCACGTCAAAGCCCAGCGTAAAATCAAGCCCGGTGTAGATACTGTCGGGCGAGACCGTGCCCGGGATGATCGTCAGCGATGGTGTCGGCAGGATCGAAACCGGGATCAGCAGCGTGTCGGCCGTGCTGTATACGGAATCACCCAGACTGAACCCCGACATCAACTCGACCAGCAGCGTATCCTCACGCGGGGCCCCGGTGACCTCCGGAAGCAGCACCGAGACAGTATCGACCCGGCCGTTGTTCTGCCCATCGAAAAAGACCTTTACCGAGCCGCCACCCGACGTGAAATAGGTCCGGATCCAGGGATCCTCCGCCGGTAACAGCGAACCGTTGTTTTGAACGGGGACCGTGATCGAGGTCGGCACACCGGCGAATATCTGGGAAATCGAACTGCCGTCGGTGAAAAAGGCGCCGAGAATATCATAGCCGTTGAACGAGACAACGGTCGCATTGGACGCGAGTGTATCGGCAAGCGCCGTGATATCTACCACCGCCGAAGGCCCCCGGTAGGTCACGCCAAGCGGCAGGAGATTGATCAGGCCGTTGCTGAAAAGTGACTGGTCATCGACTGTATCAGGTGTCAATTCACCCGCACTGGGAACCAACACCAGGGGCGAATCGACCAGACTATAGTCGGCCACCGGATCATCGTTTTCGTCAAACAGACGGATACGGGCATCGCCGCGCAGAGGATGACCCACCACCTGATTTGGATTGATAATCAAATCAATAGTAGTCAGGTCCTCGGTGCCGCCAGGCGTGGCGGTATCGGCATACACGGACAGTCCACCGATCGCGAGGACAAAAACGGCAAGTATGTAGATACAGTATTTCAGCGGTTGCACGAGGTATCTCAATCTCAACGCCAGAAAGCTACAAACATGATGCAACAACTACCTCAAAGCAAACCCTATGCCTTGTATCCTAATGAGACACAAAGAAATACGGAAATTTTTTCCGCTGTGACGCCCCGTGTGTGCCTCCGTCTAACTAATTCAAACAAAATATCTTATTGCGGTCTGGGAAAGTAAAAAATCAGGCGGGCCGGAGTTTTCCACATTAATCCCGGCGATGTTGACAAATTGCGTCAGGGAAATGTGTAACCCCTTGCAAACTTGCGGCAGCCAAATTGCTACGAGCTCGCGACAAAGCAGCCCTACTTACCCGTAATCCGAGCCGCCGCCTCAACCGTATTCGACATCAACATCGCAATTGTCATCGGCCCCACCCCACCCGGTACCGGCGTAATCGCCGAGCATTTCGGAGCTACCTTATCGAAATCGACATCGCCAACCAGACGGTAGCCCTTTTCGGTGCTGCTGTCATCAACCCGATTGACGCCCACATCGATAACCACCGCCCCCTCCCTGACCATATCCTCGGTGATCGTATCCGGACGGCCAATGGCCGCAATCAGAATATCAGCCCGCCGACAGACCTCGGCCAGATTGGCCGTGCGCGAATGGGCAATCGTAACCGTCGCGTTGGCCATCGGCGCCTTCTGTACCAGGATCGCCGCGATCGGCTTGCCGACAATATTCGAGCGGCCGACCACGACTACCTGTTTGCCCGATGGATCGATCTCGTAGTGTTCGAGCAGCTTGACGATACCGTGCGGCGTGCACGGCAACAGGCCCGGTCGGCCGATCAACATCATACCGACATTGAACGGATGAAACCCATCGACATCCTTGGCCGGATCGATCGCCAGAGTCACCGACAACTCATCCATATGCTTCGGCAGCGGTGACTGGACCAGGATACCGTGAATCTGGTCGTTGGCGTTGAGATCATTGACGATACCCAGCAGTTCATCCTGCGAGATATCAGCGGGGCGGCGGATAACCTCCGAGTAGAGCTTCAGCTTCTCACACGCCCTCGCCTTGCTGTTGACATACGTCTGCGAGGCCGGGTCATCACCCACCAGCACCGCCGCCAGCCCGGGCGTCACGCCCGCGGCAGCAAGCCCCTTGATTCGATCCTTCAGGGCCCGTCGAACCGACTTGGCCACCTCTTTACCGTCGATAATCTGTGTCTTCTCGCCAACGCTCCCGCTCACTGATCCACCTCCGCCTGTTTGCGACTCTGGTACTCTTCCATGTCAAAACGAAGCATCAACCGTTCGATCTCCACCGCCCGCCCCGACTCGGCATCGATCCGCACGATCACCCCGGCCAGCCGGACATCGTCACTCGCCGTCGTGAACCGCTTCGGCATGCCGGTCAGGAAACGCCCCAGCGACGGCCCCTTCTCCATCCCGATAATCGAATCGTACGGCCCGGTCATGCCGGCATCGGTTAAATACGCCGTGCCCCGCGCGCTGATCGACTCATCGGCCGTCTGCACATGCGTATGGGTGCCGATCACGGCCGACACCCGCCCATCGAGATAATACGCCAGCGCCTGCTTCTCCGAGGTCGCTTCGGCATGGAAATCGACAAAGATGATATTCGTCTGCGACTGGATTCGTTTCACCTCACGCATGGCCGCCTGGAAAGGACAATCGAGATTGGCCATATACACCCGACCCATCAGGTTTATGACACCAATCTTCACCGAGCCGACCTCGTCGACATACGAACCGCTGCCGGGCGCGGTCGGCGGGTAGTTGGCCGGGCGAATCAGCTTGGGATGCTCATTGAAGTAGTCGAGAATGTCGACCCGATCCCAGATGTGGTTACCCGATGTCTGCAGGTTCATCCCGTACGAAAACATCTTCCGCGACATCTCGGGCGTCACCCCGAACCCGCCCGCAGCGTTTTCGACATTGGCGACGACGTAATCGATCTGGTACTGCTCGCGAAGCGGTTTGATCATGTGCGCGGCCGCCTGACGACCCGGCTTGCCGCAGATATCCGCCACAAACAGCAGATTGAATGTGGACATGGAAGCAACTTTCTAAGACGGAGACATAAAGCAAAAAGGCCGGAAGTGCTCCGCCGTCACCCCGGCTCCAACATCTCATAGTAGTGACGGGAGACTACTATATCTCCCGTCACTTAGCAACCGATTTCCCGTCGACGGGTTCCCGCAGCAACCCGACGACATCACATCTTACTTGGCAAATTCCGTATAGCGGCTCTCGCGAATCACCGTTACTTTGACCTGCCCCGGATACTGCATCTCGGCCTCGATCCGCCCGGCAATATCACCGGCCAGCACCGACGTCGCCAGGTCATCGATCGTCTCGTTTTCAACGATAACACGAATCTCCCGACCCGCCTGAATGGCATACGCCTTCGAAACGCCCTTGAAGCTGTCGGCCAGCTCCTCGAGCTGCTGCAGCCGCTTGATATACGCTTCCAGCGGCTCCCGACGGGCTCCCGGACGGGCGCCCGAGACCGCATCCGCCGTCTGCACCAGCACCGGGTACGGCGAGAGCATCGGCACATCACCATGATGCGACTCGATCGCATTGACCACCGCATCATGCTCCCGGAACCGACGCATGAAATCGGCCCCGATCTGCGTGTGCGTCCCCTCGGTCTCCCGATCGATCGCCTTGCCGATATCGTGCAGCAGCCCGCAGCGCTTGGCCAACGGCGCATCCAGCTCCAGCTCGGCCGCCATCAGGCCGCACAGCATCGCCACCTCTTTTGAATGAGCCAGGACATTCTGGCCATACGACGTCCGGTAATTCAGCTTGCCGAGCAGCTTGACCACTTCCGGATGAAGCCCGTGTATGCCCAGCTCGAAACAGGCCTGCTCGCCCGCCTCCCGGACAATCACTTCCATCTCATTCTGGCACTTGGCCACTACTTCCTCGATCCGGGTCGGGTGGATCCTCCCGTCCGAGATCAACCGCTCCAGCGCCATCCGCCCGATCTCCCGGCGCACCGGGTCATACCCGGACAGAATGACCGCCTCCGGGGTGTCATCAACTATCACATCGATCCCGGTACAGGTCTCAAAGGCCCGAATATTGCGCCCCTCACGACCGATAATCCGGCCCTTCATTTCATCCGACGGCAGATTCACGACCGAAACGGTACTCTCCACCGTGTGATCGGCGGCACAACGATAGATCGCCGACATGATTATCTCGCGCGCCTCTTTCTCGGCGTCACGCTCGGCCTTTTCGCGAATCTCCTTGATATGCGCGGCAGCTTCCATCTTGGCTTCGCTGATCATGTTATCCATCAACTGCCGCTTCGCCTCTTCAGGGGTCATCTGGGCGATCCGCTGGAGCTTTTCGTTCTGGGAAGTAATAATGGCGTCGATCTCGTTCTCACGAATCTCGATGCCTTTCTGGCGGGTCTGGAGAGTCTTTTCTTTGGTAACGAGGTCCTTCTCGCGGCTGTCGATCCCCTCGATCCGTTTCTCCAGGGAGTTCTGCGTCTCTTCGACAGTCCGCTCAGCCTTCTCAACCTCGCGGCGGCGCTGGTCCATTTCCTTGTCGAAGCCCGATTTCTCCTTCATCCAGGCTTCGCGCGCTTCAAGGACCGCCTCCTTCTTTATAATCTCCGCTTCCTTCTTGGCCTCGGTGAGGATACGCCGAGACTCATTTCCGGCCGAGTCGAGTTTCTTCTTGTCGGCCCGCCTCGCCAAAAATATGGCCAGCAGAAAGCCGACAATCCCGACGCCGAGTGCCAGAAGCAGAGCAGTCAGCAGGTTCATCGTGTCCTCCCGTTCGGTAACATACCGAACGCTGCAGTTCTATTCTAAATGGGGATTGAGGAGATGAAAATGCGGAATCGAGACGGCACGCTTACCGGTCAACCGGATCGTCGCCCAATGCAGCTTCGAGTTTCGCCAGCAGCGAGTCCATACGGGCCTCTGCCTGCTCGACCGCCTTAAGCGAGTCGCCCCGCTCGTTTGCTTCCGACGCAAACGACATGGCGGCCAGGATCGCCACCTTGTCACGAGCGTGCGACCTCGATGCTCGAGCTACCTGTTTCATCCGCGAATCAACCATATCAGCGATCCGCGCGGTGTATTTCGGGTCGTTTTCCCCGGTGATCGGGTAATCCTCACCGAAAATCCTGACTACTACTCGGTTTTCCAGTGTCAGATCAGACATACCGACAGCAATATATTCCAATTCCGAATATTCGTTATCCTATCCCACTATCTGACAAAATCTTATACCTGATTGTAAGATTTTTGTCAAGAAAAAACTACAGGCCCATCGACTCCAGCTCTTCGATCCGATTCAGCACCGAACTGAGCTTGGCCCGTACCGCCCCGGCCTGGTCATTCTGGGATAGTCTCAGCGAATCAAACTCCCGCTGCAGCTCGGCCATATCAGCCTTCAGCCCGCGGTTTTGCTCGCGCAGCCGACGGTTGTCGTCCTTCAACCGCTCCACCAGCGCCAGCAGCTTGTCCACCCGGTCTTCAATCCGGGCTAACTTGTCACTCATTCCTGCTTGTCCCTGATATCGGCGTTAAACTTCTGCTTGAGGGCTGCAATCACATCCTGCTGCTTTTGTTCAACTTCCTCGCTCGACAGACTTCGCTCCGGCGAGCGGTAACTGATCGCCACCGCGACCGACTTCTTCCCCTTCGGAATCTGCTTGCCGGTGTACAGGTCAAACAACTCCACCGATTCGGCCAGCCCCCCGGCCACCGATCGAATCTCATCGATTATATCCCCCACCCGCACCGACTCGCTCACAATCATGGCCAGGTCCCGCGGCGCCGCCGGATAGATCGGCAACGGCGTGAAGACCGGTTGACGGTCGCTGAGGGCAAGTAACGAAGAAAGCTGCAATTCAGCAAGGAAGACCGGCTGCTTGATGTCAAATTTCCGCCCCGTCGCCGGATCAAGCGCGCCCATAACACCCGCCGACCGGCCCTCCAGAGATATGGCAAAGCTTTGCCCGGTCTCGAGATACGGCACGGTCGCGGGTTCAAACGATGGTTGCGGCCAGCGGAAATGACCACGGAGATTCTCAAGCGCGCCGGCCAGATCATGGAAATCGCACGGACGCGGCTTGTCCCGCCAGCTGCCCGGCGTACTGCCGGTCACCAGTACCAGCAGACGGTCCTCTTCCCGCCCCGCGCCGCTGTTGTCCGGCGGGAAATACGCTTTCCCGATCTCGAAGAGCTGCAGGTCGAGATTCCGGTGCGCGATATTGTGGGCGACGACCGGAAGCGCCGACAGCACCAGCGAATTGCGCATAATGTCCAGATCTTCCGACACCGGGTTGATAATCTTCAATTGCGGCACATCAGCCTCGAGCCGGGCGGCATCCTTGCTGTGCGCCAAACCATGCCCGAGCATCTCGTCATAGCCCGCCGACGTCATAACCCGACGGACGTCATCGATAAAGCGATCCTCGAGATGAATCGGCGTAAACAACGGCCCCGAATTGATATCGGCATCGTCGATTGCATCGTAACCCTCGATCCGCGCGACCTCTTCGATCAGGTCAATCTCACGCGTGATATCATGCCGGAATGTCGGAACAAGACACTCGATCGGATCGCTGCCGGAAACCTCGAACTCGAGATTGCCAAGGATCTCCTTCATCCGCCCGGCCGAAAACTCAGCCCCCAGAATCGCACGGCAGCGGTCCGGCCGGAGATTGACCTGCCGCGGCGCAAACGGCTTCGGGTAGTTGTCGACAATGCCGCCAAGCACCTTGCCACCGCACAGCTCCTGGAACAAGTACGCCGCCCGGTTGCTGGCATGCACGGCGTTATTGGGGTCAACACCCTTTTCAAAACGCTGTGAGGCCTCGGTGACCAGTCCCAGATGCCGGCGGCTCTTGCGGATCACCGACGGGTCAAAATAAGCGACCTCGAGCAGGATATTGGTCGTACTGTCCTTGACTTCGGAATCGAGTCCACCCATCACACCACCGGCGCCGACCGACTCGGTTCCGTTGGTAATCATCAGGACATCGGGGGTGAGCGTATGCTCTTTGCCATCAAGCGTGGTGAACTTCTCACCGTCGTGCGCCCGTCGAACCAGCACCTGGTTTGATCCGAACAGGTCGAGATCAAAAGCATGCAGCGGGTTGCCCGTTTCAAGCAGGATGTAATTCGTAATATCAACGATATTCGAAATCGGCCGGATACCCGAGGCGATCAGCTTCTTCTGCAGCCACCACGGCGACGGTCCGATCGTCACGCCTTTGATCACCCGGGCCGTAAAACGCCCGCAGGCATCGGTGTCCTGAATGGCGACACTGACATGATCGGAGGACAGCTCCGTATCTTCGTTGATAGCATAGGTAGGATAGTTGATCCGCACGCCGGCCAGCGCCGCCAGGTCACGAGCGATCCCGATCGCCGACATCGAATCGGCCCGGTTGGGCGTCAGTTCGAAATCCAGTATGTAATCATCGTAATCGAGCGCTGTAACCAGTGACTCACCGACTGTGAGATCCGCCTCGAGCACCCAGATACCGGCGTGGTCATCGCTCAGCCCCAGTTCGGCCTGGGAGCAGATCATCGCCGATGATTCCACGCCGCGGATCTTCGTCTTTTTGATCGTCAACCCGCCGGCCAGTTCGGCCCCGAGCGTCGCCACCGGGACTTTCTGCCCCACCGCCACATTCGGCGCGCCGCAGACAACATCCATCGTCTCCGAGCCGATACTAACCGTCGCCAGGCGAATCTTGTCGGCGCCCTCGATCGGCTTGAGATCGCGCACCTCGCCCACCACCACGTTTTTCATATGCCGGGCCGTGGAGACAATGTCCTCACAGGCGGTACCGCACAGCGTCAGCCGGTCGGCCACCTGGTCAACCGGCCAGTCCAGCCCGGTCAGTTCGAGCAACCACTGATAGGATATCTTCATGATCTACAGAAACTGCCTGAGAAACCGTACGTTGTTGTTGAACAGCAAGCGAATGTCGTTGATGTGATACTTCAACATGGCAATCCGCTCCACCCCGATCCCGAACGCGTAGCCGGTGTATTTCTCAGCATCGTATCCGGCCGTTTCGAGCACGTTTGGATGGATCATGCCGCAGCCCAGAATCTCCAGCCAGCCCGAGTACTTGCACAGCTGGCAGCCCTCACCGCGACAGAGAAAGCAGTTGATATCGACTTCGGCCGATGGTTCCGTGAAGGGAAAAAACGACGGTCGAAACTTCAGCTTCAGCCCCTCCCCGAAAAACGCCTTGCAGAACGCCACCAGCACCCCCTTCAGGTCGGCCATCGACACCCCTTCGTCGACCAGGAAACCGTCCACCTGGTGGAACGAGACATGCGCCCGGGTGGAAATCTCCTCGTTGCGGAACGTCTTGCCGGGCGTAATGATCTTCATCGGCGGCTGCCGCCGCTCCAGCTCGCGCGCCTGCACCGGCGTCGTATGCGTGCGCAGCACCAGGTCACCCTCGACAAAAAACGTGTCCTGCATGTCGCGGGCGGGATGGTCCGGCGGAAAATTGAGCGCCTCAAAATTATAATGATCGGTCTCGACATGCGGCCCGTGGGCGATCTCGAAACCCATGCCGTAAAACGTGCGACAGATCTCATCCATCACCTGGTTGACGACATGGACGGCCCCGATACGGTTGCCGGTGCCGGGCAGGGTGGGATCGATCGAAGCTGCTTCGGTGGTCTCTTCGAATGCCCGGGCGGCTTCCTCAAAACGCGCTTCGAGTTTGCTGCGGAGGGCGTTGGCGCGGGCGCCGATCTCCTTGCGCTGGTCGGGCGGGAGTTGACCGAGCGACTTGAGAATCGCCATCACCGGTCCTTTTCGCCCGAGATAGCGGACCTTCAACTCCCCAAGCGAATCGAGCGAATCGGCGGAACCGATTCGCTCGAGCGCTTCTTCTTCAAGCTGTACAATCTCTTCAGCAAGAGACATAGGCCGCCCGGACGCGCTTACTTGCCGGTCGCCATGTTGGCGAGCGTTTTGAACGTCGTCATATCGCGGGCGGCGATATCGGCCAGCATCTTGCGGTCCATCTCCACCCCGGACTTGTGCAGCCCGTTGATCATCGTGGAGTAATTGGTGCCGCACATCTTGGCCGCGGCCGAGATACGCGTGATCCACAACGAACGCATCTCGCGCTTTTTGTTCCGGCGGTCGCGGTAGGCGTACTTGAGACCCTTGTTGACGGTCTCGAGCGCCGTCCGGTAGAGCTTCCGCCGACCGGAATAGTTTCCCCGCGCCTTCTTCAGCACCTTGCGGTGACGCTGGTGGGCGGCAACGTTATTCTTCGCACGTGGCATGGGATTCTCCTGTCACATTCACGCGCTGCACTAATAGGGCAGCAGTTTGTTCAGGCGCTTCTCATCGGCTTCCGACACCAGGGTCGACTTGCGCAACTGGCGCTTGCGCTTCGGACTCATCTTGGTCAGAATATGCGTCTTGTACGCATGGTACCGTTTCAGTTTGCCGGTGCCGGTCCGCTTGAACCGCTTGGCCGCGCCCCGGTTGGTCTTCATCTTCGGCATAGTATCCTCAACACGCTATCTCAATGTACTTCATTGCAAAATCGTGACACAAACAGCCGGATCACTCGTTGTTGTCGGAGCCGTCTTGCTCCTGCTTCTTCTCGCTCTTTTTCGACTTCGACTTCTCCTGTGCCTTCTTCACGATATCCGACTTGGGCGACAGAATCATCGTCATCCGGTTGCCCTCGAGACTCGGCTGGACATCAACACTCGCGATATCCGACATTTCATCGGCCAGTCGCGTAAGAATCTGGCGGCCGAAATCGACGTGGGCCATCTCTCTGCCGCGAAACATCACAAACGCCTTCACCTTGTTGCCGCCCTCGAGAAACGAACGCACATGCTTCGTCTTGAACGAATAGTCATGCTCGTCGATTTTCGGGCGGTAGCGCATCTCCTTGAGCTGCACCGACTGCTGCTTCTTCTTGGCAGCGCGATCTTTCTTGGAAAGCTCGTACTTGTACTTTCCGTAATCCATGATCCGGCAGACCGGCGGACGGCTGTTCGGGGCAACCTCGACAAGGTCGAGTCCCTGCTCGCGGGCGCGCTGCAGCGCCTCGTTGGTCGGGATGATCCCGATCTGCTCACCGTCTACTCCAATTAACCGGACCGGTGAAATCCGAATGCGGTCGTTCACGCGGACGTCTTGTTTAGCTATAGAACCCTCCTGAGTCCCTGATTACTGCTCTGTCTCTTCACGGCCCTTGGTGCGGATCTCCCGGCGGACCAATTCAATCGCCTCATCGAGCGAGCGGCCGCCCAGATCACCGGACCCGTGCCGGCGCACCGAAACCGTGCCGTTCTCGGCTTCCTTGCCGCCAACGATAAACATATATGGCACTTTTAGCAACTCTGCATCGCGAATCTTTGCCCCGATTTTCTCCGACCGGTCATCCAGGCTGGCCCGAATACCGGCCTCGGTCAGCTTCGCCACCAGCGAATCACCATATTCGTTGATACTGTCGGTGATCGGCAGGATTTTCACCTGCTCCGGCGCCAGCCAGACCGGGAAGTTCCCGGCATAGTGCTCGATCAGCACCCCGAAAAAGCGCTCGATCGAACCAAGCAGCGCCCGGTGAATCATAAACGGGCGTTTCGCCTGACCGTCACTGTCGATATAGGTCAAATCAAACCGCTCCGGCAGCGAAAAATCAAACTGGATCGTCGAGCACTGCCATGACCGCCCGATCGCATCCTTGATCTTGATATCGATCTTCGGCCCGTAAAAAGCGCCCCCGCCTTCGTCGGTATCGTACGCCAGCCCGGCCTTGTCCAGCGCCCGGCGCAACCCGTGCTGGGCCTTCTCCCAGTCCGCCGGATCGCCGATCGCCTTCTCCGGACGGGTCGACAGCATAATGTCGTAATCCGAAAAACCAAACGAACTGAGCATGTAGGTGCAGAAATCCAGAAGCCAGACCAGCTCCTCCTCCATCTGCTCCTGCGTCACGAAATGGTGGGCGTCATCCTGCGTAAAACCGCGCACCCGCATCAAGCCGTGCAAAACACCCGGTTTCTCATACCGGTAGACCGTGCCCAGCTCGCCCCACCGAAGCGGCAGGTCCCGATACGACCAGCGCCGCGACTTGTACATCATGATATGGAACGGGCAGTTCATCGGCTTGAGCTGGTACGCCTTCTGGTCCAGCTCCATCGGCCGAAACATGTCGTCGGAATAAAAGTCGGTATGCCCGGACTGATTCCAGAGCCGAAGATCAGCCACATGCGGCGAGAAAACCAGCTCGTAGCCGTTCTTCAAGTGCTCTTCGCGCCAGAAGTTCTCCACTTCGTTACGGATCCGCGCCCCGCGCGGCAGCCACATCACCAGGCCGGGCCCGACTTCCTCGGCAATCGTAAACAGCTCCAGCTGCTTGCCGAGCATCCGGTGATCCCGCTTCTTGGCCTCCTCCATCCGGTGGAGGTAGTCCTCCAGCATCGACTTCTTCGGGTACGAAACACCGTAAATCCGCTGGAGCATCTGGCGGTGCTCATCACCTCGCCAGTACGCCCCGGAACTGGCCGTCAGCTTGAACGCCTTGACCATCCCGGTGCTCGGAATATGCGGCCCGCGACAGAGATCCTCAAAACCGGAATGCTTGTAGACCGTCACCTCGTCATCATCGATATCCTCTTCGAGAATCTCGATCTTGTAATCTTCGCCCTTCTGACGATAATGCTCGATCAGGTCCTGCCGGGTGAAGACTTCGCAGCGAAACGCCGCATCCTCCTTGACGATCTCAGCCATCCGCTTTTCGATTTTCTCCAAGTCCTCCGGCAAAAACGGCTTGTCGACCTCAAAGTCGTAATACCAGCCCTCCTCGATCGCCGGCCCGATCGCCAGCTTGGTGCCGGGAAACAGCTCCTGCACGGCCTGGGCCATGATATGCGAACTCGAGTGCCAGAAAACCTCCCGGCCCTCCGGATCGGCAAACGTCAGGATCGCCACCGGAGCGTCCTCCGGAATCGGCGCGTGCAAATCACGCACGTCACCGTTCACCTTCACGGCAATCGCCTCTTTGGCCAGCCGCGGCGAAATCGACCGGGCCACATCGTAGCCGGTCGTCCCGGACTCATAAGCCCGGGTCGATCCGTCCGGTAATGTTATCTGCAACTGTGACATCACTATCTTCGCTCTAATGCTCTAATATATAAAGGCGGGGTGCCGGGGTCCTGTTCCGCCCGACATCCCGCGAAATTTAATGGTGGGCGATACTGGAATCGAACCAGTGACCCCTTGCATGTCAAGCAAGTACTCTAACCATCTGAGCTAATCGCCCAACACTGGGTTGCTCGGCGGACCTCGCCGCCGGGCAAGGAATCGAATATATAGAGAATATATCGTACTTGTCAATACCTATTTTAACCGGCGGCACCACAAAAACCTCCTGTCGGTCAAGAGGTTACTGGCCCAACGACAGCGGCCGCCTCCCTCGCTCGGAAGGCGGCCGCGGAACGATACGCTAGCGGTTATCGGTCGACTCAGCGATCACATGGCCCAATCGGCGGCCCGCCCAGGAACAGGGCGTTGCCCATATAGACAACATCACTCAGGTCGATATTGCCCGCCTCGTCACAGTTGATATTGGCCGCCTCCATCACCACCGGATCCGGCCCACCCAGGTACAACGCATTGACCAGATACGTCAGATCAATCAGGTCGACCCGTAAATCGCCATTCAGGTCCCCGGTCTGCAACCCGACCACATTGGCCACACTGGCCGCCTCAAAAGCCTGCTGATCCGTCGTCGCAAACGCCACCGTGTACGGCAGCGGGTTCTCCCCAACTATCGGCGGGAACGTCGGGATCAGATGTGCCCGGCGCACCGTTATCTCCAGCGCCTCGCCGGTGAAATCCGGATGCGAACCCAGCACGGCCACATCGACCGGCATGCTTTCACCATTGATCTGCAGCGTCCCCTGGTCGATATCATTGACCGTATAGCCACCCTGAAGGTCGCCCAGGAAAATCGTCGCATCCTCATTCATGATCGGCAGGATCCGATCCGGCTCGATCGTCGTTGCCGCCGCCAGTGGCGCCGTGGCAGCCTCGCCGATCAGCACCACCTCCTCCAGCACCGCCCCGGACACCGAGTCGGTAACCGTCAAGGTCCCCGAATAGACTCCGGCCGACGCGGGCGCAAAACTGACCGGCATCTCCTGACTCGTCGAAAACGTAAAAATCGTCTTCTCCAGCGGTATCGTAAAAGCACCGGCGCCTGTTACCTCGAACAGGAGCGTCGACAGCCCCGACGACGTCGCGCTTACCGTCACCTCCTGCTGAGTCATCTCGCCAGGCTCGACATCCCGGAAAAAGACCGTGTCGGGCGCACCGTTCGGATTCAGGACCTGAGGTTGAAATACAAGTTTCTGTCCATCGGCCAGATCGAGCATGGAATGACCAGCCTCGATCGCAAACCGACCGAAATACAACACGTCGAGACTGTCGGAAATCAGATTCAGGTTCGTATAGTCGATCGGCGTGTTGGTCGGATCAGCACCGCTGTACTCCGACTCTGCAATTAAGAGATAGTCGCTTGGCTCGTAGCTGCCGGCAGGCGGCGGCGCCCATGTCTGATCCCAGTACGAGGCGTAAGAATCGTTTTCGTAGAAGAAGACATTCAGCTGCCGGTTATTCTCCACATCCCAGGCCGTGAACGGCACCTGATAGTAGCCGCAATAATCATACAGGTGACCGTTGCCACGGCAGTAGAGGTACGCGTTTTGCACGTTGTGATTCGAGAACCGAAGCTCCACCGTGGTGAAGGCATCCGGATCTGTCTCCGGATTCAGGGAGCTGCCAAACCAGGACTCGTAGCCCATCTGCCCGACACCGGGAGCCGTAAGCGGCTGACCGAATCGACCGGTGAGCCAGCGCTCCGACGACGGTGCAAACCAGAGATCATGCAGATACCTATAGTCGGTGATCTCAAGCTCAGCGCCATCGGCCGCCGTCACCTGCGGATCGGGTCCGCCGGAACCGGACTCCAGGATGTTCTTGACGTCGATCAACGAGGCGATCCGCTCGAGCCCCTGCCCGACCGCCATCGTGAAGACGACCTGCTGACTGTCACCGGGAGCAAACGTCATCGGGCCGTAGCTCGCCATGATGCGGCAGTCGCGCGGATCATCGTCGATCCAGCCGGTGCCGGCAATCGGATCGCCGCGCAACATAAACCGGGTTACCTCGGCGGTGGTCGGGTCGACCCGGGGACTACCGTCGGCATTGAGACCGCGCATATAGTTGTACGTCTCCATGATGTCGTTTGGGTCGGTGCCGTTGACATACTTGTTGGCCGAGTACAAGCCGAGATTCCGATAATCGGGAATCGGCACGCCGTTGTAATAGGCGGTGTCACCCGGCGAGGGCACCATCGGACCCTGCTCGAACTTCACGCCGAGAGCCGGTGGCGTGGCGCCATAGTGCGTGCACTCGTTGTCGCCGTTGTAAACGAAAATCATCTGGTTGGCGCTGTCGCAGCCGCCAAGATCATCGCCGGCGTCACCAATATCAGGATCAAGCCAGATCGAGATAAAGAAACTGTCGATCGTGTGGCCACCCTTGTTGTGCAGGTCGTACTGAATACGGATAATCGTCTGTTGACCGGCGGCGTCTTCGGCCCACACGCTCTGGCGCGCTTCCACGCCAAGCGGTTCGCTGGCGCCGGGGAAGGCCTGGTGCTGGTCGGGGTCGGCATCATTAAACACGGTCCAGACATGCTGGTCGCCCCGCGTCAGGGGATGGCCCCCCTCAATCGGCGCTCCCTGATCAATCGGCCAGGTGGTGTAGTCCTCGTTGGGATTGCCGGCCAGGCTGTCTTCGTGCAGCCGGTACACACGAAACTCGGGACTATCCGGCTGAAATGTCCCCCCGGCCATCGGCCCGGGCACATACTCCGAGGTGTACTCCGACACGGCCACCCGATGATCACCGTTGACTTTCCCTCCCAGCCACAGTCCCGCCGCAAACAGCGGCGAACTCGTGTTGGCGCCGGAGATGATGTCGGCGGTCGAGGTGTACGGATAAAACGTGCCGTAATCATAGTCGAATACGTCAGCCAGGTCACGGCCGAAATTGCCGTGGTTGGTAACAAACATCAAGATGAGATTGGCGTCGATGTACGTGTCGTTGTCAACGGTAAGAGCGTCGTCGGTCCCCGGTTGCCCGGGACCATCGTAAGTTGCCGGCGGCAACGCCAGCGCGATAGTAGAACAGATGGCGAGCAACATGCAAGTGCAGACAAAACGTCGCATGTGAAGCCCCTCCCTGTGGGTATGGTGGGTAATAGGATCCGATCACTGAAAAGATACTCCCGGCCGGGAAATCCGTCAAGGAACGATTGGCTGCGTCTGCCCACCCAACCGCACGGAATGTGACCGTCATCTCTCCCCGGCCGTGCACGACGCCTCATCCCGTTCCGGTACCCGAGCAGGTCAGGTCGCCCTTCGTCGGGCTCAGGATAAACTTGCGACCTGACAGACCACTGCAAAGCAGGTTTGTCCGCAATCCTGCCGCAAGAAAACGGCACGCGTGAAAACAAATGTGCCCTGCTGCCGACTCACCACACGTTCCGTCAGATGCTGGCGAGTCGGCCCGCCCCACTTTCACTACAACTTCGCCCCTGAATGCGACCCCACCCCCTCATAAAAAGACATCCGTCAATCGCCCCATGCACATTCACTACAAAGGGACTCGCGATGCGACCGAAAAGAACGCTCCGTAAAACAACTAACCCGATACGCCTCAACCGGCTACGTCGAATCACCGAGAATAAAACACCCCCAAAAATGACAAAACGAACCCATTTCGCTGTAACCCGCACCGGGACAACCTTGTACCACGACTTTTTCGTTTTCCATGGCGATTTGCCCACGGTCGTCGCACCGTCATACCTGCACTCTCGGCAACAAAAAAGCCCCGCCGAGACGGGGCTTGAACGCACTTCACTTGATGAAACGTGTCACCCGGTCAGACCGGCCATCTGCATGAACGTCTCCGCCTTGACATACTCTTCGCGCAGCGACTCGCAGAACATCTCGATCTGTCCGTCGGTCAATTGCATATAGTCCATCACCTCGGCCGACAACTCGCCTACCCGGAATGCGTCATCGTCGAAATAGAACGTCTTCTTCGCAATATGATTGGCCACATGCACGAGATAACCGATCGCCTCACCGGAGGGTGCTTTTTCAGGATGATGATGATACGTTATCGCTTCACACAACTTGGCGGGCAGCTTCCACTGGGCGGCCAGCAGTGCCCCAACCTGATCATGCGTATAACCGAGTACCGACGATTCAATATCGTAATCGGTTGCCACCTTCTCGGCCGCGCGCGCTTCGCTGTAGCGCTTGTAGTGGTCGGGCAGATAGCAGGCGATAATGATCTTGCCGATATCGTGCAGCAGCCCGCCGGAAAAAGCCGTGTCGGGATCAACCAGCCCGCGGGCGCGAAGTTTGCGGGAGATGATCCGGCCGCAGAAAGCCGTTGCCAGCGAGTGACGCCAGAACTGTTCCTGAAACTCCTGGTCGTAGTCCTTGCCCTTGAACATGTCGATCACCGACGCCGACAGCACGAGGTTCTTGATAGCCTCGAGACCAACCACGACCACCGCCTGTTTGACCGAATCGATCTCGCGCGACAGGCCGTAAAACGCCGAGTTGGTCAGCTTGAGCACCTTGACCGACATGGCCGGGTCCTCGGACAGGATACCCGCGATCTGGCCGGCCGAGACTTTCGGATCGTTTATGACTTTTTGAATCTGATGAAAGACGATTGGCGGGGTCGGCAGATTACGTATGTTGGAAACAACCTGTTTTACCTTGCTGTCGACTACCGGTTCGTTGCTGCTGATTGCTTCTGCCATATGTCATCCACCCTCGCCGTCAGGCGCCCATATCGTCGGACAGACGATCGGCAATCGTGTCGATCACGTCGCGGTTCTGATAAAACCCCGAGAGAATCTTCAGTCGAATCTGCTCCAGTTTACCGTCCGCCAGGCTCGACTCTTCGGCCGTCGCCGATGCTTCCTCGACCGATCCACCGTCCATTGTCAGTTGCTCCCGGCGCGCCTGGTCGGCTTCGTGCGCCAGCCGGGCGCGGCCGTCTTCTGAGATCTCGACCCGGTCGTCGGCCGGTTTTTTCGATGACTCGTCGTGCTGATTCGGCATCGGCTTCGCTACCTGAGTCGGATCCGGTCGCTGGTGATGTGCAAGAGGTCCAATCTTCATCATCTCACCATCCAGTTAAAGGGTTCCTTCCTATATGTCCCTATATAGTGCTATCGTCCGATTTGTCGCACTCCTTTAGGCCGTTGCTGGCCCGGCTATTTCCGACCGTCCACGAACTGGGGCGAGGACGGTTCGGTATCCCGCAGGTACTGCAGGATCTTGTGACTGTGCTTCAGCTCTTCAAGCTCCACCCGTATCCGCTGGTGGCGACCGCGCAGGTACTCCTCGTTGCTCTCCACCAGGGCGACGTTCTTCTTGACCAGGGTCACGATACTCGTCACCAGCCGCTTGATCTCGGGATTGACCGAGGCCAGCTTGAACTGCCGCGGATCCCGGTTCTTGATCTCCGTGATTTTCTCTTCCGACGCGTTGATCCGCTTCTGGCAGCGCTCGATTTCCGCGTACAGGTCGAGCAGGTGCTCGTCCTTGTCGTACTTGAGCAGATCGCGCTGTTTGTCCAGCAGGATATACAGCGACTGGTAAAAGGAGTACTCCTGCTTGAGGACCCCGATCAGTTCTCGTTCCAGACGAGTCAGTGCGTTTTCAGTCATGTTACCCCGATACGGTAAAACCGTTGCTGGGCGCGGTGGCGGCCGGGGCGGGCGCGCTCGACCGGTCGGCCGGCTGCTCCTTGAGCCCCTTCCACCCGCTTTTCAGGTTTTCGAGGATACGAATATTGGCCGCGATAATCTCCTGGTCACGGGTCGCCTGCGCGATATCGATCTGGCAGATCAAAAACGTGTACAGCTTGCCCAGCGATTGGGCGATCTCCCCGCCCTGCTCATCGTCCAGCGTCGTGTACAGGTGCACCAGGAACTTGCGCGCCCGCTGCATCTGCTCGTAACCGGCATCATAGCGCTTGTTCTGATAGGCGTCACCGGCGCTGCGGAAAGCGCCGATTGCGCCGTCGTAAACCTGCAGGATCAGGTCAATCTGCGACTTGCCGAGAGTGTCGATCGTCCGATAGGTGTTCAGTTTGCCGTCCATGGTCCTCCCAGTACGGTATACCGGCGGCCTAGCCGCCCTGGTTGAATTTCCAGTTGTTGTCCAGCGATGCGATTTTGCTGCTCAGGAAACTGCCGATCGAATTCATCTGCCCGATCGCCTGCTCCATTGCGTAGAAGTCTTTTAAGAGGCGCTCGCGGCGAAGTTCGAGTCGCTGGTCGAACTCACCGATCCGCGCGTTGAGGTTGTCGATCTGCCCCTGGACACCCTTGATCCGGACATCCAGCATGCCACTGCCCGCCTGCGACAGGCTGTCCACCGTATCGTCGAGACGCGAGGCAATCCCCTTGGCAATCGTCACGCTCCCCTCAGCGCCGTCAGTGACCTGGCTCGTGTCGAGCGTGATGCGCAACTGCAAGCCCTCGGTGGTGGCGTTGCCCTCTTTGCCTTTGAGTAGCTGCCCGGTGCCTTCGGCGGCTTCACCGTTGATCGTCCCCTCGACATCAACACCGTCCTCCGATACGCCCGTGGCCAGCCCGAGGGCGCCGGCCGCGCTGTTGGTTACCGAAGTAATGACGTTGACGCTCGATGACGACCCGTAGGTGGAACTGCTGAACGCCAGGTAGCCGGAGTCGGCGCCCGTCTCGACCCATTCGACCGTCAGGCCGCGCGTGCCGAGCTTGGCGTCGTTGTCGATCTGGTTCTGGATCTCGGTGACGAGTTCCTCGGTCGTGTCGTACGTCCGCTCGCTGAGAATGATCTCCTCAGACTCGACCCCGTCCATCGACAGCCGAAGACGATTGTTGCTGCCGTCGAGCGTCAGCGGCGTGACATACGGGCTGTCGATCGACATGCCGCGGAACTGCCCGCGCGTGGCGGCCTTCGTAATGTCGACATCAAACGCCTCCCCCACTTTCGTCCTGGCAGTGGCGGAAACGAAGCTGATGCTCTCGGTCGAACTGTTGCCGGAGTCGACAAAGAGGTTGATGACATCGTCGAGATTGTTGCGGATCGCGTTTTCGAGCGCACTCGAATCGCGAACGGTCAGCTGCCCCTGGGCGTTGGTTCGAATACCGATCGTCGCGAGCTGGTTGTACTTGCTTTCCAGTCCGGCCACCGGGTTGGCGATCGCCCGGCGCAACGAGTACTGCATCATCTGCACCGAGTAGTCACCCAGCAGCGTCCCGGCTTCGCCGGTGTCCGCGTTGTAGTCGTTCTGGCTGTCGACGAATTTATTGACGTCGTTGAGCTTGGTCAGCAAGCCCTGGATCGTCTCTTTGATCGCGGCAACATCAATATCGGTCTTCAGCGAGACTGTCTCCCCCGGCGGCGTTACCTTACCGGCCGTCAGCGACAGACCCGATATGACCTGCTTGAACTCATTGGTTTCGGAAGTAATCGTAATTGGTGAGCCGCCACCGTCGGAAGATCCAATGGCCAGACGGGCGTCGGACGCGTCCTGCAACAGCGGCGCAAACGTGCCGACCTGGAAGGTATCGCCGGCCTGTAATTGGCCCGACGAGAAAGTCAGCTTGAGCCCGTCGGCCCCCTCACCGACCAGCTCAACCTCCGTGTCTGCCTGGGTGACGACGATCGAACCGGAGTTCGTGCCGTCGGTCCAGTCGAGCACGATATTGTCACTGCCGACCGTCTGTTGACCGGTACCGGCCACTGTGAAGGTGTACGTCTTGTTGGTCGTGCCGGTATACGCGGCGGTCGCGCCCAGGGCCAGCGTAGCGTCAGACTCGGCATCGACCGACACTGCTTCCGGGTTGTCGAAGGTGGCGGTCGTGAAGTTCAGAGACTTATCGCCGGTGAGGTTCGACTCGAGATGTATGCGGTTTTTGACGCCGGTCTTGTCGGCCGACAGGACAAGCCGATACGGATTCGATTCGGAACCGTCATTGACAATACTGGCCCGCACGCCGGCATCGGCGCTGTTGATCGCGTTTTTGATACCGGTCAGCGAGTTATTACCGGCGTCGATGGTGATGTCCGTCGTGGCGCCATCACCGACGCTGATACTAATCGTTCCGGTACCGAACTGAGCCAGCGATTCATCGTCAAACCCCTGGCTGGCGATCTGGTGGTTTCGAGCCAGCGCCTGGACCTGGATATCGTAGGAGCCGCTGCCGACCCGCCCGGAAGCGGTAGCCGTCAGGTAGCTGTCATCGGAGACCGACACGTCCGTAGCTTCAAACGTCGTGGCCCGCGACAACGACCGGGTCTGGGTCGCCAGGGCGAGCAGTTTCGCCTGAAAGGCCTTGTAGGTCGTAACGATATTCGTCTTTTCGGCGACCTGCCGTTCCATGAGAACAGCCGGACGGCGCTCGTACTGGAGAATGGAGTTGATGATCTCGGTGGTATTGAGACCGGATGAGATTCCGTCGATCGACGTGAGTGGCATGGGACTCCTAATCCTCTGTTATGACGTCACTGTCAGCAACAATTGCTCATCGTGTAAAGGGCGGTTCCGGAGGAGGCTGAACCTCCTCCGGAACGCGCGTGCTATTCGACTTAGAAGAGCGACAGAACCGTCTGCGGAACCTGGTTGGCCTGAGCCAGCATGGCGGTGCCAGCCTGGACCAGAATCTGGTTCTTGGTGAATTCTGACATCTCTTCAGCCATATCGGTGTCACGAATCATCGATTCGGAGGCCGAGAGGTTCTGGGCCGCGACCCGGAGGTTACGCAAGTTGGATTCCAGCGTGTTCTTCTGGAAGCTACCGAGCGTACCGCGAGTCGTGGAAACCTCGTTGATCGCCGCATCGATAATCGTCTGGGCATCCTGAGCGCCCTGGACAGTGGTCACATCGATCTCGGAGAGCGAGCGGAACGTGTTGCCCGCAATGTTCTTACCGAGAGACGAGGCGGACATGTCGCGCACGCCGATGGAGGCCGTCTGACCGACGTTTGCGCCGATCTGGAAGACCAGCGACTGGTCGGTGTTGTTGATCGTCTCGGAACCACCGGTCGAGGTCAGACCGATGTTCAGCAGCAGCGACTCGGAGCGATCGGCGTTGTAGACGGTCGAATCGAAGCCGGCCGTCACGGACTGCGACGGGCCACCATCGAGACGGACATCGAACTTCGCCGCTTCGACATCGAGCAGCAGGTTCCCGACGTCGATACCGGTCGAGGCCTTGGCGACGACCATATCGATCGAGCCGCGGTTGGCGTCGTCGGAATCGCCGGTGTACAGGGTCACGTTCTGCGTGGTCGCGTAGGCAACCTTGTCAATCGTGTTGGTGTAGTTGTCGAACCGGATGATCGCGTCGGTACCACGGACGGCCAGCGTGTCGTTGCTCAGGTTCAGGGCGTGACGGAGGTTACCGGTGGTGGTATCGCCGTCGTCGGCCAGGACCTGAATCGAGTAGTTGGAGCCTTCGTCCTTGGTCCGGAACTCGATCCGGTTGCTGTCGACCAGGAACGCCTCAATATCGTTGACGCCGCCGGAAATGGTGGCGAAGGCGGTGGAGCTGGCCAGCGCCGTGTTGATATCGTCGACCAGCTGCGAGTACGACGTGTAAGTCGTGGCACTCAGCTGAATCTGGGCGTTGGTGTTGCCGTTGGCCTCGGTGTTCACGGTCAGGTTCAGACCATCATCGGAAACACCGCGCTTGGAACCCGTGGTGAAGGCGAAGTACTCAA
Source organism: candidate division GN15 bacterium (assembly GCA_014727815.1). Lineage (GTDB taxonomy): Bacteria > Zixibacteria > MSB-5A5 > GN15 > FEB-12 > WJMS01. The sequence continues at coordinate 43,323 of WJMS01000257.1, forward strand.
CACCGTCGGTACCACCGGAGACCTTGGTCGAGGCGCCGGTCTGGACCGAGTACTGGGCGCCGGCATTAGCGGTCTGCAGCGCGATCTCGGCGCCGGCGGTCGCGAAGACGACCTTACCGGACAGCGACGAGTTCAGGGCGACCTGGGTGTTCAGCTTGCCGACCACGTCTTCCTGCGTATCGCTCTCGGCGATCGTGACGGTCAGGGTCTGGTTACCGGTCGGGGACTCGCCGTTCTCCTGGTAGTTGATCACGACGTTGTAGGTACCGGCGGTCGAGGCCTGCACGGCACCGGAGGTGGCGGTAGCGTTGATCGTCGCCACGGCCGAGGCGGTGTTGACCTGCAACCCGTTACCAAAGGCATCGGTCAGCGTGATCGCATCAGAGCGCTTCTTGGCGACGTCGGAGGCCTGGACCACGTCCACGTTGTGGATCTTCTCTTCCAGGTTGTACGGATCACCATCAGTGTTCTGCAGCGACAGACCCAGCGAGGTAGTGTTCAGCGATGCGCTGGCCTCGGCGGTCTTCGTGATCGTTACCGAGTGGGTGCCGTCAGTGAGGTTCGACCGGCGGACGGTCAGTTCGGACGTGTTGGACGACGTGATCGTCGCAATGTTGTCCTTGGAGCCATCGAGGATCTTCTTGGTACCGAACTGCGTGTTGGCAGCGATACGGTCGACGGTCTTGATGGCGTTTTCGATTTCGGCCTGGTCCGCAGCCAGCTGGTCGGCATCGTTGAAGCCTTCGTTGGCGGCGTGAATGGCCAGTTCGCGCATCGAGATCAGCAGGTTGTTGATTTCCGTCAGCGCGCCCTCAGCAGTCTGGATCATCGAGATCGATCCTTCGTTGTTCTGGATCGCGCGGTTGAGACCGGCGATCTGCGAGCGGAACTGCTCGGAGATCACCAACCCGGCCGGATCATCGGCGGCCTGGTTGATACGGAAACCGGACGACAGCTTCTGCATGGATTTGTTCATGGCAGTTGTCGTCAGTTTCAGATTGCGGTTCGCATTGATTGCCGCAATGTTGTGATTGATGCGAAGTGACATGTGGTCCTTCCTCCTTGAGTATTACTGTAAGGTTTCCTTACCCTTTTGTTTTCGTACTCCGTTTCACGGTCATGTCACTTCCTATGTCGGGGAAATCACCGGTGTCGATGGTCCTATTCACACCGCGCGTGTTGTTTATTCCTGAACACCCTCCTCTGCTACAGACCTGAATCTGTTTACCGCCTTCTTTTTATCTTATCAGTTTTTTCGGCATTCGCGGGCCCAACTTAATAGAATTGCCCGCATTTTTTGGGCCTCGCGGCCGGTGCGATCAGCCCCGCATCGGGGCGGTTTGACCGGCCTGCGCCAGGGCTGCAAGGCGTTCCTGCGCCGGCTTGAAGCCGGGGTCGAGCTGGATGATGCGACGGTAGCCCATGATCGCCGAATCCGTATGTCCCATATTGAGATAGCACTCCGACAGATGAAACAACGCGAGCAGGTCGGCCGGATGCGAGACCAGATAACGTTCGTAATACGCCAGGGCCTGCTCGAAACGCCCCCCCTGACGGTGCAAATCACCGATAATATGGACAATTTCTGACTGGTCTGGCGACACCGCGAGTGCATGTTCCAGCAACTCGATGGCCTCGGCCGCGCGGTCCAAACGGGCCAGGGTTAAGCCAAGATTGCGAGTCGCCGAGAAGTCCCTCGATTCCAGCCGAAGCGCCTCGCGGTAGAAGAGCTCGGCCTGGTCGAACTGTTCCGTTTTGAAATAGCAGTTGGCGAGGTCATTGTACGTCGCAGCTGTCGCCTCCTCCGCCTCGATGAGCTGACGGTAATGAAGTGCAGCGTCCTCATAGCGTCCCAACGCAAACAGCGATTGGGCCATCGCCAGGTGCTCGTCGCTGTCGGTCGTCTCGATGTCCTTCATTCTCGAGAGCAGCTCGGCCGCCTCATCGTAGCGGCCAGATTCGCGATAAATCTCGATCAGTTTCGCCAGCGCGGTCGTGTTTTCCGGCTCGTGTTCCAGCACCTCGCGGTAGTGGCTTTCGGCCGAGCCATAGTCGCCGCGCCTAAAGGCGATGTATGCAAGGCCGAGATGGGACGACACCTCGTAAGCGCCCGCTTCGAGTTGACGGGTGAAATGTAACTCGGCTTTTTCCCAGTCATGTTCGGCCAGGAAGATCTGGCCGAGTCGCACCGCTGTCTTGAGATAGGTGGGCGACAGTCCCGCCGTTTGCAGCAGATACTTCTTCTCGCTCTCGGTATCCTCCAGTTCGTGCGCGAGGAGTGCCAGACCATAGTAGGCGGAGATGCGGCTGTCGATATGCTGCAGGATGAGCGGGTCGTGCTCTTTACTCGGCTCGTAGGCGGCCTGAGCGGCGAGATAGCCTTCGTAGGCCTCTTTCGCGTCGTCCAGTCGTGCCATGGTGCTGAGAATGTGCCCTCGAAGCAGCAGCGGGTCGAGATAGTCGGGGCGAATCTTCAGGGCGCGGTCACAGGAGTCCAGCGCCTTGTCGAACTGCTTGGTCTTGTAGTAGCACCAACCGAGCTGGTCAAGCGCCATAAGATGGAGGTGGCGACGGTTGCGGGTTGACGGATCGGTCAGTTCGACCACCCGATGGGCTGACTCCAGAAGCTGCCGCGCATCCTCGTCGTCGAAGTCGTCCTTGCCCCGAAGCAGCTGGGCGTAGTTGAAGTGAGCGAACGGATCGTTCGGGTTTTGCTCCAGTTGTTTTTCGAGCAAGGCCCGGGAGCGTTCCACCTTGCGGCGCATTTTCTCTTTCGACAGCCCGTAACCGTAGTGCTTGAGTTTGACACCAATACGGGCCGTACGGGCATCGGCTGGCACCTGCAGTTGGTTGTGAACGATGCCATCGTAACGCAGGTTGAGCCGGCGGCGGAACAGCCGCATTGACGGCAGGAAGGTCACCTGGTCCGGTTTGTCGGTGTATACATTGAAGACATCGAGACAGACAATGTCGTAGCGTTCGTCCTTGAGGACCGGCTTTAGCCGGGGAATGTCCTCGACCACAATCTCCTCGTCGGCGTCGATGATAAACACCCAGTCACAGGTCGCCTGCTCGATAGAGTAGTTGCGATGTTTGGAGAAGTCACCTTCCCATTCCTGATGGAAGACCTTGGCGCCGAAGCTTTCGGCGATTTCGACCGTTCGGTCGGTAGAACCGGTGTCAACGATGACGATTTCATCGACCCAGTCGCGAATCGACTCGAGGCAGCCCGGCAACAGCTCTTCTTCGTTTTTGACAATCATGCAGGCCGAGACAGTCGGGCGGTCGATCAGGTCGGCCTCGAGCATCCGCAACTCCTGCACCTGTCGGCAGCTTGATAAACCGCGGCGGATGACGTCGTGCGCTTCGTCACGCCGACTCAGGCGAGCCAGAACGCGGGCCAGGTTCAGATACGGCAGATAGTTGTGCGACAGGGCCGCGATCGACTGTTCCATCGGTTCGATCGCCTCTTCCAGGCGATTGCTGTCCATGTAAGCCGAGCCGATGATATTCAGCAGTTGCGAGCGGTGGGCGTCGGTAACGGCGAAGTCGAAGCCCGGAATCTCAGCATTACCGGACGCTTCCAAAGCTCCGAGGTATTTCTCACCGAGTTCGATGGTGCGCTGGTGTTCGCCCATAGAGATGGCGACAAAGGCCAGGATGAAGGCAAAATCGGCCGAATCCGGCAGCAACGCGTCGCCTCGTTTGGCAGCCTGTTCGGCCTTGTCGAGTTGACCGAGCGCGGCAAAGCCGAAGGCGAGCAGGCGGTCGTAATGTACTCGCTGGCGCTTGTCCGGGAACGGATACTTCGGCTCCAGCGGCACGATCGCTTCGGGGATCTTGTCGTGCTGGAAAGCGGTCAGATAATAGGTGCCGAGCGCCAGCCGCGCGGATATATCATCGGGATCCCGTCGTACACGAACCAGCAATTCATCGAGGCTGACCGCCCGGGGCCGCGATTGGACATCAGTTCGCGCTGTGCGGGGAGATTTTTTCTTTTTGCGTTTGGCCTGTTTGCGGGATGTTCCAGCCATGGAAACGGTCCTTTCCTATCGGGATACACGCGTGACAATGCGGCCGGGTGCGAGCGCGACTCGAGTGTTTACAGCTCGACCAGCTCTTCGGCCGGCTGTTCCACCATCTCATCTGCCTTCTCGAGTTCGTCGAGGAGGAAATGGCGCACGCGATACGATGAGTTCACCAGCACCAGCTGCTTGGCCAGGTTCGTCTCGGTATTGACCAGAATCGGTCCCTGCAGGTTGGCCGAGATCTGTTGGGGATCGTCGGGAATCGTCACGATGCAGTAGGTTTCGACCGACCTGACTTCGGCAACCTCCAGTTCGGCGATTTCCTGCGGGTTAACCTCGATATGGTAGCCCTTGTGAAAGAGCAGCGGGTTGGCCAGCAGGAATGCGACCGCTGGATCCTCGGTTGACTGGAACCACAAGAAGGGTCGCAGATCCTCGATATCGACCAGGCAGAACGTGGCCAGCTGTTCGAACCCAAGGATGGGTCGGGCCATAGTGATTATCTTGTCGTCCGGCACATCCAATGGTCCAAAGCGAAGACTGTGTACGATCATATCCTATCCTCGTCTCCCCCTTACCGGCTCAGGAAGTCCAGCAGGCTGGGTTGTATGATTTTGGCGCTGGCGAGCAACGCCGACTGATAATTGGCTTCATGGGTTGACAGTTTCGTCAGCACTTCGGTGATATCCGCGTCTTCAACCTCGGACAGCAGCCGGGTGAAGCTCAGCTCCTGGTCAACCAGGCGGGTGTCAGTAGTCTCCAGACGAACCGTTCTGGTACCGACCGTGCCCCGAACATCGAGCAATTCCTGGATACTCCGATCGAGCGGCTCAAGCAGGATACCGGCACCCTCTCGGTCGTTGTTTTCAAGGGCATTGCCGAGCATGATCAGGGTTCCAATCATGTCGGTAGAGCCGTAGATGCCAAGATCCTTGGCGGCGTCGCTGTTGCCGACATCCTCGATCGTCAGTGATCGGTTCGGGTCGTTATTCTCAATTTGAATACCGGTGCCGTTGGCGTTGATCGACGCCACGATATCGACACTGGCACTGTTGAGCCGATCAAGTACATCCTGTATGGTAGTTATGGTCGGATCGTCGAGGTCGAGGACGAAATTGCGTTCGCCCTGCCAGATACTTATCTCGCCGCGGTTGAAGTCGTTGCCCGTATTCAGGTCGGCCAGCAGGCTGTCGGCGGTGAGCAACGGATCGAGGTCATCGCCGGGCTGGTCGACGTAAAACGTCTTGAGCAACCCGAGATCCTCGGCAGTACTGCCGCCGTTTTCGGCGACCTCAAAGGAAACGCCGGGATTGAGATCGGCGCCGACCAGCTGCGCGCCGATCGAGCCGGCAATGCCCAGTTGCTGAGCGATATTGTAGTTGTCCGGCGGGTCTTCGATCTGCAAACCGATTGGCGGCAGGTTGGTATCATCAATCTGCAGACCGGTGCTGGCAGCGTTCAGACTCATCGAGACGTTGTTCAGTTCCGGGTGGGCCACGGCAGCCGCCGTCAGGGCATCGTTGAACAACGTAATCACATCATCGATCGTCTCGGCCGAGGAAACATCGATCGGCACATCGATCGCGCCACCGTCAAACAGCCGGAACGTACCCGGTTCGAGAATGACGCCGGCGCCGTCATGCAGCCGATCCAGCTTGGTATCGCCGGTGATTTGCCCGCTGGGGGTGGTGTTCCAGAGGATGTTGTTACCCTCAGGCGAGAGCTCGGCCACCACATCGGTAATGCCGGCGGCGGCCAGATCGGCATTGATCTGCGTGATCGCCTGGTCGATAGTCGTGATCGCCGGGTCGCTCAGGTCGATCGTGGCGGTAACATTCAGGTTGTGATCGGTGACGGTGAAGCCGGCGGCCTGGTCGATGCCATCACCACGGTGCAGGTCGACCAGCAGCGTGCCGGCGGACACACCCACATTCAAGTCGGCCTCTTCGCCGATAACTCCGATCTGCTTGAGGAAAACTTCAGTGCCGGGCAGGTTGATGCTCAACCGCTGGCTGTTGTCGACTTCGAATTCGATAGCGCCGTCATTGCCCTCATAGACCGCACCCGTTCCGGTTATATTGAACGGCGTGGTACGAGTCCGAAAGCCTGCGAATATCGAGCGATCCTCGAGCTTGGTGTTCGCCAGCGTCGTGATCTGGTCTATCAATGAGCGGACCTGACTGGCCGAGGCTTCGCGGGCGATATCGTCGTACGTGTCGTTCGACATCGCCACCGCCATCTCCTTGGCCTCGGAGACGAAGTTTTTCACGTCGCTCAGGACCTGATCGTACGTGGCTGTCCAGGTCATCGCCTGGCTGATATTCTTGCGGAACTGCTCGATCTTGGCCAGTTCGGTGCGGTAGTTGAGATCGCGCAGCGTGCCGGAAGGGTCGTCCGATGGTTTGTTGATGCGCCGTCCTGAAGACATCTGCGTCTCCAGGTCGAAAAAGCGCTGCAGCGAACGTTGCATGTTGAACACGACCTGGTTCTGGATCATGTTGTTGGTAACACGCATACTGGCCCCTTTCAGGCAGACTTTCCGTCGTTGAGCGAATCCGGGTTGCGCTTGTCTTTGCCACCGCCCGGTTTCTTTTTGTTTTTGTAGTCGACCACCGAGGAGTCCTCGGGCTCATCGCCCTTGATCTTGTCTTTCAAGACATTGACCATGTTAATCAGGTCACCCTTGATCGTCTTGAGCGCCTTGCGGTTCTCTTCCTGGATCTTGACGTAAATCTCCTCGCGATGTACGACCACATTGGCCGGCGCCTCGATCCCGAGCCGCACCTGTCGTCCGCGAATGCCCAGAACGGAGACGCGAATCTCGTCGCCGATCGTGATGCATTCGCCCAACTTCCGTGTAAGTATCAGCACTGAGTGACCCTCCTTGGTGCCGTCCGGCTCACTGCCGGTCTACTGCTATCGTCCCACAATTCCCATCGAGGAGATGACCGTGTCGAGTGCCTGGTCCATGGTGGTGATGACTCGCGCGGCAGCGTCGTACGCGTGCTGGAATTTGATCATGTTGGCCATTTCCTCATCCAGGGACACGCCCTGGACCGACTGCCGGCTGTTATCAATCTGCTGGGCCAGGAGCTCGAAGTTCTTCGTGAACGAGCCCGCCTCGTGAGTTTCCACGCCCAATGTCCCTATCAGGCTGCTGTAAAAGTCGTTTATCGTCTGGGTATCGTTGTTCATGACCGTCTGGTTGCGCAAATCCGACAGCGCCAGGGCGATCTGGTTGTCACCATCGGGAGTCGTCCCCGCCGCGATCTTGTTCATGTCGGCCTCGATCGCCGGGTTGAGCCGAATCGTCAGGGCATCGGTAAAATTCGGATCGAAAAAGTTGATCCCGGTGTCACCGTCGAGCCCGTATCCGCTGCTGTGGATGGCGTTGACCTGCTCCACGAGCGTCCGAGCAAGATCATCGAGTTGCCGCTGGTACTCCGGAATGACGCGATCGCGCGACTCGATAAGCCCGGACAACTGGCCGTTTTTGTTGGTGAGCTGCACTGACGTGCCTTGCCAGACCAGGCGACTGGTCGGAACACCGTTTTTGCTCTCGACTTCGGTCCCGATATCAAAACTCTCGCTGCCGTCGACCAGCGCCATCCCGCCCATCTGGACGATCGTGGAACCGTTGTCTTTCTCGACGACACGCACGTCGATCAGCTCGGAGAGCTGGTCGGTCAGCAGGTCGCGGGCGTCGCGCAGGTCGTTGGCCCGACGGCCGCCCAGTTCCTGTGACTTGATCTGGTCGTTTAACCCGGCGATTTCCCGGGTAAGCTGGTTGACCTGGCTGGTGACGACATTCATGTCGCGATCGACCGAGGCCCGCAGCGCATCGAGTTTCTGCGCGAGTTGCTTGATACCGTTGATCAACTGGTCGGCTTCGGCCAGGATCAGTTTGCGGTTGTTCGACGAGTCGGAGTTGGTCGCCAACTGCGACCAGGAATCAAAAAACTTGTTGAGCAGTTCATTGAGCGAGTTCTCCTGCGGCTCGTTGAACAGCGATTCGATCTGCTGCAGGGTTTTGCTCTTGTAGCCCCACTGCCCTTCCGATTTGCGCGCTTCCCGGAACTGTTCACCGAGAAAGAGATCGCGGATCTGGCGGACATCGGTGGCGGTCACACCGGTGCCGATCTGTCCCATCGAGGCGTCCTCGGGGAAGGTCGACACGATTGTTACGCGCTGGCGAGAGAATCCCGGTGTGTTGACGTTGGCGATATTGTGACCGATCGTCTGCAGGGAGAACTGATGGGTCAACAGGGCGCGCTTGCCCACTTCCAGTGATTGCATCAATCCCGGCATCAGGCCCTCCTGTCCACGGCCATGGCAGCCTCGGACTGAGCCGGACCGCCGGGGCGGCTGTAGGTTTTGTCGGGATGATGGATTTTCGACAGCATGCTCATCATCCGGGCGATTGACTCGCGCGACTGATTCAGCAGCAGCGCGTTTGAGTTGCGCACCGCGCCGATCTGCTCATTGAGCGTGAGGATCAGCTGCTGCAGCCGGGTCAGCTGGGTCGCCTGCGTGTCATCGACCAGTTCGAGCAGGCGCGACAGCGTGAGGTCACCCTCGATATCATAGCCGGCCCGGAGCTGTTCGATAGTCTCCTCGCGCTCCCGGTGCAATGCCTGGGTGTCGGCTACGACCTGTCGCTGCTCGGCCGTCACCGCATTGAGGCGGGTCAGGTCGTTGGCGACCAGGGCTTGCTGTTGCTGCTCGAGAAGCGTGAGATAGCGATCGAAGGCGGCAGCTTCCCTGCTGATGATGTTGATCAGACGGTCAATCATATCCGATATGTCTTCATGTTTTCGTCCACCGTATGTATCGACTGTTTTCGCACCCGCCTTAACCCTTTAGCGATCATTCGCTTCAGTGAGTGTGCGAGTGGCCTGGAACAGCCGCGTGACTTTTTCGACATAGTTTTCGGTCTCCGCGTACGGCGGCACGCCGCCGTGCTTCTCCACCGCCCCGGGGCCGGCGTTGTATGCGGCCAGGGCCAGCCTGAGATCACCGAACCGGTTGAGCAGCGCCGCCAGGTAGCGGGTGCCGCCCGCGATGTTCTGGGCCGGGTCAAAACTGTCCGTGACACCCAGGTCGGCAGCCGTGCTGTCCATAAGCTGCATCAGCCCCTTGGCCCCGGCATGCGACACGGCCTGCGGGTCGCCGTTGGATTCGGCCCGGATAACCGACCGGATCAACGCCGAATCGAGCTTATGCTCGGCGGCGGCCCGGTCGATAATCTCGCCGAATCGACTCGTAATCGGGTCGGAACCGCTTCGAACACGGTTGCGGATCGGCACGTACGAGGAGTTGTCAGGGATGTCGATTGGTCGACGCACCGGCATGCCCGGTGAATCGCCGTCGCGGTCGATGGGAATACCATTCTCCTGAAGCGAGTTCGTTCCACCAGGATCACCTGCGCTGTCGGCGGCTTTGTAGCGGGCATCGACTACCTTCTCCAGCGACTTGTACAGCATGCCCGAAATCGACCCGGGGCCGCCCCGCGCAACCCGTCGGCCGATCTCCATGTCGAACATCTGGGTAAACGTGTCCTTGCCCATCGAGCCGGACATCGGCGTATTCTCCGCCAGGACCGACTTGGGGATAGTCTTGCGCATAGTTTTGAGCAGCTCATACATGAAGAAGGCCTCAAACTCTTTGGTCGCCTTTTGCAGGCGGGCCTTTTCCTCCGATGCGGTCGCGCCCTTCTGACCGCGCAGCCGTTCGAGACCGGAGACCGGTACCGGATCTGTCGCTACGACCGGTTTCATTACATGATCACCAGCTCGGCCTGCAGCGCCCCGGCCTGTTTGAGCGCCTGGAAGATCGCCACGATGTCACGCGGGGTGGCGCCGATTCGATTGAGCGCACTGGCGACATCGGAGAGGTAGACCGACTCCTCCAGATGCACCACCCGGGCGACATCCTGCTGGACATTTATCGACGGTTCCTGGGTGACGACCGTCTCCCCCTGGCTGAACGGCGCCGGCTGGGAGATGATCGGTGAGGATTGGATCGACACGGTAATCGTGCCGTGGGCAATCGCCACCGGTTCGATCTTGACGAATTGCCCGGCCACGATCGTGCCGGTCTTTTCGTTTATCACGACGCGAGCTGTCTGGTCGGGCACCACCTGCAGGTGGCCAATATCGGAGATAAACTCCATCCGCAGGGTCGGGTACATCAGCGTATCGGGTACAATCACCCGAACCGTACCGCCATCGACCGGATAAGCCACGTGGCCGTACTTGATGTTGATTCGTTCCGCAACGCGGTGCGATGTGGTCGGGTCGGGTGTACGAAGCGAGAGATAGAGTTCCTTTTCGCTGCCCGGGGTGGGCATGACCGGGTTGACGATCCGTCCACCGTTGGGGACCCGTCCGACCAGCGTATAGTTGTTGAATATCTTGTTGCCTTCATCGACCTGAACGTTGAAGCCGCCGATCGAGACCGGTCCCTGGGCGGTGGCCCGGACCTGACCATTGGGGTCCGACAACTGCGTCAGCAGCAAGGTCCCGCCCTGAAGTGAGGATGCATCGCCAAGCGACGATACGGTTACATCGATATAGCTGCCCTGAGCATAATCACTGGAGATGCGGGCGGTGACCATGACGGCGGCGACGTTCTTGACTTTGACATCGTCAGGATCAACCGTCAGCCCCATCCGCTCCATCATGTTGACGAGCGACTGGGTGGTGAACTGCGTGCCGTTACCATCGCCGGTACCATCGAGACCGACCACCAGGCCGTAGCCGAGCAGGTCGACATCCTGGGTGTTCTGGAAGGCCGCGATATCTTTGATGCGCACTCGGGCCCCTTCGGCGCTCGGCGCCAGCAGCATGATCAGCCAGACGATAGCCGTCAGGCCAACCGGCAGGAGCAGGCGATTGTAGATCATCATCAGCATAACCGCCTCCTAAAACAGCCAGTTGAACAGCCGCGTGAAGAAGCCCGGACGCGCTGCGGTGTTGGCGTTGCCTTTGCCGGTGTAGTGAATTTCCGCGTCCGCTACCAGATGGGAGTAAATCGTATTGTCCGAGGTGATGTCTTTCGGGCGAACGACACCGGTAATCGTGATCGTCTCCCGGTCACCCGAGATACCGAGCACACGCGTCCCTTCAATCACGAGGTTGCCGTTCGGCATCACTTCGATTATGGTGCAGGTAATCCTGGCACGGATCGATCCCTGGCGCAGATTTTCACCCTTGCCGTCGAACTTGGCGTCATCGCTGGCATTGAACCCAAACAGCGGAATGTGTCCGAAAATCGGGCCGGTGCCGGGACCACCCGAGGTACTGACCTCGCTGGATTTTTCCGTCTTGGTTTCGACCTGCGACGATGCCCGGTTTTGCTCTTCGATCAGGATAGTCACGATATCGCCGACGTTGTGGGCTTTGATATCGGAGAAGAGCGACTGCCCGCGGCCGAAGTCCTGACCCTGCAGACGCAGTGACAGCGGCAGCAGCAGCATGATGGCCAGGATCAGTAGGATCTTTCTGATACTCATATCTCTACCCTCGAATCCTATTCTTAGGGTGTAACGGTGACCGAGTTGTTATCGGAGATTTCGGCGGTGATGATCTTGCCCGACGAGCTGTTGCGTACGCGGACGATTTCACCGCGGTAGCCGGTTTCGAGCGCTTTGCCAAGCGCCGTAATCGTGCAGGGTCCGTCCTCAAACACGATCGTGACGTCATTGCCGGCTTCGACATCCGGGATCGCCTCGATATCGCGCATGGTGACGATATCGCCGCGACGGATATTGCGCGCCGCTCGAAGACCAAGCGCATTGTTGACGTCCAACAGCGGCTGTTCACGCAGCCGGGTGATGTCGCGTCGTTCGACCGTCAGGCGATCGGCCTGCATCAGGTCGAACCGGCCGAAGCGATCCGTCGCGCAGACTACTTCGGCGAAGCGAGTGATGCGAAGCCGGACCTGGGCCTGTTCGGTGTTGCCGGCGGCATCGGTAATCGTTGTCAGGACACTGAACAGCCCGATCGGGTCCTTGCGGGTGAGGGCCTTGTCCACCACGACCGTCACGTCATCCTGGACATGATCCAGCCGACCGGTGAGCACTTCAAACTCGTACCACTCCGGGTCGAGTTCGTACGTATCGATGACCCAGTCGATCACGTCGTCTTTGGGCGATGCCGCTGCGATCGAGATCGACGACAGGGTCAGGATGAGAATCCAGAAGATGATTTTACGGAGTCGTTCCATGACTACTTATCTCTTCAGTTGGTTGGCGATTTGCGCCATGTCATCGGATGTTTGAATGGCTTTGGAGTTCATTTCGTAGGCGCGCTGGGCGACGATCATGTTGACCATCTCATCGACCACGCTCACATTGGAGCCTTCGAGAAAACCCTGGTCAACCGTTCCCAGGCCTTCCAGGCCGGGGTTGTCGGTGATCGGGTCGCCCGAGGCGCTGGTCTGCACCATGAGGTTGCGGCCCACCGCCGCCAGACCGGCCGGGTTGACAAAGCGGGCCAGTTCGATCTGCCCCACCTGGACGGCATCGGTCTGACCGAACTGTAAAACCTCGACTGTGCCGTCACTTCCGATCGAAACCGACACGGCGTCCTCGGGAATAGTGATCTCCGGTTCGAGGAAATAGCCATCGGAGGTGACCAGTCGGCCGTCGGCCGACAGCTTGAAGGACCCATCGCGGGTGTACGCAATCGTGCCGTCAAGCTGGGTCACCTGGAAGAAACCGTCGCCACGGATAGCCATATCGAACGGGTTGTCGGTCTGCATCAGGTCGCCGGTGGTGAACTGGCGGATGGTGGCCGATGGTTTCGTGCCGTAACCAATCGAAAGCCCGGTGGGCACGCGCGAGCCGACAGCCGATGCGGCGCCGGCGCGACGGTAGTTCTGGTAGAGCACATCCTGGAATTCGAGATTGGTCTTCTTGAATCCGGTCGTGCTGACGTTGGCCAGGTTGTTGGCGATATTGTCGACATTCATCTGCTGCGCGGACATGCCGGTTGCAGCGGTTCGAAGGGCTTTAATCATCGCGTCACTCCTATGTTCGCGAACTCATGTGCTATTCGTTGCCGGCGACCCGTCGGAAGAGATGATCCAGCGACTGGTCCTGCGACTGCAGTGACCGGGCGTTGGCCTCGTACTCGCGGTAGGTGATGATCATGTCGACCATCTCCCCGACCACGTCGACATTGGCCGCCTCGAGATATCCCTGCTGAAGTTCGGCGCGCAGCGGCGGGATCAGCTCCTGTCCCGGCGGTACGCCGAAGAGGGCGCCGCCGAGTTTCTCGAGCGCCGACTGATCCGGCACATCGACCGGGACAATCCGGTCGGTCGAGAAACCGTCGACGGAGACTTCGCCGCTCGGATCAATCGTCACCTTCCCCTCGCCCACCTGCACCGGGCCGCCCTCGCCGATCAGCCGGTAGCCGCCGGGGAAAGCCATGAATCCCTGGTTGTCGACCGTGAAGTTGCCGGATCGGGTCAGGTAGATATTGCCCTGGTCATCCTGGAGCTGGAAGAACCCGTCGCCATCGATGGCGATATTGAGCGGGTTGCCGGTGTGGTTGAAGGTGCCCGAGGAGTAGTCGGTGTACACCTGGTCGACCATCGGCTTCTCCCACGACGACTTGGTGGGGGTACGTTTCTGCTCGGCTCGACTGAGTTCCTTGGTGAACATCATGTCCTTCTTGTAGCCGGGCGAGGCGACGTTCGCGATGTTGTTCGCGATCAGTTCCTGCTTGCGCGCCCGGGGGATCATCCCCGACGCGGATGTATGAATACCTTTCAGCATAGAATCCTCCGTCACCGGACATAGCAGGGGCTGTGCCAAGCGTGCGAACGCCAGCGCAAGCAACTATACTACAGGTGGTTACAGGAACGGCCGGGACGCGCGAGGAGGGCGGATCGGGGCTGATTCGGGAATCGGTTTCTGAGTCAACGAGAAATTATTTCCGGGCAACGGCCGGCTATTTGGGCAGGTCTTCGTACTTGGCCTTGGTCTTGTTGATGAGCGTGTCCATGGCCTCGTGGAACCGTTCCTCGCTGTATAGTTCCCCGTTCGACTTCTGGTAGAGGACGCAATCGGTGCGGTAACCGAAACAGCGCAGTTCCTCGGCCAGATAGCAGGCGCGGATGTAGGCGCAGCGGCTGATTTTCTGTGATTCACGGGTACTGCTCATGTTCTACTCTATCGGCAGGGTGGGCCGTTTCGTGAGCAGGGATCGCCATGTTTTGTCCTGAAACAGCAGGCAGGGGCGGAAGCAAAGATAGCCGGTAAGGTAGCGCAGCAGCCTGCACAGTCCCCTGGCCATCAGCCAAAAAGCGGTTGGATTCGAAGACCGGGGGGACTATATTGTATAAGATTTACATGCTTTGCCGGCATATGGTTACGCTGATCGCAACGGACGAACGCCGGCAGCCATCAGTGGCTTCAATTGGTCCTCCAGGATTCTTGCACGGATTTTGCTGAAACAGACGGGCAAACCATGACTGTACAGAAAGCGATACGAACAGATATGGCCAAACAGGTACGTATACTTCTGCTGATCGGCGCGCTGATGCTTCTGGCCGCGGTCTCCTCGCGCGCCCAGACCGATCCCGGGATTCCCGATACCCTCCGGATCGATGACGCGGTCGCGTTCACCAATACCGGCTCGGGCGTGCTGCCGGTCTATCTCTTCAACGATGAAGAGTTGGCGTACTTCGAACTGACACTTGAGATGAGTTCATCGGCGATCGACTTCGACTCCGTATCGTTCGTCGGGACGCGTTTCGAGGACGCCGGTTTCCGGGTTTACAGAGACTTGGACAGCAGCACGACTTTCACGCTTGGGGCTCAGCAGACCACGGATCTGCTGCCGGCCGGATCAGGACTGGCGGCTCGTATTTACTTTTCGTTCGAGACCAGCATCACACCAATGACCGTCACTTTTGACACAACCACATTCCTCACGCCGAGCAATATTGAGTACTCAACAACGGTGAGCGAAGATCCCTTCGACCCGCCGTTCGTCCCGCAGTTCGTGCCCGGATCATTAACAATCGAGGAGCCGCCGCCGATTCTCGATTCGGTCTGGATTGCCGATGTGCAGTCGGAGCCGACCCAGAGCTTCGCTGCCGATGTCCACCTCTTCAACGAGACCGACATCCTGAACATGCAGCTCTCGCTCGACTACGGTTCGCCCTACCTGAGCTACGACTCGGTGTCGTTTACCGGTGTGCGGGGCGCCTCGGCAAATTCCAAGCAGGTCTTCCCCTTCACCAGCATGCAACGGTTACAGATTCAGCTCGACTGGACCGAGGGCTCTCCCCTGACACCGGGCGACGGAGTACTGATGCGGCTGCATTTCACGGTCGACTCGACAGCCGTCGACACCTCGATCACGATCGACACGGCCATCGGACAGAATAACTTCATCACGCAGACCGCAGCGGCCGGGGGCGAGCAGTTCACGCCGATCTTCAACAGCGGTATCGTGAGCATTCAGATTTCGACCGATGTGGGTGATGATCCCGATCAGCCCCTGCCCGACAATTACTACCTGAGTCAGAATTACCCGAACCCGTTTAATCCGACCACCTATATCGAGTTCTCGATTCCACAGGCCGGTCACGTGCGACTCGATGTTTTCAACGTCCTCGGACGTCGCGTGCGGACCCTGCTCGATGACGAGTTGTCGGCCGGGATGCACCGGGTGATGTTTGACGGTCGCTCCGAGACGGGTGGCCAGCTCTCGACCGGTGTCTACCTCTACCGCCTGAGTACCGAAAGCTACACCGAGAGCAAGAAGATGTTGATGATGAAGTAAGAATGTCGCGCGGTAGGAGTATGTACGAAAGGGCCACCCGTGAGTCGGGCGGCCCTTTCTTTTGGGTGAGATAGAGGGGTGCGAGTTATCTCTGCTGGTTGAGACGGAAAGTCTGCAAGGCTATCTCATCGTTTTCTATCTTCTCGAGGTGTTCGATCTCTTTGACGAATCGTTCCTGCTGCTTTTCTTTGAGTTTCTCATAGATCTGCCGCTCCTGCGATGCCTGCACCAGTTTCTGGCGCCGCTTCTCGGCCTCGGCCTGGTAGCCGCGAAGGGTCTCCCGGCCGACCATCGTGTCACGCTTCAGTTTCACCAGGAAGCGAGAGCAGGCCTGCAAATGGGCCAGCGACAGCGTGCCGTGCAGGCGGCCCCGTTGCTGGTTCAGCGTCGACAGTCGATTCTGGTCGATCTGCTCCAGACGACGGTTCTGGTCGTAGACCTGCTGCAGCGCCTCGGCGTGTTCTTTCTGTCGTTCCCGCTCCCGATGCTCCTTGATCTTCAGCAGCGACGCGAGCCTGTAGCGGAACTTCTTCACTTCTCACCACCCGGGCTTTCCAGCAGCGCCTGCAGATTCGAAACCGACTGCTCGTGATCGACCGTCTCCATGATCCCCTGGCGCAGAAGCGTGTTGAGATCATCGATCTTGTCGATCGCCCGGTCGATCCTGGCGCTCGAGCCTTTGACATAGGCGCCGACATTGATCAAGTCTTCCGATTCACGATAGGTGGCGACTATCCTGCGAACCTCGGCAGCCAGTTCCTTTTCCTGCTCGGTGGCAACCTCGGGGGCCAGGCGGCTGACGGAATCGAGGACATCGACTGCCGGATACTGGTTCATCGAAGCCAGCCGTCGCGACAGCGACACGTGTCCGTCGAGTATCGACCGGACCGCATCGGAGATCGGCTCGTTCATGTCATCGCCTTCCACCAAGACCGTGTACAGTCCGGTGATCGACCCCTCTTCGGTCATGCCCGCCCGTTCCAGCAGAACCGGCAGCATAGCAAACACCGAGGGCGTGTAACCTTTGGTGGCGGGCGGTTCACCGATAGCCAGGCCGATTTCGCGCTGGGCCATCGCGATGCGGGTAACCGAATCCATCAAGAGCAGAACATTCTTACCCTGGTCGCGGAAGTACTCAGCAATAGTCGTGGCGGTCATGGCGCCCTTGATACGCACCAGTGCCGGTTCGTCGGAGCTGACGGCAACGACAACCGACCGCTTGAGACCTTCCGGACCGAGGTCGCGTTCGATAAACTCACGTACCTCTCGCCCCCGTTCACCGACCAGGGCAATGACGTTGACATCGGCCGATGTCCCCCGGGACATCATGCCGAGCATAACCGACTTGCCGACCCCGGAACCGGCGAAAATACCCATGCGCTGCCCCTGCCCGACGGGCGTGAGCAGATCGATCGCTTTGATGCCG
>WJMS01000258.1 GCA_014727815.1 candidate division GN15 bacterium
GGCCTGGGAATACCTGCAGAATGCCGATGTGTCCGCCGAGGTCCGACGCAATGGCGAACAGACGGGACACTTCATGATGGCCCGAATCGAAGTGGCGCGGGGCAATCTCGATTCGGCCCGGATGTATTACCGGCAGTATGCCGAACGCGCCCGCAAACTGCAAAGCCCCTCCCAGTTGCGCGCCACCCACGAGCTGGCCGGGATTATCGCCCTCGCTGAAGAAGACTACGACAAGGCGGTGGCGGAGTTCAAGCAGGCCAGCCAGCGCAGTCCGTACACGTACTATCGACTGGGCCTGGCGTACGAGGGGCTGGGGGAGATGAAAGAAGCCCGCCGGTGGTACCACCAGGCCGCCACGTTCAACGAAGTGGTCAGCCTGTCGTATGCGCTGGTGCGGCAAAAAGCCGCCGACAAGGCCGCGGCAACCTCGTAGAAGTCCGCCATAAGTCTGCAACCGTATGAATGTACTCGTTATCGGCGGTACCCGTTTCATGGGGCCGCATGTCGTCCGACAACTCACCGAGGCCGGCCACACGGTCATGGTCTACCATCGCGGCGAGAGCCACGCGCCGCTGCCCGATGGTGTCGCGCACCTGCACGGCGACCGCGCCGAGTTGTCGAAACATGCCGATGCGATCGACCGGTTCGCGCCCGATATCGTCCTCGACATGATCCTCCTGACCGAGCAGGATGCGGTGCGCTGCGTCAACTTCTTCACCGGTCGCACCGGCCGACTGGTCGTGGTCAGCAGTGCCGATGTCTACCGCAATATGGAGCTGCTTCGCAAAACCGACACCGGCCCGGTTGACCCCGCACGGTTGACCGAGGAGTCTCCGCTGCGGCAGAACTTCTATCCCTACCGAACTGACAGCAGCCATCCCTCCGACTGGCTCTATGACTACGACAAGATCCTGGTCGAGGGCGCCCTCCGCGACCAGGCGAACCTGCCGTGGAGCATCCTGCGCCTGCCGATGGTCTACGGTCCGGGCGATCGGCAGCATCGGTTGTTTCCGTATCTGAAGCGGATGGACGATCACCGGCCGGCGATCCTGATGGCGACCGAGCAACTGACCGCCCGCTGGTGCCGGGGCTTTGTCGAGAATGTCGCCTCGGCAATCACACTTGCCGTCACCGACAAACGCGCCGCCAACCGGGTGTACAATGTCGCCGAACCGGAAGCGCTGACCGAGAAGGAGTGGGTCGAGGCAATCGGCGTGGCGGCCGGCTGGCACGGTGAGATAATCGGCCTGCCCGAGGATAAACTCCCGGCGCATCTGACACAGAAGCTCGACTACCGCCACCATCTCGACCTCGACAGCAGCCGTATACGCGAGGAACTCGGCTACGAGGAGCCGGTGCTTCGCGCCGAGGCCTTACGCCGGACAATCGAATGGCAGCGCGCCAACCCACCCGAGGCAATCAAAGATGCCAATTTCGACTACGACGCCGAAGGCGCCGCGATAGCTGAGTCGTAGGGCAGAGCCAGAGGCTGCAGGCCGACGCGGTTTAGTCATGCTGAGCTTTGTTTCACGCCAAAATCAGAAATCCGTTGTACAAGCATGTCCCCGAGCCGCTTACGGCGAAATAGGTTCGTTTTGTCATTTTTGGGGGTGCTTTTTCGCCACGTGATGCTCGTATGTGACGGTGACATGGTCGGTTAGGTCTTTCGAAGGGCGGTTGTATCGGTCGCATCGCGACTCCTCTTGTAGTGAAAGTGCCTGGTTCGGGGGCCGGTTGTCTCTACAAGAGGTGGCGGGGTCGTAATCAACCGCAAAGTTGTTGGGAAAGCTCAGTAGGTCCGAACCCCTGTGGTTCGGACTCGGTCGATGTCGGGACTGCAGTCCGCCGTGGGCGCGCCTGAGGGCAGCCTCGGGCTACACGCTGACGGAAAAATGTGAACCCGTGCGAGACGGGTAGGTTGCGCGGGTGAAGGTGTCTCGTTGGTGTCAGCACCGGTCGCTTGACGGGACAAATCGAAACAGACGGTTTCGCCGACCGCGACCGGAGCTGACCTACAAGGGCTCGCCAGCACCTTCCGCACCGGCGAACGTCACCCTGAGCGGCGTCGTGCAGGAAGTCGTCATGCTTCGACGGGCTCAGCATGACGTTGCCGGGCGAGGATGTAGACGTAGTACTGATGATTCCTCATGAGTCGTCAGGCGCCTTCCGGATAGATACCCGCGTTCGCGGGTATGACAAATCTCCGATTTGTCTGAGAAACTGATGAGACAGAACGCAGCTCTGTCATTCCCTCGAAAGCCGGTAGGTGCGCCGGTGGCGTGAGGGAATCTATCTTCAATTGTCAGAAGAGGATGCAGTCCTCTCAGCCCCTCACTTCGCCAGCACCATCTTCCGGGACAACACCGCCTCCCCCGCTGTCAGGCGATAGATGTACACGCCGCTGGATACGGCGGCACCGTGAGAGTCAGTTCCGTTCCACTCGACTGTATGCGTCCCGGCGGCGAGGTCTTTGGATAAGAGCGTTGTGACCTTGCGCCCGAGGACGTTGTAGACCGTCAGTTCAGCAAACGCCTTCTGCGGCAGGGTGAATGAGATGGTCGTGGTCGGGTTGAATGGATTGGGGTAGTTCTGGACCAGTTCGTAGTCAACCGGCAAGACGTCGCCGCCTCCGCCATTGCCGGTGGAGCCGTCAAATCCTGCATAGATATACACTGTGCCACTCTGGACGTTCACTCCTGAGAACGCAAAGTCGTCGATACCGTCGCCGTTGTAATCGCCGATACCAGTGCAGTGCATACCGAACTGAAAGTGAAGCCCGGGAATGTCAGACTGGTAGATGCGAAAGTCATAGAGGCTGTCGAAGTCAGGGCCACCGTAGTAGAGCGATACGAACCCTCGTACTGGATCGCTCGCTATCACGTCTGGATAACCGTCATTATTGACGTCACCCGCCGCGCTCACAACATCCATAGGCTGGCGGATGACAACGTCAGGAATGCTGTCAACTCCCGGACCGCCATAGAAGACAAAGGTGAGTGTGTCGTCATACGCCAGAGAACTGCTGGCTATCAGATCGTCCCAGGAGTCCCCGTTCAGATCTCCGGGACACAGCAGCACCTCTCTACCAAAGCCGTTGCTACCTGATACGAACCCCCCTGGACGACGAATCACCAAATCCGGCAGCGTGTCGAATGAGGGCCCTCCCCAGTACAATAAAGCAACTCCTCTGACATCGTTTGAGTTAGAGCGCCAACTGGCGGCCAAGTCCTGGTGACCATCCCCATTGAAGTCTCCAACAGCCAGATTCTCTCCGAATAGAAAGCAAGATCCCAAAGATGCAACCGGTCCAAAGATCAGGTCGGGTACTGAATCCACCGCCATTCCAAGCTCGTAAAAGACTATCGAAGCTGCACCTGGATAATAGTCTTGTGTAATCACCTCCGACGTACCGTTGAAGTTGATATCGGAGGATTGTATAGCCATTCGGTGCCAGCCCTGCAGAGAATCGACACCAAACCACATGTCGGGTATCGTGTCCAAGCTCGGACCGCCATTGAAGATCTCGAAGCGGTCCCCAAAGGAAGGAATGCGCTGAAACCCAATGTCAACGTAGAAGGCAGAAGCGCCAGACCTCGAATCTACTTTCCTGCTTGCACTCGACCACGGCTGCGTGAATCCATTGTAATCTAAGTCCCCCAATCGACTTCTTGGAGTATACACACCAGTGAAACGGAGTGAAGATGCGTCGGAAGGGCTCATAGCACCCAAGTACAACTGTGCTACATTCCGCACATCCCACACTAGTATATCTGCATAGCCGTCATCATTCTGATCACCGAGCGGGACGATTTCGGTTCCGAATAGAGAATTGATCGTGTCTGAAGGAATGCTCCCCAGATATACAGGCTCCTGGGCGCGGCCGATGCCGGTGGAAAGGAACAAAAGGACGAGCAGGGCTGTCAGCGAGCGAATCATCATACACTCCCCCGGAGTTTGTGGTCTATGATCAAGATAGACGCGGAAAAGGGATTGTCCAAGGAGTTTCGACATGCCCAAAGGCGTGTCACCCCGGACTTGATCCGGGGTCCAGTCATTACGCCATGTCACCGCGTATCCGCTCTGACTGGATACCCCGCCACAGGCGGGCCGGTATGACAGACTGACGTCTGTATCTGTTTCCCCACCCCCTTAATGTTTCTTCCCAAACAGCCGATTTAAGAGATAGCAAGCTCTGCTCTTGCGGACAAGCCGCAGGCTTGTCATGACCGTGAAAACGGGCATCTATCCGCAACCGCCCAGGCTGAAAGGGAAGTGCATGACGCTCAAACAGATGCTGGTTGA
>WJMS01000259.1 GCA_014727815.1 candidate division GN15 bacterium
ACCTGCCGATCGAGTTTTGGCGACTCTTAGGTGGGGCACGGTGGTTCCGCTTCGGGTGATGGTGGAACTGTCGGATGTACCTCGTTTGTCGCCGGCGCGACTGCACTCGGAAGCATCCGACAGAACGGGGGCGGGTCACACCAACGCGTCGGGTGAGGCTGTTCCGTCACCATATATCACGTTCCGATACGGCAAGGCACAAAGCGGTTGCATCGGGCCCGATCGCGCCTATATTCGTCGCATGTCCTCCGACTGGCTGCTGAAAGATCTGAACCCCGCCCAGCGTCAGGCTGTCGAAACCACCGAGGGACCGCTGCTGGTCATCGCGGGGGCCGGCTCGGGCAAAACCCGGGTCCTGACACGTCGCCTGGCCCACCTCCTGGTGACCCGCCGGGCCACACCTTATCAGCTTCTGGCCGTGACATTTACAAACAAGGCCGCGGGTGAGATGAAAGAGCGTGTGGCCGAACTGGTCGGTGGCTCGGTGGTCGATATGAACGTCTCGACTTTCCACTCCTTCTGCGCCCGTCTGCTGCGCCGCGAGGCTTCTGCAATCGGCTATGAGACCAACTTCACGATTCTCGATGCTGATGATTCTCTGTCGCTGATAAAGACCTGCCTGAAAGATCTCGGCTATTCCGACGGTCAGTTTCCGCCGAAGGGGCAGTTGCGCAAGATTTCTGATGCGAAAAACCGGTTGGTCGATGTTGAGACATTCGCGCAGCAGGCCTCGGGCTATTTCGAGTCGCGCACAGCTGAGATTTACAAGCTGTACCAGCGGCGGCTGCGCGGCTGCAACGGGATGGATTTCGATGATTTGCTGTTCAACGCGGTGAAGCTGCTTCGCAACGGCGCCGGGATTGGTGATAAGTATCGTAACCTGTTCAAATACATCCTGGTCGATGAGTACCAGGACACCAACCATGTGCAGTACCTGCTGCTTCGCGAGCTGGTCAACCAGGCGCACAATATCTGTGTGGTGGGCGATGAAGACCAGTCGATCTATGGTTGGCGCGGGGCCGATATCAGCAATATTCTCAATTTCGAGAAGGACTTTCCCGGCGCCACGATTATCAAGCTGGAGCAGAACTACCGGTCGACCGGCCGCATTCTCAAAGCCGCCTCGGCGGTGATCAGCCACAATGACCTGCGCAAGGAGAAGACGCTCTGGACCGAGCTTGGCGAAGGAGACAACCTCGAACTGTTGCTGGTCGACAACGCCAACGACGAGGCCTCGCGGATTGTCGAGCAGATTGACAACAAACAGGGCGAGGTCGCGCTTCGCGACACAGTCATTCTCTACCGCACCAACGCGCAATCACGGCCGTTTGAAGAACAGTTGCGGCGGCGCGGGCTGCCGTACCAGATTATCGGCGGGGTCGGTTTCTACCAGCGCAAGGAAATCAAGGACTTGCTGGCGTATCTCAAGTTGCTGGTGAATCCGCGCGATGATGTGTCGTTCGAGCGGGTGATCAATTATCCCAAGCGGGGGATAGGCCAGAAGACACTTCAGGCAATCGCCCAGCTCGCCGTGCAGGAGGGCCGGCCGCAGTACGAGATCGCGCGCAATGCCGGCCAGTACCCGGCGTTGTCCGGGAAAGCCAAGCGGATTGCGCCGTTTGTGAAGTTGATTGAGAAATACCGGGCGCAGTACGAGGAGCGCCCGGTTGATCTGTTGATCCAGGATCTCGTCACCGATCTGAACCTGATCGAGGAACTGCTGGGCGAGGATGCCGTGGTCGGGCAGGCGCGGGTGGACAATATCGAGGCGTTTATCGAGGGCGCCGCCGAGTACGCGCATTCCAATGGCGAGAACTCGCTGCCCGACTATCTTGCCGACATCTCGCTGTTCACCGATCTGGACACGTACCGGGAGATTGAAGACAAGCTGACCCTGATGACATTGCACGGCGCCAAAGGGCTCGAATTCGATACGGTCTACCTGGTTGGATTAGAGGAGGGGCTGTTTCCGTTGCAGCGGACCGTGATGGATCCGGCCGAACTGGAGGAAGAGCGACGGTTGTTTTATGTCGGCGCTACCCGGGCGCGCAAGAAGCTCTACCTGTCGTCGGCAACAACGCGCTTCCGGTTTGGCGAGGTCGAATCGGTGCCGTCGCGATTCATCAAAGAGATACCCAACGAACTGGTTGATCTGAGTGACTACCGCTCCCGCACGGTCTTCAGGGAAACGACCACGACGACGGTACCATCGTTTCTGCCCAGGCAGACCTCCCGTCACCGCACCGAACCGGGCGAACTTCAGTACGAATACGAGGGCGAGCACGGCTTCGAGCCGGGGCGGATCGTGATGCATCCGACCTTCGGAAGGGGACGGATCATGAAATGCGAAGGCTTCGGGGAGTCGACCCGCCTGGAGATCATGTTCTCGGGGATAGGTGTGAAGAAGATCATGGCGAAGTATGCCAAGCTGAAGGTGGTGGGGTAGCGGTGTGAGGCGCTCGTGAACACCCTGCGCTACCTTCGCCGGATCGGGCTCAACTCGCTCCGACCACCATCACCTGAAGCCCTCGCCGAACTGCAGCAGCAGCATCTGCTGACGATCCCGTTCGAGAACCTCGATATCCTCCGAAACATCCCGATCACACTGGATACGGCCAAGCTGTACGACAAAATAGTCGGCGACCGTCGCGGCGGTTTCTGCTACGAGCTCAACGGCCTGTTTGCTGCATTGCTCTCGGAGTTGGGTTATCCGGTCGACATGGTGTCGGCGCGGGTGTTCAATGACAAGGGCGACGCGGGTCCGGAGTTCGATCACATGGCGCTACTGGTGACGCTGGAAAGTGAACGGTATCTGGTCGATGTCGGCTTCGGGGATTCGGCCCGGGGGCCGATTCGCATGCCTGCCGGCGAGGCCGAGGATATCTCCGGCCGGTACCGGGTGCGGCCGCTCAAGGATGTCCCCGATGGCTTTGCGCTGGAGCGGGCCGATGGTAATGACTGGGCGCCGCGGTATCAATTCACCGATCTCGCGCGTGAGTTGGATGAGTTCAGCGAGATGTGTGAGTATCACCAGAGTTCCCCGGACTCACATTTCACGCAGCGAAATCTCATCACGATTGCGACGAGTTCCGGACGTATCACGCTCACCGATAAGAAACTGACCGAGACGGAGGCGGGGCTGAAGATGGAGAGGCCGGTGGCATCGGTCGATGAGTTCACGCAGTTGCTGGCCGAGCGGTTTGGGATAAAGCTGGCCTGATTGGCTCATATCGACGGGCCATGGCGCGAAAACAGCGGCACTGATCAATCTTCAACCATCTGCCGATATCTACAAGATAACCGGGAATCTGAGGAAAACGGCGCGATGCCTGATACGCTGATTCGACAATACCGCCTCACCGAGCTGCTCGGGACCGGGCGTCACGGGGAAACCTGGCTGGCGATCGATGAAGCCCTGCAGCGGCCGGTGACGCTGAAATTCCTGCCGGCCTCACTGGTCACCGACTCGGCCTGGCGGGAGCGGTATCTCGACGCACGCACCCGGTTGAATCGACTGACCCACGCCCAGATCACGGTTTTTTTCGCCCTCGATACCGAAACCGACCGACCCTTCCTGGTGCGTGAATATGCCCCGGGACGATCGATCGCGCAGGATAGCGATGGCCAGCCGCTGTTCTACTCCGACTTTTTGTATATCGCTGCCCAGGCGGCCGCCGCGTTGACCTCGGCCCAGTCCGAGGAGATCACCCTCGGTAACATCACGCCCGCCAATATCATTGTCGATGATGTCCGGCACATCAGGCTGGTCGATTGCTGCCTGCCGTGGCCATCGCCGGGGAAGACGGTCGATTCATACGAGCTGTCGGACATGCGCTATCGCGCCCCGGAGCAGCTCGAGGGCGGCGAAGTAACGCCCGCATCGGATATCTTCGCACTCGGCCTCGTCTTTTATGAGCTGCTTACGGGCGTTTATCCGATCGAGGCCGACACCGTTGAGTCGTATCGCGAGCGACTGACGACCGAGCCGCTCGACTTCAATTCGATCGCCTCGCAGCGCATTCCCACCGACGCCCATTTGCTGCTGGAGAGTATGTGTGCGATCGATCCGGCGGAGCGGA
>WJMS01000260.1 GCA_014727815.1 candidate division GN15 bacterium
ATGACGATTCGCGGCGTTGAGGTTGACCGCTTCGGTTGCGGGATTGACTCGGATTTTGATGGTGTCTACGATGGCCTCGATGACTGCCCGGCGACACCGCCGGAAGCCCGGGGGCTGGTCGACATTTACGGCTGTCCGGTCGACACCGATTTTGACGGGCTGGCTGACTATGTCGATGCGTGCCCGACCAACCCGATCGGGGCGCAGGTCGACCGTGACGGCTGCCCGATCGATGGTGATGGCGACGGCGTGCCGAACGGACTCGATGACTGTCCGTTTACGCTGGTCGGGGTTGAGGTTGACCGGTACGGCTGTATCGACATGAGCATGTTTGCTGAGCCGATGGTGTTGAATATCGACTACCCGCCCGGGTCGTTCGAAATCGATCCCAACAACAAGAAACGAGTGGAAAAACTGGCAAATCTGCTTAATTTTGTCACCGATATAAGACTAGAGATAAACGGGTATACCGATAACATCGGTACCGCCCGGGCTAATGAGGCGCTATCGGAGAAACGGGCGCGTCGGGTGAAGGAGTTTCTGGTGACCCAGGGGGTCGATGCCGAGCGGATTCAGGCGTTCGGCCGGGGTGAGACGAATTTCGTCGCGAGCAACCAGACCGCCGAAGGTCGGGCCAGGAACCGCCGGATCGAAATCGTTTTTTATCGCTGAGAGACATCGGGAATACAGCATGCAGTACGGATATCGATTAGCCAACCTTGACGGCAAACCTGCCCCGAATCGCTATGGGGTGGTCATATTCCTGCCGGATGCGCTGGAGATGCTGGTGCGGCCGATCCGGGAGCGATTTGATCCGGACTATTCGTTGATCTCCGGTAACCTCGTTCTGGTCGCACCGTTCGAGACGGAGCTGCCGCTGGCCGAGTTGTCGTCGGTGATTGCCCGTGAGGTTGCGGCGATCACGGCCCCGACGATCGAGTTTGACCATCTGGGTGATTCCTATCCGGCCTACCCGCTGATTTATTGGGAGATTCGACAGAACGAAGTCATTGATCGTCTTTACAAAAACTTGTATACTTCATTGGATCTGGCACTACCCTATCGGGGCTATACGCCACATGTTACCGTGGCGCGGGAGATATCGGAACATCGGGTGATGCTGGTCAAGGAGAAGATATATCCGTACCTGCCGGAGGAGAGTTTTGTGCCGACGGCGGTTGATCTGGTTGCGCCCATAGCCGGCGAGGCTTGGGTATCAGTGCGAACATTTCCACTTCGGGTTGAGGAGTAGCGAGAGGCTCTTTCGATCACGACACCGGGGCGAGGGACTACCGAGCGACAAGAGGCCCCCGGCGCCGCTAACCGTTCTGTAACAATAGAACGGACAGATGGTTACGGCGCACAGCAAAAAGCTGACCGGGCCGAATATTGCCTTGCGAAAGCGGCAAAAAGTTGGTACCATTACCGGGACTACGTATGAATATTTTGATCATCACCCAGCATTTTCCGCCTGAAAAGGGAGCCGTCAGGCGGCTTTTTGAGTTTGCGCGGTTCTTTGCGCGCAGCGGGCACGGTGTGTCCGTCATGACGGCTATTCCGAATTACCCGGATGGCATCGTTCCGCCCAAGTATCGCGGCAAGTTCTTCTATGCTGAGGAAATCGATGGGATCAAGGTCTATCGAAGCTGGGTGCTGCCCGCCTCGAATCGCTATCCGGGCAAACGCATGCTCGGTTTTATCCTGTTTCTCTTTACGACCCTGATCAACTCGTTCCGCCTGCGCGACCAGTTTGACATCGTGCTCGCGTCGACTCCCCCGGTTACGACGCCCGTG
Source organism: candidate division GN15 bacterium (assembly GCA_014727815.1). Lineage (GTDB taxonomy): Bacteria > Zixibacteria > MSB-5A5 > GN15 > FEB-12 > WJMS01. Next base: position 1,795 of record WJMS01000260.1, read on the forward strand.
ATCGGCTGGCTGCTGTCGAAGATGAAACGGGCCAAGTTTGTGATCGAGATTCGCGACCTCCAGCCGGAATCATCGGAAGACTTCGGCAACCTCAACCGCAGTCTGTTCACGCGGGTGCTCAAGAAAGTTATGCACGGCCTTTACCGCCGCGCCGATAGGATCGTAGCGGTTACTGATGGTATCGCGGCGTTTCTCACTTATATCGGGGTGGAGCCGGAGCGGGTGACGACAATCAAATCGGGCTTCAGCACCGAGTTTGTGGCCTCGAATTCCAACGGCATTCGCAAGAAGTTCGGGCTCGAGGAGAAGTTTCTGGTGCTCTATGCCGGAACGCTTGGCTGGGCGCACTCGCTCGAGACGGTGGTTGAAGCGGCTCGCCAGTTGACCGACCAGCCCGACATTGTGTTTGTGTTTGTCGGTGACGGTGAGAAGCGCAATGCCCTCGAGGGAATGGTGCGCGACTACGGTTTGAAGAATGTCGTCTTTGTCGGGTCGCAGCCGCTCGAGACGATTCCGTATTTCCTGAAAGCATCCGATGTGTTGATTGAGAGCCTCAAGGATGTGCCGATCACGCGCGGGACGTTCCCGGCCAAACTGTTTGAGTACATGGCTTCGGGCCGGCCGATTGTGTTCGGTTCGCGCGACGGCGAGGCGATTCGCGAACTCTCCCGTGCCGGCGGCGCCCTGCGGTTTGGCCCGGATGATCCGCACGCCCTCTCCGAATTGATCATGCAGCTCAAGCGCGGCGAGATCGACGGTGAAGCGCTTGGCGTCAAGTACCACGAACATGCCATTAAATTCCATCAACGGGAAGTCTGGGCGGAGCGCTACGAGGGCTTCCTGGAGCAGTTCCTGCAGTCGCGATAATCGCTTTATTCTGTCCACTTTAACGTGTATACTCCGGCAAGCACACGCACCCACCCGACTGACGGGAGTTCCTGTTTATGGCTATAGATCTACAGACCAGCCCGGCCGGAGAAAACGTATGCATTGCCGATCTGCCCAATCTGCTGGTTGGCGCCGACACGGTGGTGCCGACGCTTTCCGGCGAGGCGCGCTATATCAATTTCGACAACGCCGCCTCGACCCCGACTTTCCGGCCGATCATCGAGGCGGTCAGCTCGTTCATGCGCTGGTACTCGAATGTCCACCGCGGCACCGGCTTCAAGAGCCAGCTGTCAAGCTGGGCCTTCGAGGAATCACGGGATATCGTAGCCGATTTCATCGGCGCCGACCTGTCGAAGCAGGTCGTGATCTTCACCAAAAACTCGACCGAGGCGTTGAACAAGCTGGCCCGGCGCCTGCCGCTTCGCCCCGATGATATCATCCTGACCACCTACATGGAGCACCATTCCAACGAGTTGCCCTGGCGGCGGGTCGGCCGGGTGGTGCATATCGGGCTGAATGCCGATGGGACGATCGACCGGGCG
>WJMS01000261.1 GCA_014727815.1 candidate division GN15 bacterium
CCGGGCCGCTTGCGTCCGGCCATGTCGCGCAGGATATCCACAGTTGGCGTGAGTTCGAGCGAACGGGCGTCGGCCGACTTCTTGATCTTGTTCTCCGCGCTCTCTTTCGGGCGATAGTCGGCCGGAGCGGCGGCCATGATCAGGCAGTCACACCGCTGGAAATGCCGGGCGACCGCCGCGTGCATCTGCTCGGTCGTCTCAACGTGCTCGATGTCCACGCCCGGAGGCGACACCAGACCGGTGGGGCCGCTGACCAGGGTAACTGTCGCACCCGCATCGCGGGCGGCCGCAGCCAGGGCATAACCCATCTTACCTGATGATCGATTGGAGATGTAGCGGACGGGATCGATTGCTTCCCGGCAGGGACCGGCCGTGACGAGAATGTGCTTACCGGCTAGCGCCGGGGCTTTTTTTTTTCGTCGAGATCGGTCAGCAGGTCGGTGACACGCGCATAGATTCGATCCGGCTCGGCCATCCGCCCGACCCCTGAGTGCTCGCACGCCATCTCGCCCTCTTCCGGATCGACAAAGTGGTAGCCGAGTTGACGCAGGCTCGCGATGTTTTTCTGCGTGACCGGGTTGTCCCACATCCGGGGATTCATGGCCGGCGCAATCAGCACCGGTCGCGGGGTGGCGCAGATAATCGTGGTCAGCAGGTCGTCGGAAATCCCCGAGGCTACCTTGCCGATAAGATTGGCCGTGGCCGGGGCAACGACGATCAGGTCGGGCCATTCCGCCATATCGATATGTCGGGTGGAGACGAACTCGTTGACGGGAAACAACTCGGTCGCGACCGGACGGTTGGAGACGGCTTCGAGCGTCAGCGGCGTAATGAACTTCGTCGCCCCGTCGGTCATCACCACCTGCACCTCAACCCTGGCCTTGTGCAGATAGCGTACCAGATAAGGGACCTTGTAACAGGCTATGCCGCCGGTCAATCCGACCAGCACCTTCTTCCCTGTGGCTGTCATGATTAGTGGACCTGAAGCGGGGAGTCGTCGGAGTCGATCCAGGCCAGGTTCTCCAGATCACCGATCTCACCAAAGACATACGAGGTGGCGATAAGCTTGACCTGTTCGAGCGTGATCGGCTTGGGCCCGAGCATGGCGCCGCGGTCGAGCACCATCTCGAGCTGTTCGTCGTCGATCAGCCCCAGGTTCAGCAGCTTGAGCAGGAAACCGTGGGCATCGGTGGCAAACTGGAAACGCTCGGCGTGGGTCAGAATCCGCGAGGAGAAGTGCTCGTCGGGAAAGTCCGAAAAATAGACCGAATCACCGGAGCCATAGCGGTCCATGACCCAGCAGTAGGCCGAGGATATCTCGTTGTCGGTGTAGCCCATGCTGCGCAGGTCGGAGGAGACATCGTCCATGTCCGACAGCCGCCCCTGATTCTCACGGATATGGTCTATGAGATAGACGACTATTTCGAGTATTTTGCTTTCCACGTATCGAGCCTCTTGGTCAGCCATATGCCAATATAATACCTGTGGTTTATACGCTTTGCAAGGATGAATCGGTGAGTTTCTCATTAATTCAAGCGGATGACTTCGCTCGACATATAGAGACACGCCAAAGCCCGGTTGGTTTGGGGTCGAACGAGTTTGCGCTATTCTACTCGGTGTCTCAGAACTGCCGGTAATGTCATGACTGATCCATACTTACGAGCCGGTTGCCGGTGGCTGGCCGACGGAATCAGTGCTTGAAGTGACGGATGCCCGTCAGGACCATGGCGGCATCGGCCTTATCGGCCGCTTCGATCGCCTGCTCATCACCCTTCGAGCCGCCCGGCTGGATGATCGCCGTCACGCCGGCATCGGTGCCAACCTCGACACCATCAGGCATCGGGTAAAACGCATCGGAGGCCATCACAGCGCCCTTGGCCCGGTCGCCGGCCCGCTTGACCGCCAGGTGCCCGGCGTCGACCCGCGAGGTCTGCCCCATGCCGATCCCAACCGTCGCGCCCGCTTTGGCCAGGACGATTGCGTTCGACTTGGTATGCTTGACGATTTTCCAGGCAAACAGCAGGTCGCGGAGTTCATCGTCGGTCGGAGTCCGCTTGGTGACGACTTTCAGGTCAGCGGCATTGACCTCGGCCTCATCGGCTGACTGGACGAGCAGACCGCCGAGCACGTGCTTATAGACCTGGTCGTTTTTGAGACGACCCTCGGTGATCTGCGGCAGCCTCAGCAGGCGTCGGGCCTTCTTCTTTTTGAGCATCTTAAACGCCTCGTCATCGAATTCAGGGGCGATGATGCACTCCACGAAGAAGGTCTCGTGCAGCAGCTTGGCGCACTCCATGTCGACCGGCTGGTTGAGCCCGATAATCGAACCGTAGGCCGAGAGCGGATCAGACTCGTAAGCTGCTTTGTAGGCCTCGGCGATTGTCTTGCCGATCGCCGCACCGCACGGATTGGCGTGTTTGAGCACGCAGGCGAACGGCTCGGAGAAATCGAGCAGCATATCGAGACAGGCATTGAGGTCGTTGTAGTTGTTGAACGACAGTTCCTTGCCGCTGAGGATCTCGGCATCGAGCAGACTCGCTCCACCATAGCCGGGCTGGGCGTACACCGCTGCCTGCTGGTGCGGGTTCTCCCCGTACCGCAACTCGGAACGGAACTGCCACGTCTGCGAGAGGGTCTTCGGGAAGACCGACGAGTCTTTTGTCTCCGGTGTCTCTTGCTGGAAGTAGGCCGCGATCGCCGAGTCATAGCGGGCAGTCAACGAGAACGCCTTGGTGGCGCATGTGCGACGAAATTCGCGCGTGGTGCCACCATCGTGCTGATCGAGTTCAGCGATCAGATCGGCGTAGTCGGCCGGATCGACGATTACTGTAACGTCGTTGAAGTTCTTGGCGGCCGAGCGGAGCATCGATGGTCCGCCGATGTCGATATTCTCGATCACTTCCGGTTCGGCCACACCCTCTTTCGCAACCGTCTGTTCGAACGGGTAGAGATTGACCACGACCAGATCGATCCCTCTGCTCTCGAGCTGGTTGAGCTGCTCGACATCGCTGTCGTTGTCCCGGCGGTAGAGGATGCCGGCGTGGATTTTGGGGTGCAGGGTCTTGACCCGGCCTTCCATGACCTCGGGCGAGCCGGTAAACGATCGGACCGAAACCGCCGGTATGCCGCTCTCTTTGATTTTCTCGAGCGTCCCGCCGGTCGAGATGATTTCGATTCCTCGCTCGTGCAGTTGCTCGGCGAGTTTGGTCACATCGGTCTTGTCGGACACCGAGATCAGCGCCCGCTTGATTTTGCTGTCACTCATAGGAATTGCTTACTTGCCTGTTAGACGTTCCTGGGCTTCCCGGTAGCGCCTGGCGGTCGCCTCCACGACATCGTCGGGCAGTCTCGGCGCCGGCGGCTTTTTGTCCCAGTCGAGCTGGTCGAGCCAGTCGCGCAGCGGCTGTTTGTCGAACGAGGGCTGCGAGCGACCGGGCTCGTAGGTATCAACCGGCCAGAAGCGGCTGGAATCCGGCGAGAGGACCTCATCGATCAGCAGAAAGCGACCATCTTTGAAGCCGAACTCGAATTTCGTGTCGGCAATGATAATGCCCTTGGTGCGGGCGTACTCGGAAGCCTTCAGGTAAATGCCCAGCGAGACACTGCGGCACTTTTCGGCGACATCCTTCCCGACCAGGTCAACCATCTGCTGGAAGCTGATATTCTCGTCATGACCATCGTCGTTTTTCGATGACGGCGTGAAGAGCGGCTCGGGCAGCTTCTCGGACTCCTGCAGTTCGGGAGGGAATTCGAAGCCGTGCACGGTGTTTGAGCCTTTGGCCCGGGCGGCCTTGAGCTCCTTCCACATCGAGCCGGAGATATACCCCCGGACGATACACTCGGCATCGACCCGATCAGCCTTGGTGACGATCATCGAACGGCCCTCGAGCTGGTCGCGGTACTTGTGCAGTTCCGGCGGGTATTCATCGATTGTCGCCGTCACGAGGTGGTTGTCGACCACATCCTTGAGGAAATCGAACCAGAACAGCGAGGTCTGGGTGAGCACCTTGCCCTTGCCGGGGACGCCGTTCGGCATGACGACATCAAACGCCGAGATGCGATCACTGGCGACAAACAACAGGGTATCGCCCAGATCGTAAATGTCACGGACTTTCCCACGCCGGGCGAGCGGAAATTCCGAAATGTCGGTTTGGTAGACTACGTTATTCATGGCTCAGATTGTATTCTCCCTTGATGAGCTTGTCCAGCACTTTCGGATATAATTTGTGTTCCGCCTCGAGCACCCGGGCGGCGAGCGAGTCAACGGTATCGTCGCTTTTCACCGGCACCCGGGCCTGTTCGAGGATTTTCCCATTGTCATAGATTTCATCAACCAGATGGACTGTCGGGCCGGATTCGCTATCCCCCGAGGCCAGCACCGCCTCATGCACGTGCTTGCCGTACATACCCTTACCGCCGTACTTCGGCAGCAGGGCGGGATGGATATTGACGATTCGGTTGCGATAGCCGCGAACCACCGCCGCCGGCAGGAGCTTGAGATAGCCGGCCAGGGCGACATAATTCACGCGGCGCTTTTGTAGCCGATCGAGCAGGTCGCCCGCGGCCGATTGCTCCGACTCGTACGTCTTCGGACGGAAGACCCAGGTCTCGATACCGGCCTGTTCGGCCCGCGTAAGTCCATACGCCTTCTTCGTACTGGAGACCACCCAGACAATCTCA
>WJMS01000262.1 GCA_014727815.1 candidate division GN15 bacterium
CTCCGGTCTACAACAGGCAGGCGCAAACCTGATCATCTGGTCTACGCAATGGCTACCCGCGTCTTAGTCGCCATGTCCGGCGGGGTCGATTCCTCGGTTGCCGCACTGCTGCTCAAGCAGCAGGGTTACGAGGTGATCGGCGCCCACATGAAGCTGTGGGACTATGTCGACGTCGGCGGTGACATCTACAAGGATGGTCGCTGCTGTACGCTCGACTCGATCACCGACTGCCGCTTCGTGTGCGACAAGATCGATGCGCCGTTTTATGTCCTCAACATGTCCGGCGAATTCCAGGAAAAGGTTATCGATAACTTCGTCGAGGAATACCGCGCCGGGCGGACGCCCAATCCGTGCGTGCGCTGCAATGCCGATGTGCGCTGGGACACCTTCCTGCAAAAGGCGCAGCAGCTCGGCTGCGAGTATATCGCCACCGGCCACTATGCCTACATCGAACAGAACGACCGCGGCCGCTGGCAGATTCGCAAGGGGGTTGACACCACCCGCGATCAGTCGTATGTCCTCTGGGGACTCACCCAGGCTGCGCTGTCGCGAACGCTGATGCCGCTGGGCGGTTTGCTGAAATCCGAAGTGCGGCAGATCGCACAGGAGCACGGTCTGCGCACGGCGCAGAAAGCCGAGTCGCGCGAGATCTGCTTTGTCGCCGACAACAACTACCGCCGCTTCCTCGCCGAATACGAGGGCAAGCGGGGGCGGACATTTGAGCCGGGGGAGATTGTCCACGAAGATGGCCGGGTGCTCGGCCGTCATGAAGGCACTGCTTTCTACACGATCGGTCAGCGCAAGGGGCTTGGTATCGCGCACCCGACCCCGCTGTATGTACAGCGAATCGATATCGACCGCAACCAGGTCGTGGTGGGTGACAACGACTCGTTGTTCATGACCGAGTTGACCGCCGAGAAGCTCAACTGGAGCGCGCTCGATCCGCCGGGTGAGGCGATCGAAGCAACCACCAAAATCCGCTACATGCACGCCCCGGCCGCATCGACAGTTACACCGTTGACATCATCGACCGCGAGGGTTATTTTCCGCGAAAGGCAGCGAGCCATCACGCCGGGCCAGTCGGTTGTGTTCTACGACGGTGATGTCGTCCTCGGCGGCGGCCTGATCGGCTAACTACTGATTGCGTAACCTCACTTCCGTTTCCATAGTCTTGTAATCGGTAAGCCGGTCGTGCTGTATAACAGACAGACACGATCGGCTGTCGGGCGGTCGGCCGGTCGGCAAATCACTCTCGCGGGGAGTCCTCTGCATGTTGACATCAGTTTTGTCGCTCGGGCGCTTCGGTCTCTTGGCGCTGCTGGCCGTGGTCTGTTTGCCGATCCCTGGATTGGGACAGGATACCGTGACCGACCTTCCCATCGAGTACTATTTTGGCCGCTGGGCCGAAGGCGCCGCGGTTGATCTGCGCGGCCGCTGGTCGGAAGAGTTTAACCCCGATCTCTTCGGGCGCATTCAGATTACCACACAACAATCACAAACCGGCCTGACCGGCCTGGCCGGCAATCGTCTCATTCCGTGGGGCGATACGGACGTCAAGAGCCTCAGTGGCTATTCCCTGTGGCGTCCGCAAGAGAACTGGCAGGTCGGGCTGGCCAATGTGACGTATGTCGAAGACAGCTGGCTGAGCCCAAATGTCAGCCGGACGGGCCATCCGGTTGCTTATGAACAACGCATCTACTCCGGCCAGTTTGTCTCAACCTGGTCGAATCGTGATAACATACGACTGCCGGCTGCGCTTACGCCCTATGCCTACTTCGTTAACCCGGTGGTCGGAGATGGAGCTGTAATCTGGCGGTCTCAGGCGGGGTTGTCATATGAGCGACAGCAGCAACCGGGCGGATTCGTCCTCTTCCCGCCGAATGAGATATTCTCCATTCTGGACAGCACTCTGGCATATCACTGGCATTTCGCCAATGCGGTCGAGTGGGGGATTAGCGAGCGAATCGTGATCGGTGGCGAGGCAAATCTGAGTATCATCGATTCCCGTTCGGCCGAATACGACCCTACCGGGGTCGGCTCGGACGATACTCCTGATCGGGAAGAGGAACTGCGCGTCTACCGGCCGTCGTACCTCTTTGCCGGACTGCTCATCCCGTCCTACGGCACCTATGTCACCGTCGCCTTCGGACAGGAGTTCGAGGACCGCTCGAGAGTGTTCCGATACAATCCGGAAGGCCCCGGTACCGGCTATGAAAGCAGCACCGACTACGCTATCGAGGAGGTCCGTACCGGCGGCTCGGCAGCGATCGATTTCTTCACCGGACCATCGCTGCCGGCAGAGATCATTCTGGATGACTACGGCGACTTCTACCGTCACATGCTCCTGCCGGGCCAGACACACCACCATCTCGAATTCGACTACCTCGAGCGCTCGCCGCTCGACTATTCCGAGTCCAAACAGGCCGGGCTCATGTTTGAGTCAGCGACCGGATTCGGAGATAACTGGGAGTTTCGAAGCCGAGTCGACTATGACTGGCGACGACAGCACCGGGCTTACCACTATCCGGAACCCGGTGGAGTCTATCTGGAGGAGGTTGCCACCGAAGAGGTGACGTTCAGGTTCACCGGCCGCTGGCGTTCCTATGACTACGTGCCCGGCGAGGGTCCCGGCTGGTATCGCGATACGCCTATCGACATCGCGTACGGACCCATCCCCGGCCCGGGCCAGGCCTACCTGTCGCTTGCTTACATTCCTCCCCGACTGCGATCCGGGGACGAGGACAACAACCCGTCTTTCTTTCAGATTGATGCCTTGTCCAACAACGGCGAACATACGCTGGTCCCGGGAGCC
>WJMS01000263.1 GCA_014727815.1 candidate division GN15 bacterium
GTTGGAGATATTGGCGAGGCGGGTTGAATTGGCCGAACTCTTGGAGCCGACAACAAGCATCACATCCATGTACGGAGCCAGCGCGAGAATCGCCGACTGCCGTTTATTGGTGGCATTGCAGATCGTGTCGAAGATCTCGATGTGCGGCCACTTCTTCTGGGCCGCCTCTTTGAACTCCTCGGCGCGGGCCATCTCCGATGTGGTCTGGACGGTCAGGCCGAGCTTGCGATCGGTCCAGTCGGGAAGATCGGACAGTTCATCGGGCGAGGAGACGACCGTGATCCGATCCGGGGCGTAGCCGAGGACACCCTCGGTTTCATCGTGGTTGCGGTCGCCGTAGTGGATGACGTGGTAGCCCTGGGGGACGATCTTCTTGATGATGTCGTAGATGACCGTCACCAGCGGACAGGTAGCATCGACGACATTCAGGCCTTTCGCCTCGGCCTTGTTGATGACATCGGGCGCGATACCGTGGGCGGAAATGATCAACGTTCCTTCGTTGACATCGTCGACCGAAAACGCCTGGCCGACGCCCTGTTCGCGGAAGCGTTCCACAACGGCTTCATTGTGGACGATTTCATTGAGGATAGTAACCTTGCCCTCGGTCTTCTCCGCAGTTTCCTCGGCGATATTGATGGCGCGCTTGACGCCCATGCAGAAGCCGTGGTGCTTGGCAATATGAATCTTCTTAATCATGCAGTCTCCAGAAGATGCTTCGACTGATTGAAGGCTTTGTACGAGCTGCGAACCAGCGGACCGGCCTCGACATGCCCCAGGCCGATCTCCTCCATGCCGATTCGGGCGAGCTCCTTGAACTCATCGGGATGATAAAACCGTTCGACCGGCAGGTGGGCCAGCGACGGCCGCAGGTACTGGCCGATCGTTATAATATCGACGCCGGCTGAGTAGCACTGCTGCATCAGCTCGACCAGTTCATCTCTGGTCTCCCCCAGTCCGACCATAAAGCCGGTCTTGATTACGGCGCGGGGCCGGTAGTTGGCGGCGGCGCGAAGGATATCCAAAGAGCGGTCGAGCCTGGCGGCGCCGCGCACACGCTTGTGCAGGCGACCGACCGTCTCCACATTGTGCGCGAACACATCGAGGCCGGCATCGAGCACGGTGTACAGCGCTTTTTTGTTGCCGCCGAAATCCGGGGTCAGCAGTTCGATTTTGACTTCCTTATCCTGCCTTCGGAGGAGCTCTATAGTCCGGGCAAATATAGAGGCTCCCCCATCCGGCAGGTCATCTCGGGTGACCGATGTGATCACCACTTGTTTGAGCTTGAGCTGAGCGACGGCATCGGCGAGCCGCTGCGGTTCCTCGAGATCGAGCCCGACCGGCGCCTTTTTGAGCACATCGCAGAAATTACAGCCGCGGGTGCAGTGCTTGCCGAGGATCATAAAGGTGGCGGTACCCTCATCCCAGCAATCGCGAATATTCGGGCAGGCGGCTTCCTGGCAGACCGAATGCAGCCCGGTGGTGGCCAGGATATCGCGGACCCGTTCGAAGTTCGGCCCCGATTTGGGGCGGATTTTGATCCAGTTGGGCAGCCGTTCGTGCGGCGTCTGCATCCGCAGTTTCACCGGCGGCGCCTTCGGATTGGGCGCGTCGGCGGCGTATTGGTCGATCGGCTGAGTAAAGAAGACTTTATTCATCTATGTAATATACGTTAGGGCGTGGCCGTGTCGAGCAAAAAATGTCTAAAAAAGTACTCCAGCAAGGTGGTATCTTCTTCCAGTTCGCTGTGAAACGAGGCCGCCAGGATATGGTCCTGTTCGACCAGCACCGGTGACTCGCGAAATGTCGCAAGGACACGGACATCGTTGCCGACCCGCGTCACGCGCGGCGCCCGGATAAAGCTGGCCCGGAAGGCCTTTTTCTCGCCGTGAAAATCCGCGATGAGTTCTTCATCGAACGAGTAGATCTGCCGGCCGTAGTCATTTCGGGCAACATCGATATCAATCATCCCGAACGGTTTTACGCCCGACTGGTTCCGCTCGATATTGCGGGCGAGCAGAATCATGCCGGCGCAGGTACCGTAGATCGGTTTGGTCCGCCCGAACTCGGAGATCGGTTCGCGCAGGCCGAAGCGGTCCATGAGGATGTTCATGGTGGTCGATTCGCCGCCGGGCATGACGAGCGCATCGAGCCCCTCGAAATCGCGCGGCAGGCGGACCTCGCGGAACTGCGCGCCGAGCCGCTGAATTTGTGCTTCGTGCAGCCCGTAATCGCCCTGCAGGGCGAGCACGCCGACTGTTTTGTCCTGAACATTCATGGTATCTTGTAACACCCGCGAACGGGTAAAAGGTGCCGTAATATATTGGCTTTGCAAGGGATGTAAAGCTGTATGGGGAGAGTGCGCAGGGCATCTTTGTCTTCAAACGTGCCTGAACAAGGTCCGCTCCCCTGCGGTTCGGACTATGATCAATGTCGGAACGACAGTCCGCCGTGGGCGGACGACCTACAAAAGACTCCCCTGCGCCTCGTCCGGTACGTACAAA
>WJMS01000030.1 GCA_014727815.1 candidate division GN15 bacterium
AACGACTTCACCGCCAGCACAATATACAGTATCGACAGCACCGCCATGATGAATTGCACCACCACCGCATTGGCCCGGTCAACCTCACTGCCGCCAATCAGCATGAAGAACTTGGGAATCCCCGAAGCGGTCCCGGCCACTCCCAGCACGGCCAGCACCACCGCTGCGTGCATGCTGTGTTTGCGCAGGTTCTCTTTGCGGGCGAGCAGCGCCGTTATCAGTACGGCGACGCCGAAAAAGGCCGGGATAAGCGCCGTAATGCTTTCTCGTCCCATTCCGAAGTAGCCTACCAGGCCCATGACTATCAGGATAATCGCGTACCAGAGCGTGACGGTCGGCATATACATCTCAATCCACCTCCGTAAGTGAAGCAAACTCGTTTGACTTGCGTATAACGGGCTAACACCGTCGCCGGGGCGAAGTTCACCCCGGCCGACCGATTTCGTCCGGTGCAAACGACCGCTCACGCGATCTCTTCCGCCGGTCGATAACCGAAACAAACGGAAGTGCTCGCGAACTAAGCTGGTCCTCAAGCGCGCTTCTTAACGATTGACTTTCGCTGACGGCGATATCACCTTTGTGACACTATGACTGTAACCGAACACGACCATACCCGGACCGAAAAATTGCTGCTCGAGGCGGCCCGGACCTTCAACTCCACCCAGGATTATGAGGAGTTGATGGCCTCCGTGCTGCGCCTGGCGATTACCGCCGTCAATTGCGAAGCTGCCCTGGTCTTTCGCGTTGACCAGAAGCGGCCCGATGTCAAGATCCGGCTGCTCCACCGTGAGTGGGACAAGCCGATGGTCTACCGCCATGAAATCGAACAGAGCTGCGCCGGTCGCGTCGTCCGGGAGTATGAACCGATAATCGTCAACCAGGTCGAGGGCGACGACCGGGTCGACGAAACTATCACCGGCCAGAGCGATATCGACCTGCGCTCGCTGATGGCCGTACCGCTGATCGGCAAGGGTCAGATGATCGGGGTAGTCGAGGTGATCAACAAGATCGATGGCGACTTCGCCCCGGTCGATCTCGATATCCTGACCGGCTTGAACAACCAGATGGCGGTGGCAATCGACAACGCCCACCTGGTGCGAGAACTCCAGCGCGAGGCGTTGGAACGGCAGTTGCTCTACGATGTCAGCATGCGCCTGGCCGCCGGGCTCGAACTCGACGAAGTGCTCGAGAGCATCCTGCAGTCAATCAGGCGAGTGGTCAACTACGATGTCGGCGGGATCTTCCTGATCGATCCGGACAACAACGATATCGACTCGATCTTCACGGTCGGCTACGACAAAGGTGTCGACCACCAGTTGCACCTCAAGATGGGGCAGGGGTTGGTCGGCCACGTAGCGAAAACCGGCGAGGGGATTATTGTCGGTGATGTCTCCCAGAACCCGCATTATGTGTCGGCCAATGCTTCTTCGCGAAGCGAGATCGTGGCCCCGATCAAAATCGACACTCGCGTGATCGGCGTGATTAACCTCGAGTCGGACACACTGCACGCCTACGACGAGCACTCGCTGACCCTGATCAATGCCTTCGCGGCTCACGCGGCGATCTCGCTCGAACGCGCCCGGCTGCACGAGTCGATGATTGCGGGCAAAAAACTCGAGGAGCAGCTCAATGTCGCCCGGACGATCCAGGAGACTTTCCTGCCGGCCGCGCCGCCGTCGATCCGCGGCTATGACATCCGCGGCTCCAACGTCTCCTCCGGACAGGTCGGTGGTGACTATTTCGATTATATCCGCATTGTCGACAGTCAGTATGGTCTCACGGTGGCCGATGTGTCCGGCAAGGGGGTGCCGGCGGCGTTGATTATGGCATCGTTTCGGGCCTCACTGATTGCCGAGATTCGCAACAACTACTCGATCCGGACGATCTGCCAGAAAGTCAACACGCTGCTGGTCGAGTCGCTCGATCCCGGCCGTTATGTGACCGGGGTCTACGGTGTGCTCGACAGCGCCAACAACATCTTCACCTACGCCAACTGCGGCCACAACCTGCCGTTTCTGCTTCGGGCCGATGGTTCCGTGCAGTACCTGGCCGAGGGCGGACCGGTGCTGGGGGTGACGCCGCACGGCGTTTTCGAGGAACAGGCGTTGTTCTTGCAGCCGGGTGACTTGATCGTGATGTATACCGACGGTGTCACCGAGGTGTTCAGCGAGGATGGCGAAGAGTTCGGACTCGATCGCCTGATCGAGGTCGTGCGCGGTTGTCACAACAAGAAGTCCCAGGAAATCGAAAAGATCATCCACGACACGGTACGGTCGTTCGCCGCCCGGACACATACGTTTGACGACTTCACGCTGATGATCATCAAGCGGCTGGAGTAGACATCGATTGGCGCGCCGCCCTGCAGGCGGAGCTTGCCTGCAGGATTGTCCAGTCACGTCCGAATCTGGGGGGTTCGGACCTGCTGCGATTCCGTCACTTACGCGACGGGCACCGATCATCCGATAATATGGGTCGTTTGGTCTTGGTTTTGCGCCGATCTCTTTCTATATTACCGCAAAACATCCAACGCCGGGAGATTCCGCTATGGCTATCCGCACCTACAACGAGTATATCGAATCGCTTAAGGCGATGCGCCCCAACATCTACAAGTTCGATGAGCTGATCGAGGACGTCACCACCCACCCCGCCACCAAACGGACGGTCGAGGGTCATGCCTGGACATTCAAGGCCGCCGCCGACCCCGAACTCAAGGACATGGTGACGACTACGTCGCACCTGACCGGCGAGCCGATCAGCCGCTACCTGTCGATTATCCAGAAACCCGAGGATATGTTCGCCAACTCACGGATGAAGCGGCTCATGTTCCACCTGACCGGCACCTGCACCGGCGGGCGTTGCGCCGGCTGGACCGCGCTGAATGCAATGTTCATCGCCACCTGGGAGATGGACAATGATCTCGGCACGGACTATCACCAGCGCCTGCTGACCTGGCTCAAGGATGCCCAGGCGCGCGATATCACGATTTCCGGCGCCCTCACCGATGCCAAAGGCGACCGGACCAAAAAGCCCTCGCAGCAGGAAGATCCGGACATGTTCCTGCACGTGGTCGACAAGCGCGATGATGGTATCGTCGTGCGCGGCGCCAAGCTGATGATTTGCGGTGTCGCCGCCGCCAACGAGATATTCGTGCTGCCGGGCAGCGCATACAAAGACGATGATGCCGACTACTGTCTCTCGTTTGTGATTCCGCGCGACACTGAAGGTCTGACTATTGTCGAGACGAGACACCCCAGCGATGAGCGTGATCTCGAGGATGGATTCGACAACCCGATCACCGAGGGTGGTATCACCCAGGCGTTTTTGCTGTTCGAAGACGTGTTTGTGCCGAAGGAACGGCTGTTTATGTGCGGCGAGGCGAAGTACACGGCCAGGGCGGTGATGAGTTTTATCGGACCGTACCGCGCCGCGATCGGCGGCTGTGTGGCCGGGCAGGGGGATATCAAAATCGGTTCGGCGATCCTGACGGCCCGCACCAACGGCCTCTCGGCGAAGGTGTTCAGTGACAAAGTCATCCAGATGCATATCAACAACGAAACGACCTTCGGGATGGGGATCGCTTCGGCCGCAATGGGCAAGCCGCATCCCTCGGGCGCCTGGACCTGCGACCAGTTGTTGTCGAATGTCAACAAGGTCCATGTCGCCACGCTGCCGTATCATACCTCGGTGCTGGCCCAGGATATCGCCGGGGGGATCGCCGAAACCGGCTGCATGCCATCGTACAAGGATTTCCAGTCGAAGAAGTACGGCCACCTGATTCAGAAGTACATGAAAGCCAAACACTCGGCTGAGGCGCGCACCCGGGCAGCGCGCCTGGTTGAGTGGTGCACCATCGGCGGCGGGGTGCCGGGCTGTATGCACGGCGGCGGCTCGCCCGACGGCGCCAAGCTCATGATCCGGGCGATGGGCGATATCGAGAAGAAGGTCGAGATCGCCCGCAAGCTGGCCGGCGTGACCGAGGAGATCCCCGACCCGGCCGCGAAGTGAATGCCATGGTTGGTGCACGCGGACGTGCGCGAACTTCGACTGCGAACGTACACAATCCACGAAACACCGGCTGAAAAACCCGGGCGAAGGGTGAGTTACAGGTACGGACAGTCTTTTGCTCGCGATGATCAGCCAGTCGCTCTGGCA
>WJMS01000264.1 GCA_014727815.1 candidate division GN15 bacterium
GAGACTTGCTCGTGCTGTTCGGAGAGTTGTGACAGGCGGGCTTTCTCGGCGGCGACTGTCTGGGCCAGCTCGCGGTTCTGAGCGAGCATCTCGGCCACGCGACCATCGAGTTCGACCGACAGAGCCGAGACGTCATCAACTTCGGGGGCCGCCCCAAGTCGCTCGATCGTTGTCGTCAGGGTCTGTGCGACGGTTCTGTTGGTTTCGTGCAGTGCTTCATTTTCCGACTGCAGCCGATTGATAGCCGTTTTGACCGAATCGGCAGCCGCCGAGGGACCCCGGTCGAACGGCAGGTGATCCCAGCCGAATTCAGCGCCAATCTTGTTCATCTCGATCTCATACACGAGCATCAGCTTCTCCCAGGCCTGATCGTTGCGCTCGAGCGAACGTACAGTCTGGGCGATATTTGATGCGTGCCGGGCTTCATACTCGGCTCGGGTGACATGAGGGGCCGCGCCGGATCGATCGTAACGATCATAAACAAGAATGGAGTCGGCCCGGTTGCGGGCGCTGCGGGCTTTGTCGAGTGTCACCGGGGCGTACTTTTCGGCCTCATCCTCGAGCGCTTCGGCAAGCAGGTGATCGGCCTGACCGAGCACATCGCGACGGATCGCCTGCAGTTCTGCGGTGTCATACAACGCCACGGCCTTTTCAGCTTCTTTCAGCCCGTCCTGGACATCGCCATCCTCGACTTTCTTGGTAGCTTTGATGAACTGCTCCTCGGCTTCCTGGTACAGTTCCGGCACCAACTCGGGCGCTCTGGCATCGCGGGCACGGGTGCGCGGCGGGATGTAGTCGGCCAGGGTCAGCTTGGCCACCTCGGTAGTTTTGAGGGCACTCTCGACATACTCCTGCGACTCGTCGACATACTTGTCGATCTCCGATTGCTTCTTCCCCCGTTCCGCCTGCATCTGCGCGTCTTCGTACTTGTTCAACGCTTCCTTGAACGTCTCCGGGGCATAGACCGGCGCCTCGACCGTCCGGGCCGAATCGATCAGTGTCCCCAGTTCGTCGAGCGATATCGAGGCGCGCGCGGCCGGTGACAGGGTGAGCACCAGCGCCGCAGCAGCCAGGCAGAACATGATTCGAGCGATAGATACTCGTGCCATGGGATCAAGCTCCAGGATTAGCAGTTACCGTGATTGATAGTCCAGATGTACACAAATCAGCGCGGTTAGGCAAGTTTTATGTCACACACCGGATCGACATTTGAACCGATGGCTAGAATATCAGCCGGTCCGGCGACGAGCAGTACGCATACCACAACTGCAGGATAGCATCCTGTCCCTCGCCGACCATACCCCGGATCTCGACCAGCGCGTGAGTGTCATCCTCGGTTTGAAGCAACAGCCAGTCACCGGGTGCTATCTCGACGCGATCTTCCGATGGTTGCGGGTCCAGTGTCTCCAGCCGGGCGGTGACTTCGTTCAGCGAGCCGGTGACCGGGAGCTTCATTAGCCGGGTGTTGCGGAGAAAGCCGTTCAACCGCACCGGCGAGGCCAGAAAATGCGAGCCGGCGGCGTTGTAATAGTAAATGTCATTGGCGACAGCGTCGGCCTCAACAAAGTCATCCTGCACAAACGAGAAACCATCGTTGGCACTATTATAACGCATACCCAACTCCAGTTCACCACGACCGCCGGCGGCCGCCTCGACCTCGTTCGAAGGTGGTGAGAGAGTCCCGTCAGGATAAACGACCCGCACCGATACATAGTAGACAACACCCTCGTCGACCCCTTCGGCTTCATAATGTTCGATATCGTCCGATGGGTCGGTGTCGCCCGGAAACGGTGTCGCGTTAAACGGTTCCGGAGTTGCCGCCGGCTGCCCACCCGGCTCGGCATTGACCAGCGGGGTCTGACTGATATAGATGTTGTAGCCGCTGATCAGTCCGTCGCCGGCGGTCTCCCAGATGACAGTGAACTTTTCGTGGTCCGGTTCAACCCGAAGGTCGACCGGCTGGACACGCTGCCGGACTTCGTCGGCGACTTCTTTTTTGCCTCCACATGAGGCGAGTAGTACTACACAGCACAGGGCGGCGGCTATCCATTTCATCTTACAATCAACTCCTTTTGTCGGGGGCAGAGAAACCGCGCCCCGTCGGGGGTAACACACATATCTTCTTCGAGTCCCACGCAGCCGATCCCGGGCAGGATGATCTCCAGTTCCAGCGTGAAGACGTTGTTTTCTTCGAGCGGCATCGATGGTGTCCGGCCGTAGCGATCCCACGGCGGCCCGATCACGGCGCCGCCATCATGCACCGACCGGCCCAACTGATGACCGAGGGCATGCTGGTACTCGGGGTAGCCATGCTCGCGAAGCGTCTCTCGGGCGATCGCGTCGATCTCCGCACCGGTCGCGCCGGGCACGGCAGCCTTGCCGGTCTCAGTGATTATACCGGCCACCATGTCAAATGCCTCGAGCACCTCGGCCGGCGCTGAGCTTTCGTTGGGGCGCGTGAAGTAGATCAGCCGCTGCAAGTCGGAACAGTAGTCATCGAGCAAGACACCGAAGTCGATGTGCATGACATCGCCGGGGCCGAGTGTGGCATCGGTCGGTGGTCCATGCCCGGGGCTGGTTTTGTCACCGGCATTGACGGCTGTGACGAATGAGTTAGTCGCGCCGCGCTCGGCGATGGCGCCATCAATCAGCGCTGCCACGTCCCTCTCGCTCATGCCAACTTCGATACTCGGTGAGACATCCTGCCAGATCTCTTCGGCCATCACCGCAGCTGCGGTCAGACGATCGATCTCGGTCGGCGTCTTGCGACTCCTCACGGTAGAGCAGATGTCGGCCGCGGAGACGAGTCGTTCCCGGTACGGCGTGTTGTCGAGATACCTGCAGAGAAGCTGATACATGCCATAGGTCAGGCCATCAGCGGCCGGATTGTCGGTCGAGAAGTTGATCGCGATAGAGGCCGGATCAATTTCACCCAGTAGTTCCCGTAGCGACTCGCCTACGCCCTCGGTGTAGGTTCGGACTTCGTTGAAACTTCCGCTGCGACTAAAAATGTCACGATCGAAATTGCCAACCAGGGCAATCGATCGGCCATCGCGCGTAAATGCAAAAAACGATTGCCAGGTAACATCGTGACCGACCACCAGCGGCAGGACCGGATCGGCCATCAGGCTGGTTTCGCGCACGCAAACCAGCCAGAGATCGATACCGGCTTCACCGAGAATACCGGCAGTTTGGCGGACTTTTTCACGGGTGATTTCCACGAGCGGCAGTATAGGGCTAAATAGCTCCGCTGACAATAGTTAGTTGGCGTCGCGGCCCCTGTTCAGAATTCCCACAAAGTGTTTTCCGGGCGGGACTACTGAGCATTTCGAGGCAGAATATTCTCAGATCGATCTGACGGGTGTCCGATACAGAGGGCAAGCACATCACCGGATTATTACGAACAATCTCGATAGTCAGTCATAACTGTGGAGGAAACGTATGTATCAGCAGAGTTCAGGCGATCCGATTTTTGGCCTGGTCGGACTTTTGGTCATGGCCGCCATCTATTTCTATTTCGCCTTCGCCCAGTACACGCTGGCCAAGAAGCTTGGCTGCTTAAACGACGCCTGGTGGTCGTTTATCCCGATCATGAACAGCCTCCTGTTGATCAAGATGGGTGGCAAGGAAATGTGGTGGTTCCTGCTCATGTTGGTCCCGGTCGTGAACATCGTCGTGTTTGCGATTCTGTGGATCGAGGTTGCCAAGGGCGTCGGCAAATCCGGTTTCCTCGGTTTTTGCACGCTGATCCCGTTCGTCAACTTCATTACGATCGGTATCCTCGCCTTCACCGGCGGCAACAATCGCCAGAGCCCGTTCCCGCCGAAAAGCCCGAGTCAGCCGCCGCGTTCACCGCAGGCTGTCTCGTAGTGTCATAGGGGGCTTTCCTTGCAGAAAAGGCGAACCGTTTTTGGTTCGCCTTTTTGCGTTACACTTCTCCCGGCAGTACTTACCAGGGGATCTCTTTCTTGTCTTTGAAGAAGCCGCCGTTGGGACTGTCGTTGCCCATCAGGGCCAGCCATACTATCGACTCGGCGCCTTTTTTCGTCGTCCGGTCGGCATCGGGTCCACCCATGTCGGTCCGTACCCAGCCGGGACAGACGGCATTGCACCTGATATTGGTATCCTGGACATCGTTGAAGACCAGGCGGGTCAGTGAATTCAGGGCGGTCTTCGAGGTTCGGTAGCCGACATAGCCGGGCCGGGAATCGGTCAGTTGTCCCATGGTCGAGGAGACGTTGACAATCCGGCCATAGTTCTGTTCGCGCATGTAGGGCAGGAACGCCTGGATCAGGCGGAGCGGACCATAGAAGTTCGTTTCCATGGTGGCGCGGACCGCTTCGATATCGGCAGTCTCAACCGTCTTCGTGTTTTGATTGTCCAGCAGGACACCGGCGTTGTTGACGAGAATGTGCAAGCGACCGTATGTCCGACGAACGAACTTCTCGGCAAACGCGACCGAGGCGACATCGGTGACATCGAGCGTAAGACCAACGATATCGAGCTTGGAGCGTTTCAGCTTCTTGACGGCATCGCTGACGCGCTGGTCGGAGCGACCGGCCAGAATGACACTGCAGCCGGCTTTGGCCAGCCCGCGGCACACCTCGTAGCCAATACCCTTATTCCCTCCCGTTACCAGAGCGACCTTTTTCTGTTTGGCCATGCGTATCCTTTCGGTTGGGGATATGTCCGTTGGGGTAAGAAAGAGGAATGGACCGGCGAAGTCAACCGCGTGACGAAACGGCTGCGATGGCGGTCAGGCTACACTCACGATCGGCAAGCAATGTCTGACTGAACTCTGACTGTCACACCCGCCATTAACAGTGGTAGCTCACCCGTCTCAAGTGGCTTCATTATCACGCTCTCCCCACTGTTGTCAGCGCAAAGAGATTAACAAGCGTTACGATAATCGCGAAGACCTCGATCACCGGGGTGAGCAGGGTCTGCCATGTAAGGGGACTGCCGCAGATGACGACGCCCAGTGGATTGAGGGTGGCGTAGGCGACAAGAAGAATCAATGCCAGCGTAAGCAGCAGGCCGAGTGCGCGGAGGATCTTGCGGGCGGAGCGTTTCTGTCTGCCCATCTTGATGTAAGTGATGATCGTCAGGGTCGCGCCGATCGCGATCAGGGCGGCCAGACCGATCAGTCCCCAGGGAACGAGACGGTCATCGGGGCCGATAGCGCTGACGAGTACGAAGGCGAGCATGAGGAGCATGTTGCCGGCGAGCGCAGCGCGGGAGAGTTTGAGGAGGGTGGAGAAGTGGTGCATGGTCTTCTTCCTATTCACCCATCCGGGAACGAGTGGGCTACGCTACCTGACGGGTGAGACACTCCTCGTAATGTCGGTCGGCACACGCGGACGTGTGCGGACCACGTTACTCGTTACTGCTAAGCACATCGGCTGTGGTTGGTGCACGTCCCCGTGCACCAACCGAACCAACACTATTTGTCCATCCCCCGCTCGTCCGGGCCGTCGTACTCAAACGGCAGCGGGCCGAGCTTGCGCATCGGGCGCTCCCTCGTCATCTCCTCATACGCATGCGCCAGCAAACCCGGCATGCGCGAGATGATGAAAAAGCCCTTGCCCAAACGCCAGTCGAAGCCCATGTCGGAGATCACCGCCGCGATAGCGCCGTCGACATTGATCGGCAGCTTCTTGCCCAGCTTCTCGGCGAGCTGACCCTCGATCGCTTTGCACAGCTCGATATGCTTGCCCGAGTAGCCGTGCCGTTCGGCGATTTCGAAGAGTTTGCCGGTGCGCGGGTCGACCGTATGCAGCCGGTGGCCGAAGCCCGGCATGCGCTTTTTGGTTTCGCGCAGCCAGTCGACCAGATTCGAAGCCGTCGTAGCCGGGTCATCGCCCCGGGCGGCCCACTCCTGCATGATTTTGGCGGACTGCTCGATCGCCCCACCATGCGTATCGCCGATCACCAGCACCCCGCCGGCCAGCGCCGCGTTGAGCGAATTGCCGCCGGACATGACCGTCCGGGCGCCAAGCACCGACGGCGGCGTGGCGCCGTGGTCGACCGAGGAGACGAGGATGGCGTTCATCAACTCCGCCTCAGCCTTGCTCGGCAGTTCGCCTTTCAGGATCAGGTACACCGTCTCGGCGTACGTCAGCTTTTCCATGATATCGGTGATCTTGTACCCGCGGACATTGATCTTGCCTGGCCCGATATCGGTTATACCGGTCTGCCACTTGTCATCAGCCATCACAGCCACCTTCACTATGTCAATTAGTCGATATTCTCGTAGGACTCGAGCACGCTGTCGGGGACGTTGGTGCGGGCGAAACTCAGCCAGGCCTGTTCGAGTGAGTCAACGGTCATGCCGAACTCGCGAAGGACCATCTGGCCGAACTCCAGGCGCGAGCGGTAGACGTTGCGAAGTTTGTTCGGCCCGTACTGCGCGAGGATAAACGCCGCCAGCGACGCCGCCTCGGCCGACTGATTGCGCTCGACATTGCTGTCAATCGCGGTGTCGCCCGGAAGTTTGCTCAGGGGCACGTAGCGATCATCGTTTTTTAGATGGAAGACCACCCGGTGGTAGTTCTGTCCGGAAAAATCAAACAGGGAACGCAGCCCGTGCCGCCACATCGGATACTTCGGCTCGACCGAAATCCATTTCGGCAGGAGCCAGTCGGTCAGGGTCGGACCGATGTACGACGGCAGCCAGAAGTGGATGATACTGTCGGTCGTGAACGGATACTCCCGTCCGGTCAGCTCCCGCCCCTGGCCAAAACCGGTATAGGTGAACACGACCAGGGTGTCCCACGGTCGCTGCATGTTGAGGATTTCACAGATATCGTTGATCGACCGGTTGTACATATCACAGCGCTGATCGAACTGATCGCTCTGCGGATGGCCCGGCGGGTAGTAGAACTTGACCAGGCCGCACTCATGGAAGAGCCAGTCGGCGTACTTGGGGTCATCGTAGATGCTCGGTTCTTTTTCGGCGGTCGATTCGGCATCGTCGTCACCACCGCAGCCGGCAAACGCCAGGATCAACATCAGGGACAACGTGGTAGAGGCTGCGAGCAGCCATCGAGTCAACTTCCCACGCGGTGCCGATTTAACATAAAAAACTGGATACATACCGTTCTCTTAAGATCGCATAAGTGACTACAGCATCGGAACATAATATTCGCAGCAGCATCTGTCAAGACAGCGATCTTCGTTATTTTTTTCACAACTGCCCTTGACTTTCGGAAGCCTGAGAACGATATTAATGAGCAACAGGTAATTGGGACATATTTGGTTCCTATTCGCCAACAACAGGTGCGACAGCAGGTTACAGGACGGTCGTAGCTGCTGGGAAGATCCGGGGTGTTATGGTCGAATCAAGACAATATAGATTGCCTTCGTTCAGCAAGCGCTTGCTGGTCGTGGTCGGCGGTTATGGCTCCGGGAAGTCCGAAGTTTCGGTCAACCTGGCCCGCTATCTCGCCGACAGCCAGTCCGAGCCGGTGGCAATTGCCGATCTTGATATCGTCAACCCCTACTTCCGCTCCCGCGAAGCGGCCGAGCAACTGGCTGCATTGGGTGTTCGTTCTATCGTTCCGCCGGGTGAGCAGGCCCACGCCGACTTGCCGATCATCATTCCCGAGATTCACAGCGCCATCAAGCGGCATGAGGGCTACCTGATTCTCGATGTTGGTGGTGACGATGTCGGCTCGCGGGTGCTCAGCTCGCTGGCCGATGCTTTCACCCCTGACGATTACGAGATGTTGCTGGTGCTGAATGCCAACCGGCCGTTCACGGCGACGGTCGAGGGTGCGCAGAAGATGATTGCGGATATCGAAGGCGCCTCGCGGCTGACGTTCACCGGCCTGGCCGGCAACACCCATCTCATGGAATACACAACCGCTGATACCGTCCTCGACGGGCTTGCCTTGACCCGTCGGGTGTCGGAGGCGACCGGCCTGCCGATCGTCTTTGTCAGCGCGCTGCGACCTATACTGGAAGATATGACATCCCGAATCCGGGACCTGGCCGTCCTGCCGCTTGACCGTTCGCTGGTTAAGCCGTGGGAGAAGCGGGCCTGATCGGGAGTTTGACGCAGGATAAAGGGAGACTGCATGCCAGGCGTTACGATTGACAAGAATCACTGTAAGGGCTGCGAACTGTGTGTGAAGGCCTGCCCGATGCAAATCCTGTCGATGTCGGATGACATCACGGTGCGGGGCTATTTCTACGCGCAGACGCATGACCCGTCGCGCTGTATCGGCTGTCGCATCTGTGCGATCACCTGTCCCGATGCGGCGATTGAAGTTCACACGTACGGCACGAACTTCGTGTTGTTCGAATACTGACGGCAGCAGAGGTATATGGTATGGCGAAAATACTGATGAAAGGCAACGAAGCGATCGGCGAAGCGGCGATCCGTGCCGGTGCGACCAACTACTTCTGCTACCCGATCACGCCGCAGACGGAGGTGGCCGAGTATCTTGCCCGGCGTATGCCCGAGGTTGGCGGCGTCTTCCTGCAGGCGGAGAGTGAAGTTGCGGTCGGCAACATGCTGTTCGGGGCCGCCGCGACCGGACGACGGGTCTTCACTACTTCATCGAGCCCGGGTATCTCGCTGATGCAGGAGGCGATCTCATATATCGCCGGCGCCCAGCTGCCGTGCGTGCTGCTCAATATCATGCGTGGCGGCCCCGGCCTCGGCGGTATCCTCCCCGCGCAGTCGGACTACTTCCAGGCGACCAAGGGCGGCGGGCACGGTGACTATCGGCTGATGGTCCTGGCGCCGTCTTCGATTCAGGAAGCGGTCGACCTGACGATGGATGCCTTCCCGCTGGCCGAAAAGTATCGCAACCCGGTGATGATTATCGGCGATGGGATGATCGGCCAGATGATGGAGCCGGTCGAGTTTCCCGACGAGGTCGACAAAGGCGATCCGGCCACCAACGAAGGCTGGGCGGCCACCGGCGCCAGAGACCGCAAGCCGCGGGTGATCAAGTCACTCTATCTCGACCCGTACAAGCTCGAAGAAAACTCCTACGTGCTGCATGAGAAGTACGAGCAGATGAAGCAGCACGAGGTCCGCTACGAGCGCTACAAGATCAGCGCCAAAAACGACCTGCTGATCGTCTCCTACGGCACCATGGCGCGGATCTGCCAGACGGCGATCGATGAACTCGAGCAGGAGGGCGTCTCAGTCGGCCTGTTCCGCCCGATCACTCTCTTCCCCTACCCGGAGAAGGAACTCCGCAAGGAGATCGAGGCCAGGAACGTCAAGAACGTTTTGGTCGTGGAGATGAGCTGCGGGCAGATGCTCGAGGATGTCGAGCGAGTCGTTCAGGGTGTCAAACCGGTTACGTTCTTCGGTCGCACCGGCGGCATTGTGCCATCGCCGGAAGAGGCCAAGGAACAGATCAAAAACATGATAAAAAAGCCAACGCGCGCGAAGAAGGCTTCGAAAGCGACCGCCAAAAAGCAGGCGGCAAAGAAGAAGTCATCGAAGCGCCAGCGTAAGGATGCGTGATATGCATACGGAACAGGCAACCAAAACGATCTTCCAGCGACCGGAGTCGTTGTCCGAGACCGTCACGCACTACTGTCCGGGCTGCACGCACGGGATTATCCACCGACTGGTGGCGGAATCGCTGGACGAACTCGGCCTTCGGGAGCAGGCGGTTGGTGTTGCGCCGGTCGGCTGCTCGGTATTGATCTATAACTACTTCAATACCGACTTCCTCGAGGCGCCCCACGGCCGGGCCCCTGCGCTGGCGACCGGGTTCAAGCGAATTCGCCCGGACATGACGGTCTTCACCTATCAGGGCGATGGCGACCTGGCCTCGATCGGCATGGGCGAAATCGTACATGCCGCCAACCGGGGTGAGAAGATCACGGTTATATTCGTCAACAACGCCATCTACGGGATGACCGGCGGCCAGATGGCGCCGACCACGCTGGAGGGTCAGATCACCACGACCTGTCCCCACGGGCGTGACACGACCCAGACCGGCCAGCCGATCCGGGTCGCGGAGCTGCTGTCGACACTGGCGACGCCGGCGTATATCGAGCGAGTGTCCGTGCATTCACCGATGCATATCATTCACGCCAAGAAAGCGATTCGCCAGGCGTTCACCTACCAGAAGGACAGTGTTTGCTTCTCGCTGGTCGAGGTCCTGTCGACCTGTCCGACCAACTGGGGCATCACTCCCACCGAAGCCACCAAGTGGCTCGAAGAGAACATGTTCGGCTACTATCCGCTGAAACGGTTCAAGCAGCCGATGACCGAGGAGGGCGCCTGATGGACCAGTATGAAGTTCTCTGGGCCGGCTTTGGCGGCCAGGGGGTGATGGTGGCCGGTCAGCTGCTGGCGTACACCGGCATCAAGGAAGGCAAGAATGTCGTCTGGCTGCCGTCCTACGGACCGGAAATGCGCGGCGGCACGGCGTACTGTACGGTGGTGATTTCCGATTCGCGGATCGGCTCGCCGATTATCACCAATCCCAGGGCTGCCTGCGTGTTTAATCGGCCGTCGTTTGACAAGTTCACCCCCCGCATCAAGCCGGGTGGTCTGTTGCTGGTGAATTCATCGCTGATCGATGTCACCACCGACCGCGATGATATCACCGAAGTACTGGTTCCGGCCAACAAGATGGCAATTGACGCCGGCTCGCCCAAAGCAACCAATATCGCCATGCTCTCGACGTTTGTCGGTGCCACCGGCGTAGTCGAATACGACAACCTGCTGGCCACGCTCGAAGAGAAGCTGGGCAAAAAGAAGGATCTGCTGGAAATCAACCGGAAGGTGCTGGAGGCCGGTTTCAAGCTGGGCAAGGAGGCGGTCAAGGGCAAGTCAGCCGGGAGGAAGGTGAAGGCATGAAGCACGACCTCGCGAAGATACCCGAGATTATCGGGCGCTATCCCCAGCAGGAATCATCGCTGATCATGGTCCTGCAGGACATCCAGAAGGAATTCAACTATCTGCCGTGCGAGGCGCTGGAGCAGACCGCCGAGGCACTGCATGTGCCGCTGTCCAAGGTCTTTTCCGTCTCGACCTTCTACAACGCCTTTTCGCTGACCAAGAAAGGTGATGTGGTTGTACGGGTGTGTATCGGCACGGCCTGTCATATCCGTGGCGCCCGGCAGATACAGGAGCAACTGGAAACAGCGCTGAAGATACAAGCCGGCGAAACGACCAGGGACGAGAAGTTTACGCTGGAGGTGGTCGGCTGCGTCGGCGCCTGCGCCATGGCGCCGGTCGTGCTCACCAACGAACAGTACCATGCCCAGTGCAAGGTCCACACCGTGAAGAAACTGGTCTCGAAGAGGTAACATGCGTATAGAGTCAGAAAAACAACTGCGCGACTACCGCAAGAAGCTGATCGAGGCCGATAAGAAGCTGGTCAAGAAGATCATGGTCTGCCACGGCCCCGGCTGTCTGGCCTCGGGCGCCGAGAAGATCAGCGCGGAGTTTGAAAAGCAACTCAAGAAGAAACGGATCAAGGGTGTCTCGATTGAATCGGTCAAAAAGACCGGCTGCCATTCGTTCTGTGAGAAGTCTCCCCTGGTCGCAATCGAACCGGCCCAGGTGCTCTACACCCGGGTGCAGATTC
Organism: candidate division GN15 bacterium; assembly: GCA_014727815.1. GTDB lineage: Bacteria > Zixibacteria > MSB-5A5 > GN15 > FEB-12 > WJMS01. The sequence continues at coordinate 11,571 of WJMS01000264.1, forward strand.
GTGATGTCGCCGAGATTATCGAGAAGTCGGTCAAGGGCGACGACGTGATCGAACGGCTGGTCTATCACGACCCGAAGACCGACGAGGCGATCGAGAAGTACCCGGACATTCCGTTCTACAAGCACCAAACCCGCATCGCCCTGCGCAACCTGGGTAAAATCAACGCCTGCGATATCGATGACTACATTCGGGTCGGCGGCTACGATGCGGCGGTCAAGGCCGTCCTGCACATGACGCCGGACGAGGTGATCGACGAGGTCAAGAAGGCCAACCTGCGCGGCCGCGGCGGCGGCGGTTTCCCGGCCGGACGGAAATGGGAGTCATGCCGGAAGATCGAGGCCGACGTGCGCTATGTCGTCTGCAACGGTGACGAGGGCGACCCGGGCGCGTTTATGGATCGCGCCATCATGGAGGGTGACCCGCACACCGTGCTGGAGGGGATGATTATCGCGGCCTACGCTATCGGCGCCAAGGACGGCTACATCTACGTGCGCGAGGAATACCCGCTGGCGGTGATCAACCTGCAGAAGGCGATCGAGCAGGCCGAGGCGATCGGGCTGCTGGGCGACAACATCATGGGCACCAGCTTTTCACTGCGGATACATATCAACCGCGGCGCCGGCGCCTTTGTCTGCGGGGAATCGTCGGCGTTGATGATGTCGGTCGCCGGCCATGTCGGCGAACCGCGCGCCAAGTATATCCGCTCGGTGCAGAAGGGCCTGTACGATCAACCGACCGTGCTGAACAATGTCGAGACCTACTCGAACGTCCCGATGATTATCAGCAACGGCGCCGACTGGTTTACGAGTATCGGCGCCCCCAAGAACAGCGGCACCAAGGCTTTCTCGCTGGTCGGCAAGGTCCGCCACACGGGCCTGATCGAAGTGCCGATGGGCACGACGCTTCGCACGATCATCTACGATATCGGCGGCGGCATCCAGAAAGACCGCCAGTTTAAGGCGGTCCAGACCGGGGGACCCTCCGGCGGCTGTCTCGCCGAGCAGCATCTCGACCTGTCGGTCGATTTCGACACGCTCACCGCGCACGGCTCGATGATGGGTTCGGGCGGGATGATCGTGATGGATGAGCGGACCTGCATGGTCGATGTCGCCAAGTACTTCCTGTCGTTCCTCGTATCGGAATCGTGCGGCAAATGCATTCCCTGCCGCGAGGGGCTGTACCAGCTGTACAAGCTGGCCATCGCGATCAGCGAGGGCCGCGGCAAGGAAGAAGACATCGCCAGGATGGAGCGGCTCTCGGATCACGTCGTGGTCGGCTCGCTGTGCGGGCTGGGCAAGTCGGGGCCGAACCCGTTCCTGTCGACGGTCGCGAACTTCCGCGACGAGTACCTTGCGCATATCGTCGACCACAAGTGTTCGGCCGGTGTCTGCAAGGAACTGATCAAGTTCGAGGTTATCACGGAGAAGTGTGACGGCTGCATGGCCTGCATCTCCGCCTGCGCCGTCAATGCCATAACCGGGAAAAAGAAACAGCCGCATATCATCAACCAGGAGCTGTGCACCAAGTGCGGGGCCTGTGTCGCGGCGTGCAATCGTGATGCAATCGCGGTCTTTTAGGAGCTAAGCATGGTATCACTGACGATAAACGGAAAGGTTGTCCGGGCCGAAGAAGGCGAATACCTGCTGGCCGTCATTCGGCGGATGGGAATCGATGTTCCGGCCCTCTGCCAGCACGAGGCGGTCGAACCGTACGGCGGCTGTCGCCTGTGCATGGTCGAGATCACCAAGGACTCGTGGGACGGCTGGAAGAAGTACGTGACATCGTGCCTCTACCCCGTCGAACAGGACCTGATCGTCACCACCCACAGCGACAAGGTCAATGACCTTCGCCGCGGGATTCTCGATCTCTTTCTCGCCCGCAACCCGGAGACGCCGCTGATCCAGAAGCTGGCGGCCGACTACGGCCTGACCCGAACGTCGTATGAGGCGATTCCGGAGCCGAACGACTGCATCCTGTGCAGTATCTGTACGCGGGTGTGCGACGCCATGGGCTTCTCGGCGATTTCGATGGTCAATCGCGGTCACGGTAAGGAAGTGGCGCCACCGCTGCATCAGGCGCCGCCGGACTGTGTCGGCTGCCTCGCCTGCGCCCAGGCCTGTCCGACCAACTACATCACGTATGAAGATGTCGGCAACCGCCGGACAATCTGGAACAAGCAGTTCGAACTGCTGGTCTGCGACAAGACCGGGCGTCCGACGATCACGAAGGAATTCGCGGACTACCTGATCAAAAACCGTGAGATTCCGGAGGATTACTTCCGGATCGACGACGCCAGTCATCGCGAGGAACTCGCCGACAAGATGGGGCGGATCACCCGCTGGAGTGTCACGGAGGAGGCGAAATGAACTACCGTTTTGTAGTCAAACCGGAACTGTGTATCGGCTGCCGGACGTGTGAGCTGGCCTGTTCGTTCGCCCACGCGCGGAACGGCAAGCAGGGTAGGACCCGGATCTTCGCGCTCGACGGCGGCTTCAAGGATCTCTTCGTGCCGGTGACCTGTCTGCAGTGCGAAGATGCCGCCTGCGCCAAGTCCTGCCTGGTCAATGCGATTACGCGTAACCCGGAAACAGGTGCCATGGATCTCGATCACGAGAAGTGCGTGCGCTGCATGGCCTGTGTGGCGGCCTGTCCGTTCGGGTGTTCGCTGATCGACGAACAGCACGAGCTGGTGGTCAAGTGCGACCTGTGCGGCGGCGATCCCGCCTGCGCCAAGTTCTGCCCGACCAAGGCGCTGGAATACAAGCCGGTGACGGTAACGGCGCTTCGTCCGGCGATATAGTCGCGATCCCTGCTTCACTACTGCCCCCCGGGCGCCGTCAAGGCGCCCGAAAAGCCCTTGACTTTCCGTTTAGGACTAAGCTAATTAACGAGTTAGGCGGATTCGGCGGGATCCGAAGACGCGCTCGGCGACGCCCCTGGGCGGTGTCATCGGTGCTTGTGAGACCGTCGCTGAAACCTCGCTCGGGTTAAGACGTACTGATCGGTAACATCAGATGGGAGACCGTGGCTACATGAAACTGACCGACCGCATTGAACAAGACGTGGTGATCCTGGAGCCGAAAGGCAAGATAATGGGCGGTCCGGACGCAAGCCTGCTGCACGATAAACTGTACGAGTACATCGAAAAGAACCAAAAGCGCGTGATTATCGATCTGGCCCAGGTCGACTGGATGAACTCCACTGGTCTGGGTATTCTGATTTCCGGATATACCACGCTGCGCAACAGCAACGGCGAGTTGAAACTGGCCAACGTGACCGACAAGATCCAGTCGCTGCTGACTATCACCAAACTGGTGTCGGTGTTCGAGACCCACGAGAGCGTGGAAGCGGCCATCAAGAGCTTTGACCGCTAGCTGATGCAGAACATATCGTCGTAATTTTTCATACTGTCAGCAGGTAGGTGTCCTCGGGCGTCTGCCTGTTTTTTTGGAGTGCTGCAACCAATGGACAAACCACAGATCCGGGACAACACGATTGTCATCCCGTCCAACACCAAGTTCCTGACTGATGTCGATGAGTTCATCGAGGGCCGCCTGCGGGAATGGGGCACGGCCGACTCGACGCTCGCGGATATCGCCATCTCGGTCTCGGAACTGGTCAACAATGCGATTGTGCACGGCAATAAGGCGTCTCCCGATGCCACGGTCACGGTGACGATCAGTCGTGACGGCAGCAGTGTCACGATCGCGGTCGCCGACGAGGGCGGCGGCTTCAACCCCAACGAGATCGACGATCCCCTGAAGGAAGAGAACCTGATGAAGGAAGTCGGCCGGGGCATCTTTATCGTCGAATCGCTCATGGAC
>WJMS01000265.1 GCA_014727815.1 candidate division GN15 bacterium
GCTCCAGAGGCTTCCCAGGGATCACGACAGGGTCGTCTGCAAGGACGACGGTAGTGTGTTCCTGTCCCACTCGAGGTTATATCGAATCTTCGGTGGAGTGGTCCAGAAGCTCGATCTGGAGGGCGGCAACATCGCGTCCCTGAGACACTCTCTCGGAACATCAATCGATCAGGCCGGCATCGACATCGTGGAGGTCAAAGACCTGCAGGGCAAGCACACGTCTAAGCTTCTTGAAAACAGGTAAGCGCGACAACAAGCCCAGAGACACACGGATTTTTAGTCTCAAGGACGTGGGTTGATATCCAATTGGTTGCGGACTACCGTTGACCAAGAACTTGACCATCAAATCATCTACAATGAAGAGCCCGGCGGTGGTTGCCCGACCGCCGGGCTTTAGTGCGACTACAGGGGTATCTGCAGTCGACTGCGCGCGCCCCCCGTGCGCATACCCCTTATTTGAGGAGCATCATCTTGCGTGTCTCGACAAAGTCTCCGACCTGAAGGCAGGATCGCTCATAAACAGTCTGCGATGCACTCCAGTGGAGGATCGCCACCGAGAAAGAGGGAGCTGACAAGATAGATTACGTCGGAAAGATCAACATCGCAGTTCAGATCACCGTTTACATTGGCTGCCGCCAGGCATGGCGGGGCTTCGCCCCCGAGAAAAAGGGAGTTCACCAGGTATATCACATCGGCGAGGTCTACACTTCCAGCATTATCGCCGTCAATGTTACCAGTACTCCCGAAACAACAAAGACTGTGTACTATACAGACGTGGTTTGCTCCATGATTGACCGTGATTACATCCGGCGAACCGTCTGAGTTGAGATCGGCAAGTCGCACCGATCTCGGCCCGCGCGCCCCACTTCCGGGAATCACGAAGCCGTCCTCGACCGACATTTGCCCGCTACCATCGTTCAGCAATACCGATATCGTATGCGATTTGAAGTTGGGCACGACGAGGTCCGGATGACCATTGCGGTCGATATCGCTAGCGACCAGTTCTTCCGGTTCGGTTCCGGTTGTGATCATATCGACGCTTGTGAAGACCGCCAAGCCATCGTTTTGTAAGATCTCCACCTGTGTCCCATCCCAGTGGTTCGCGGCAATATCCTGGTGACCATCTGCGTTGAAATCAGCCGCAACCGGAATGGTCGGCTTGTTCTGCACGGGAATATGACTGTCAAACGTGAATGCTCCGGTACCATCGTTCAGTAGAAGCGACAGGTTCCGCGACTCGAAGTTCGCACTGACAATGTCCAGGTCGTCATCGCCATCAAAGTCGGCGCACACGACGCCGTGTGCCCCTACGGCCTCCGTGGCGTAGCTGGTCGTGTCGAACATTGCGCCGCCGGTGTTGGTCATGACGGTGACGGTATTGGCTTGCGTAGAGGCAAACACAAGATCCGGCAGGCCATCCTCGTTTATATCGTCACTGATCAAATACACTGCGTCGTCGTTGGCGACGTATTCACCGTGAAAATTGAACACTCCGGCACCATCATTCAACAGTATGGTAATCGCGTCTGGCCCCGAGGGATAGGGTATGTTGGTGACGGCCAAGTCGAGGTCACTATCGGCGTCCAGGTCCACCAAGACGATACCGTGTGGATTAGGTCCAGCTGGAATCTGGGTGGCTGGCGGGAAGAGTCCACTACCGTCATTCGACAGGATAGACACGGTGTTGTCCCCCGCATTGGCGATACACACATCGATATCACCGTCCCCATCGATATCCCCGGTTGCCGCCGACCACGGTCGGTGCTGGACCCCATAGAGGGCTGGCTCCTCAAACATACTCTGTCCCTGAGCGGCTGTCGCCAGACACGCCAAGATTACTGCAATCAGAATTGTGCGATACATGTGATGCTGTCCTCCCATGTGGTGGTTAAGGGTCGTCCTATGATTTCGGTTTCGATCCACTCGCCCTGCAACCGACGTGCCGGACCGGTAAACTCCTACGCCTTTGTTGTACAACGTCTTACCAGCGTCAACCGAGCGTGAGGTAGTCATCCTGACGCCATTGCCGCCCGAGCCCGAAGTCAAATCACCACGATTTGTATCCGAAAGATTTGCCCGTTCCATAATCTCTGTCGTATATTGTCATCTGCCTCCGATCCAAGGGGGATGCGAGGCAAACGTTCGCGATTACGGGGTCTCAGAAAACAGGACATGTCATACCGGGTAATCTTCAATTGCATTTTCGCCATGGCCGTTCTCTGTCTGGCTGACACGGGTATCACGCGGTCAGTCGAGCGTTTCGAAATCGATGATCACCGCGATGCCACCTACCTGCCCTACGAGTTGGACACGCTGCAACTCACCCGGCTCACCCCCTCGGCCGTGTACGCCGCACACTCCGGTACGGTGGCGCGAGTCAGCCGGGGACCCGATGATTCGGGACTGTTTGTCCAGGTCGGCAACCCTCCGGCATACAGCGATCAGACCGCGCAGGTGGGGATACACAGTTATCCCGATGTCAATGACCTGAAGGCGGACTATGGCGTGCGGATGGATATCCACACGTTCTGGAGCCGGTACGACAGCGCGGGTGGCGCAACGGAGGTAATCGGGGCGGGCTACCGGAATGACTCGGTATTCGCATTCAGCCTGGGCGGCAAGTCAACCGAACCGGAGGAGCTTTTCCTGGCCACCGGCGAAGATCGTACCGGCAATGGCCGCTGGAGCGGCGAGCCGAAGATCGTGTTGGCAGAGGACTATGACCTCGATGGCTCGGTCGAGTTGTTCGTCTATGTACAGGCACAGCGCGATATCGAACCGCGCCTGCTCATCTGCCTCGAGACGGCCCCGCTCGGCGTGGCATGGTCGCTGCCGGTGGCCTCGATCGTGAACCGGGGAAGCATCTACGCATGTGCCGACACGCTTGGCCCATCGATTATCTTCACCGCCTGGGCGCCCGGCAACGGTGCGATCGATACCAACTTCAACGATCTTCAGTGCTATCTCTGCCGCGTGAATACGCAGGGGCAGATCGTCTGGAAGAAGGTCATCGCGCACCATCTCGATCAGTGCGGCATGTCCGAAGGTCCTGCCGAGAACTCGTTTGCCGTCTACCACACGAGACCTCTCAATGCACCGGAGTCGGACTCGACCGCCTACGACCACAACCTGATCTCATTGATCAACTCCTACGGTGACCCCGTGACCAGCGGTGAATTGCCCTTGCCGGCATCGAGTGTCTGGCTGTCGGATTACGACCGCGATGGTGTCCCGGATGTCCAGGCACTCCTTGGCGATGGTTCTATCGCCGTGCTGGATGCCGATCTCACGATGACGGCTCGCTCCAATCCAACCACACTCGTCGGTTACGTTGACGCCCTGCCCGGCTGGGGTGAGGAGTCACCCGCCCTGGTCTTCGGTAGCCGGTCTCGCACGGAAGTATATTCGACCGACTACCGAAAGCTGGCAATCATACATGATGAGGCAACAATCGAGCCGATCGAGGTCTACCCGGACTCAAGCGTCTGGGGAGTGATCGCTGCGGGCCGGGCAGTGGTCGTTGCGGGGATACTAAAACGCCAGTGGTACGACTACGTCGCCATCGCCTACCTCGACTACCAGAATTACATCCTGACCGTGCTCTTTGGCGCTCTGGTCGGACTTCTCCTGATAAGCTATTACGGTCGCAAGACACGTCGCAACCTGGCCATCATTCAGTCTCAGAAATTGGAACTGGAGCAAACCCACCTGGCCCTCCAGGAGGCGCAGGCGAAAATCATCACCCAGGAGAAGTTCCAGCAGGCCAAAGATATCGCCGGCGGCTTCGCCCATGAAATCCGAAACGCCCTCTTCCCTGCCCGTGGCGTGCTCCAGAAAGTCAGCCAGGGAAATCTCCCCGGCGACACCAAATCGTTACTGAAGCGTGCCGACAAATCAATTCGAAACGCCGTCGATATGACCCGCCAGATCACCGACTATACCAAACTCGACTCCCGGGTCCGACCGGAGCCGACACCGGTTGTCGAGGCGGTTCGGGAGGCGCTCGAGGCCAACGAGCAA
>WJMS01000031.1 GCA_014727815.1 candidate division GN15 bacterium
GGAGTGCGCTACGACCGCGTATCATACACCGATGATCGCCTGGTCAGCCCGCGCGCCAGTTTGGTCTGGGCGATGACCGCCACCACCAACCTTCGGCTGGGCTGGGGGAAGTACTACCAGTCGCAGGAGATGTATGAGCTTGATGTCCCCGACGGCGATGAACACTTTCACCCGGCCGAGCTGGCCGAGCATTATGTGGTCGGGCTCGAACAGCAAATCCGCCCCGGCTTCGACTTCCGGATCGAGTCGTACTACAAAGACCTGTCGCGCCTGGCGCCGGATTATCGCAACTGGCTGTACCCGCTGCAGGTGTTCCCCGAAGCGCATCTCGACCGGGTGCAGATAGACCGCACCGGCGGGGTGGCTAAGGGGATCGAACTCTACGCCAAACATGACACCGACAGCCGGTTCGCCTGGTGGGCCTCGTACTCACTGGCCTGGTCGAACGAACACGTGGAGAGTTTCCGTTACGATGGCGCGGCAATCCCGGTGATCGATAACGTCCCGGCCGCCTACGACCAGCGCCACACCCTCTATCTCGACATGAGCTACCGCCCGAACACCTCGTGGCAACTCAATCTCGCCTGGCAATACCGCACCGGCTGGCCGTACACCGAGGCCGAAGTCGTCACCGACGGCAACTACTACTACATTTCCGCCGGCGATCTCAACAGTGAACGCTACCCCGCCTATCACCGGCTCGATTTACGTCTCAACCGCTATTTCGAGACGTCGCACGGTCGCGTATCGTTGTTCGTGGAATTGATCAACCTGTACGACCGCGACAATATCCGCACGTACGAGTATTCGTTTGCCGCCAACAGCCACGACGATGGTTACCATCTGATCCGCGACGAGTGGCACTGGTTCGGCATTTTACCCTCGATTGGCATAAGCTGGCAGGTGGACTGGTAAGGGGGCCCGCCGGAGGCGTGTCATTCCCCGCCATCGGCGGGGAATCTATCTTCAACCCATTATAGGTCAGCTCCGGTCGCAGTTGTGCGCCTCAACGGTCATGCCGCACTTCCCGTGCGACCGGTGCTGACAGCGTCTTCCGCGTGAGGCAATGTCAGCACCGCTTGCGTGAGAAGGCACGTTGAACCGTTCGATCTGCGAACCTGCAAGCGGAGCTGACCTACAAGACCCAATTATTCTACTGGATGTACAAACAGTTGTGTCGGATGCTTCCGAGCACGTTCGCATTCGTGATCGAACGAGGTACATCCGATACGCAAAACAAAAGCCCGGAGACGCTTACCGTATCCGGGCTTTTTCATTGACTATCAGTCACTCCCTACGCCGCGACTTCCTCCTCCAAACGGTAGCGCTTGTAGATTCGCGCGTAGAGACTCTCTTTCGACATCAACTCGGCGTGCGTGCCGGTCTCGACGATTTTGCCTTCTTCGAGCACGTAGATCATGTCGGCCTGTTCGAGTGTGTCCGGGCGGTGCGTGATCAGGATCGCCGTCAACTCCGGCATCACCTCGTGCAGCCGATCCCACAGCGCCGCCTCGGTACGGGAGTCGAGCGCCGAGGTACAGTCGTCGAGAATCAGGATCTTCGGCTTGCCGACCAGCGCGCGCGCCAATGCCAGCCGCTGTTTCTGACCGCCCGAGATCGACATCCCGCGCGTCCCTATCATCGTGTCCATCCCGTTCGGGAAGTGCTTCACCTCGTCGGCGAGCTGGGCGACATCAACCGCCCAGTCTAGCAACTCCTCCGAGATATCTTCCCGTCCGAACATGATGTTGTTACGGACCGTGTCCGAAAAGAGCACCGGCTCCTGCGGCACGTACCCGATCGAGTGGCGAAGGTCACTCAGCCGGTATTCGGTCAGGTTATGACCATCGAGCGTGATCCCGCCGCCGGTCGGGTCGACCAGCCTGGGGATCATGTTCACCAGCCAGCTTTTGCCCGAACCAACCTTGCCGACAACCGCGATCGTCTGGCCCGGCCTGATATCCATGTTGACCCGGTCGATAATCTGCCGGTCGAGTTCCGAAAAGGTGAAGCGAACATCATCGTAGCCGACACTCGGCTTCATGTTGCCGTTACCGTTGCGCGCACCCTTCTCGGTAACCATCGGCGGCACCATCTCGAGTTCGCCCAGGCGGTTGATCGACACCGCCGACTGCCGTCCCTTCACCAGGAACTGGCCGATATCGAACATGGGGAAGACCAGCCAGGTGGCGTAGTAGATGAACGTCGCCAGGTCACCGATCGACAGCGTCGTCTGCAGCACGGCGTAGCCGCCGGCCAGCAGTACGATCACCACCGCGAATTGCCAGATGTACATGTACATCGAGTCAACAGCGGTCGTCACCTTGATCGCGCTGATCTCGGCGTTGCGACGGTCCTGCGCGACATCCTCGAACTTCGCCTTCTGCGCCTTCTCCTGCACGTAGGCGCGCACCACGCGAATCCCCGAGAAGCAGGCCTCCATCATGTCGTTGAACCGCGAAATCCGCGACTGCAAATGATCGTAGCGCTGATCCAGCAGCGACGACGTCTTGAAAAAGACCAGTATCAGCACCGGCAGCGGGCCGGCCACCCACATCGTCAGGGTCGCATCGATCGACACCATCATGGCGATCACGAAGATGATATTCAGGCTCGCCTCGTAGAATCGGAAGATCCCCGAGCAGGCAAACCAGGATAGCTTCTCGGCAACATCATCGGTCATGCGCGTCACCAGGTCGCCGGTCCGGAACCGGTTGAAGAAATCCGGTCCCTTGGCGGTAATCCGGTTGAACGCATCCTGCCGGAAGAGATACTCGAGCCGGCAGTTCATCCATGCCCGGGTCGACTGGAACCAGGCATACATGCCGACCGCCGCGAAGCCCATGACGATAAACGCCAGGGCAAACGAGATCACCGGATTGAGCTGGAACGACTCACCAATCCGCGTCACGTTTTGCGCCAGCCAGTGCGCCGGGACATCGCCGGTCTTGAGATAGTCGATCGTAAAACCGATCAACCGGGGTATCACCACCGCCAGCGCCGCCTGAAGCGGTGTCGCCAGCACCAGGATCGCCAGGACGACCTTGTGCTTGCGGTAGTACCCCCACAACCATTTCAATTTATCTCGCATCTGCGGTAGCTCCGTTCTTGTTCTTGAACTGCAGGTGGAACAGGCGACTGTAATAGCCGTCCTGCAGCAGCAGGTCGACATGACTGCCCTGTTCCACGATCTCGCCGCGACGGATCACCAGGATCCGGTCAACATCGAGAATCGTCGACAGCCGGTGCGCGATAATCAGCGATGTCCTCCCGGCCATCAGTTTCTTCAGCGAGCCCTGGATCGTCCGCTCCGTCTCGGGATCGACCGATGAGGTCGCCTCATCGAGAATGAGCACGTCCGGATCGACCGCCAGCGCCCGCGCGAATGAGAGCAACTGGCGTTCGCCCCGGCTGAAGTTTGACCCTTTCTCCGACACGACCGTGTCGTAGCGATCGGGCAGCTTCTCGATGAACCGATCGGCTGCAACTGTACTCGCTGACGACTCAATCCGCTCGCGCGTCACACTGGCCACCTCGAGACCGATGTTATCGGCCACCGAGCCGGGGAAGAGGATGATATCCTGGAGCACCAGGGCGAAGCGCTGGCGCAGATCGCTCAGGTTGATATCGCGGATATCGATCCCGTCGACCAAAATACGTCCTTTTTGCGGATCATACAGCCGCAGCAGCAGGGCAATGACGGTCGTCTTGCCGCCGCCGGTGACCCCGGCCAGGGCAAAACGCTGACCCCTCTTGATTTCGAAATCGACATCCTTGAGCACCCAGTCCTCGTTGTCGGTGTAGGAGAACCAGACATGCTCGAAGCGGATCGACTCGCTCAATCCGTCCCAGCGCACCGGATCCTCCCGTTCGGTCAGCTTCGGCTGCAGATCGAGCAGGCCAAAAATGCGCCGGGCGCCGGCCATGCCTTTCTGGAAGCTGCCGAGCTGTTCCGAGGCTCTCGCGATCGGCTCGAACTCCTTCCAGATGAGCAGGATGAACGTGACGATCGTCCCGGCGGTGATACTCCACAGCGAGCCGAGCAGCAGCACCAGGCCGATCTTGCAGAATTCGATATAGTGCAGCACGTTGAAGAACAACGTGACTGAGATACCAACGTAGGCATCCTCCTTGAACTTCGCCTCGTTCACCTTCCGCACGCGTTCGCGGGCGTAGTCACCGCGGTGGAAGATTTGCACAATCGACATGCCGTGCAGGAATTCCGTGATTGTCGCGGTAACCTCGGCCATCTTCTTGCGCACTTCAAGAAAACGGTGGGTGGTCAGGCGATGGAAGACGTAGATCATCACCGCCAGCGCCGGCATCGCCGCAAACAGGATCAGCGCCAGCCGCCAGTCATACCAGGCCATGATGCCGTAGATACCGAACATCAGAAGCAGGTCACCGACCACCAGCACCACCGTGTTGGTGAACAACAGCCGCAATGACTCGCAATCAGACTCGATCCGCGCCATCAGGCGGCCGACCGGCTGCTCGTCGAAAAACGACGTGTCGAGCGAGAGGATGTGGCTGAACAGCCGACGTTTCAAGTCGAGCATCGTATCCTGTCCGATCGTTTCGAGCTTCACCCGCTGGATATACTGGAAGACCAGGGTGATCGCCTGTATTGCGACGATGAGAAGGGCGATTCCTAGCAGCGGTGTGAAATCACGAGCGGCGGCGGGAAGCTCGAGCTGATTGACCAGGCGATTGTCGATTGCCCGTTGAATCAGCACCGGCCAGGCCAGCGACAGAGCGGTGGCCGTGACCAGCAGGCCGAGACAGACTGCCAGGCCCCATTTGTGGGGGGCGAGAAACGGCATCAGCCGCCGGAAGGCGGTTGACAACCGGATTTCTTTTTCCCGGGTACCGGGTTCTTCGTGTTCGTACCACTCTGCGCTCATGATCTATACCTTTCAACACGTTACGACGTTATCTGGGATCCGCGGGCGGCACGACGAGCCAACAAAAAAGCCCGTCGAACCGATAGGGCGACGGGCTGGAAAGACTCTATGTGAAAGAATTCACATTCTACACGCACTCCACCCGTCACAGGCGCCGCCAGTAGGCTGCAGCTTCTGATTGATGTAGCTGACGTTGATCATCAAACAGGTTCTCCTCGACAGGTTTCAGATAACATCCTGTACCTTACGCGTCTTTCCGCGCAAAGTTACACTTGAAAATAGACTTATTCGCTTTGGAGTCAAATTAAAATAGCATTAACGGCGAGATATTTTTTGTTCGCCTCGACATTTTTTGTCCGAATTCTCCGCCGAACTGCCACAATATGACAGGAGACATGCTTACTATGCCCTGCAACACCAATCTAACATGATTATAACAGAGCATGTTTGGTTGTCGGGGACTTACGTTGTATATTCCGACATCATACATGACTGGTCACAACCGGACCTTGAGCAGGCTCCACCGGGAAAGACAACCATGCCACGCGCCCGCTGTCGTGTCCTCAACCTGTTTCAGTAGCGGTACCCTGACTATTCCGGGGAGAAAGGTGTATGAAGGTTCTCGTAATAGACGATGAGGCGATGATCAGATCGCTTGCCGAGAAGATTCTCAAGCGTGGCGGCTACGAAGTCATCACCGCCGAGTCCGGTGAGGCAGCCTTGCAGGTGCTGGCCGACAACGGTGAGATCGATGGTGTCCTGCTCGATCTCAACATGCCGGGACTGTCCGGACTCGAGACGCTGCGAAAGATCCGCGAAACCCACCAGGACATCCCCTGCGTGTTGTCTTCAGGCCATCCGGCTGAAACTTACGACATTGACCAGGAACTCGCAGTTCGAACAACCTACCTCGAAAAACCATACCGTGCTCAGGTCCTGATCGAGAAGGTCGATGAGCTGTTGAAGTAAGCTCGGCGGCCAACCCGCAACCCTGTCTACCCTCCCTGCAGCATACGTACCTGCGGATTGCCCTCTCCCGGTACCACTATTGCCAGAATCGAGTTGACAACCGGAAGTTTGGGGCCGTACTCTGTCGCCATACCTGTCGTGGTAGGCACTCATGCGCGCTAAATGGAATTCCTACATATACCTGACTATCTGCTGGTGTGTCCTTACAAGCGGCGTGCTCGCCGAACAGCACACCGTTCGGTTGGGTGTCGTCCAGGGAGGTGAGCATGCCTGGCACAGTTTGCTGCGCGGTGTGGTGGTCAATCAACTGGGTGCCCTTGCCCCCGATTCGATCAATATCATCACTCCGGCGGAGGGCTTCGTTGATGGTGGCTGGGACCGTCAGGTCACCCGCGAGCGGATCGGACAACTCGTTGCAGCGGATGATGTTGACATGGTGCTGGCGCTTGGTCCATGGGTGGTCGAAGACCTTCTCGAAGCCGGCTTCGAGCGTCCCATCGTTGCCCTGCACCGTTTCGATCCCATTGCCGAAGGTCTGATCGATAGTGCCGGCCGCCCGATTGCCGAGAACCTGACCGTCAATGTCTATCCGGAGCGGTATCGCGACGACCTGACGACATTGCGTTCGCTGCATCCGATCGATACCCTGGCCGTGATGCATTTCCCTTCCGGTGACGAGACAACAAGAATTCTCGATCGGTTGCAACTGATCGGAGAACAGCTTGGGATGCATGTCCTTTCGGTCGAAGGCTTCACGCCCGGTGGGGAATATGCCTTCTTCAAGGCCTATCAGTCTCTGCCGACCAGTGCCGATGCGGTCTATGTTTCGCCCCTCTGGGGTGTCACCGGCGATGCTGTCCGGGAGTTTTTCGCCATGGCCAGACGGGATCGCCGGCCGGTGTTCTCCGCCGAGGGCAGCCTCCCGGTCCAGCGCGGCGCGCTTGCTTGCGGCGCCGGCTACACGCCAAATGTCGAGGCGACTGTCGCGGCCTGGAAGATCGTGCGAATTGTCAACGGAATACGCCCGGCCGACCTGCCGGTCCGCTTCCGCCAGAGCCGGGCCCTGGCGATCAACGGCCGCACCGCCGAGTCGTGCGGAATTGAGGTCGATGATGTAACTGCGGCCGAAGCGGTCATTCTCGATCAGCCCAGCGAGGGTGATCGCTACACTTATGGCGAAGTTCTGGCGGCGGCGCGTTCACGGAATCCCGGCGTGCTGGCGATGTATGACCGTCTTGAGGCGGCCGTCCGCGCCTCGGCCGCCGCCTACGGCGACTACCTGCCGCATGTGTCGCTTGATGCTCAAGCCGTACGTGTTGGCCCAAATACCGTCCACAACAGCTTCGATGAAGTCAGTCGCGATCAATGGACAGCCGCACTCAGACTCGAACAGACCGTCTTTTCGGCGCCCGCTATTCGTGACATCCAACTGCTGGCCGGGAAGCGTGACAGCGTACGGCTCTCCGCCGAAATTGCCCGCCGCGATCTGGAACTGGCTGTGACCCTGGCGTATCTTGACGTCCTCGAAGCCGGCGAACTGCTGGCTGCCGAGCGCTCCGCGTTGGCCGCACTCGATGCCTTCTACGAGCGCTATGTCGGCGCCGCTCAGGTTGAAGTTACCAGCCCGGCCGCACCGTTCCGGCTTGCCGCCGCACGCTCTTCGGTGCACGCCCGAATCGTAGCGAACAGAGCTGCACAAGAAGTAGCCATCGGACTGCTCAATCTGCTGCTCGATCACCCGGCCGAGCGGCCGCTCCAGCTCGATTCCAGCGCCTTTACCGCCGCCCGTCACGCCTCGGCCTTCGCCCGCCTCCGAGCGATCATCGACACCCGTCACAAACGCGACCGGGCGCTCAATCGGATTGTCACCGAGGCGCTGGCTTTCAGCCCTGATTTTCGACAGGCCGATGTCCGTCTTGAGTTGCAGGATAGTCGGCGCGACGCTGTCCGTGCGAGCTACCTGCCCCAGATCGGTTTCCAGGCGACCTTCGGCTTGCAGGATAGACTGATCGACCGGGCCGGGGAGTTCGAGGAAGAACGCTCGACCTGGTCGTTGGGCGCCTATCTCAACTGGTCGCTCTTCGAGGGTGGCGGACGGCTCAAGCGAGGTCAGCAGCTGCAGTTCGAGTACAGTGCCCTGGCCTACCAGCGCGAGCAGTTCCGACTACAAGTGACCGAGCAGCTCCGCCGTGCCTTCACTGGCGTCACGCACTCGCTGATCGCCGGCCTGCCGCTGGAACGGGCGGCCGATCGGTCGCGCGAGTATGTCGAATTGATGCAGCAGACACCGGAGTATGACCTGGCAGTCGTACTTGATGCGGTCGCCAACCTGCGCAACACGCGAGTGACCGCAATCGAAAATCGTTTTGCCTACTATCGTTCGACCGCGCGGGTAGCCCGCACCGTCGGCTGGTCGATGATAGATCGCAATACCAGCCCCGCCGAAGCGATGATAGCCTTTCTGCTTTCGCCGAAGGAGCCCACCGATGCCGACCGATAGCGATCTCACCGTGCTGGACACGCCCTGTCTGCTGATTGAACAGCACGTCCTGGCCGACAACATTGCCCGCATGCAGGCCCTGGCTGATCAATATGGGGTCGATCTGCGGCCACACATCAAGACGCACAAGATGCCGGTGCTGGCCCAGACCCAGATTGAGGCCGGCGCCTGCGGCATTGCCGTGGCAACGCTCGATGAGGCCGAGACAATGGCTGCGGTCGGGATCGACGACATCCAGATTGCCCGTCAGGTGATCGGTGAGCGTAATATCGCCCGGCTGGTCTCGCTGCGCCGACGGGCCCGGATTACCTGTGCGGTCGATAACGCCGAGAATGCCCGCGCCCTGTCGGCCGCGCTGGCCCGCCACGGTTTGACGGTCGGTTTGCTGATAGAGATCGACACCGGTCTTCGCCGCTGCGGCCTGACTGATGCCGACGATGTTCTCACACTGGCACAGACGATTCGCGATCTGCCGTCGGTACAGTTCCGCGGACTGATGACGCACGCCGGTCACGCCTACGGCGCGTCGAGCGATCACGAACTGGCCGGGATCGGCCGTGCCGAGGGA
>WJMS01000266.1 GCA_014727815.1 candidate division GN15 bacterium
ATCAATTCCGTGCGTGATCGATCGTACGTTTCATCGTTGACGAATGTTCGCGCCCCGCCGACGATATTGTGGTCGCCAAGATGCAGCGCCGCAAAACTGATCGTCTCATCCTCCATGGTCACATCCGATTGCACCCGCACGCTGCCCACCGCAAGCTTCTGGCGACCGACTTCGGAACGCTCATACCTGAGCCCGGTCGCCGTATAGGTGTACAGGTGTTCCTTTTCTTCGTACTCCTTGAACAGGGACGAAACCGCGTAGTGCACCGCGACACGGCGAAGGTCGAGCACGGTCGGCTGCACGAACATGCGATAGACCTCGGCACCGTTCTTGTAGTTGGGGATGTTGCTCGGCGCCCGCTCCAGCAGCCCGATGAAGGCATCCTCCAGATCGATCCCGCTCACATCGCGGGCAAGCTGAATCGCCCGGGCCGCGTACTGGATCACCTGGACCGTCTCGATCCCCGAGAGCTCATCGAAAAACCAGCCGCAACTGGTGTACATCAGCAGCTCATGCCGCTGCATCTCCAGCAGCTTGAGCACCCGTGACTTGTCATCGTCCGACAGCGGCGTCGACGCCTGCGACGCAATGAAACTGTCCAGGCGTTTTGGTGAGCGCTCGAGAATGATCTCGACGTAGTCATCGCGAGCTTGCCACGGATCGGCGAACAGCCCCTCCAATTGCTCTTCATAGACCTGGGCGAGGTTGTCACGAAGCCAGTCCAGGGCACCGCGCAGCGGCGCCCGCCAGGCCTGGTTCCAGCCCGGATGCATGCCCGAAGAACAGCCGCAATCCGAACGCCAGCGCTCGATCCCGTGTATGCAGCTCCACGACGAGTCATCGATAATCTCCGCCTCGTAGTCCGGTGGGTGCTTTTCCAGATGCTCGCCGTAGATCGTTATCTGCGCCAGCTCGTTCGCTTCGATGTGGTAGAGACAATAGGCCAGCGCCATGTCTCCGTAGCGGTGATGATGCCCGTAGGTTTCGCCATCGGTGGCGATGTGGACGAGTTGATCGGTTTCTTCGTCGACAAACGCCGAATTGAGTCGATTGGCGAAGACTTCACCGTTGTCGAGCAACCCGCCGAAAGCGATATCCTGAGAGATCGGCCCGTCATAGAAAAACAGCGCGATCGTCTTCCCGGAAGGCAGGTGACATTGATACGGCCGTTTGGGATCGACCGAGCCGCCCTCGACATCGACCCACTCTTCCTCGCCAATCGGACGTATCCGCCGCGCCTGGTGCGGCGCGAGGATCGTGAAGGCGACGCCATACTCGGCCAGCAAATCGAGCGTGGCCAGGTCGACCGCCGTTTCCGGCAGCCACATGCCTTCGGCCTTGCGGCCGAAACGATGCTCGAAATCGCGCAGCCCCCAGAGCACCTGCGTCCGCTTGTCCCGCTCATTGGCCAGCGGCATGATCAGGTGGTTGTACGCCTGCGCCAGCGCCGAGCCGTGACCGGAGTAGCGCTCCCGGCTGATCTTGTCGGCTTCGATCAACGCGTGGTACGTTTCCGGATCGTGCCGCTCCATCCACGACAACAGCGTCGGACCGAAGTTGAAGCTGATCCGCGAGTAGTTGTTGACGATATCGATAATGCGACGGTCGCTGTCGAGAATCCGCGAGGCCGTGTTTGGCGCATAGCATTCGGCGGTTATGCGGCTGTTCCAGTCGTGATAGGGGTACGCCGAATCCTGCAGCTCGACCTCTTCGAGCCAGGGATTCTCCCGTGGCGGTTGATAGAAATGTCCGTGAATCGTTATATAGCGGCTCATGCCGAGTCCTTCATGTCATACATGACGAAACCATGGCCGGGGAGCAAAACCGTGCCTCCCGGCTCGAGTCGGTCCGCGGCGGTGCCGCCGGGACCGTTCCACATACTGATCGATGAATCCATGATCTTACGCGCACTGCCTCGCAGGCGGTTGTTGATCCAGCGAGAAGGCTCCTCGGAGAAATTGAACAGGCACAGGATCTCCTGTGGTGATTGCGTTCGATGCAACCCGACGATGCGAGACTGCTCGCCGAGAAACGCCTCCGACTTCTGTTTGTCAAGTGTGAGCAGTGCCGGAATCGTGCGGCGATAGGCGATCAACTGACGATAAAAGTCACGCATCACTTTGTGCTCGCCCTCGAACTGCAGCTCCCAGCGCAGTCGCGACGCCGCAAAGGTCTCTTCCGATTGCGGGTCCGGCGGCTCCTGCTCCCAGCCGAACGAACGAAACTCCTCTGTGCGACCGTTGCGCACCGCTTCGACCAGGTCGGGATCGCCGTGACTGACGAAATAGTAGAATGGGCTGGTCTCGGCGTACTCCTCGCCCATGAAGAGCATCGGCACGTACGGCGACGTCAACATGACCGCCGCGGCCAGCTTGGCCGCTTCAAACGGGACGAGATGGCTGAGCCGTTCACCCAGCATACGATTGCCGACCTGATCATGGTTCTGCAGAAAGACAACAAACCGCTCCGCCGGTATGTCAAGCGATGAACTCCCATGACAGCGACGCCGATACTCGGAGTAGCGCCAGTCATACACGAACCCATCGTTGAGCGCCTTGACCAGATCGGCCAACCGGCCGAAATCGGCATAGTAGCCTTTGTCCTCGCCGGTGAGCAGCGTGTGGACGGAGTGATGGAAGTCATCCGACCACTGCGCCGGTACGGCATATCCGCCCTGCGAGCGCTCCCGAATCACGCGGACATCGTTCAAGTCACTCTCGGCAATCAGGATATACTCCCGGCCGTTCTTCTCAGCCAGCTCGTTCACACGGTCGGCCATTTCGGCCAGGATATGGCGGGCGCTGAAATCGAAGATGCCGTGGATTGCGTCAAGCCGGAGGGCATCGATATGGTAGACGTCGAACCAGTACAGAGCATTCCGTATAAAGTACTCCCGGACACCATCAGACCAGGCATCATCGAAATTGACCGCCTGCCCCCACGGGGTACGGTACTTGTCGGTGAAATACGGCGCAAACTGGCCGAGATAGTTGCCCTCGGGGCCGAGATGATTGTAGACCACGTCGAGCACAACAGCCATGCCGCGGGCGTGACAGGCGTCGACCAGGCGCTTCAAACCATCCGGTCCACCGTACGAATTCTGAACGGCAAACGGGTAGGCGCCGTCGTAACCCCAGTTGCGAGATCCGGGAAACTGGGCCACCGGGAGTAGTTCAATCGCCGAAACGCCAAGCTGCTTGAGGTTGTCAAGCCGCTCGATCACGGCATCAAATGTGCCGGCTTCCGTAAACGTGCCGACATGCAGCTCGTACTGCACCATGTCGCGAAGCGACATGCCGGCCCAGCCGTCATCGCGCCAGGCGAACGAGTCATGATCGACCACCGCCGAGGCGCCATGTACACCATCGGGCTGATAGGCCGAAGCCGGATCGGGCCAGGAGTCGGCGCCATCCAGGCAAAAACGATAGCGAGCGCCAGCCGGGAGGTTGTCGACCCGTGTGCCCCAGTAACCGCGATGGTCGCGCTCCATGGCGACCGTCCGCTCATTGGAACCGGTCAGGAGTAGCTCGACACGGTTACGCTGGGGCGCCCATACGGTGAAATCAGTGTGGTCCGGGTGATACCGGGCGCCTAATGCCATCGTCCGCTACCGCTGTTGTTTATTGAGGATAAACTGGGGGCTGGTTGGGACAACGGCTACTCCTTCAGCAAATACACAAACGTCTTGTTGCCCTGCTGGCTGTAGTCGATCTTCCCCTCGCGGGCCAGCCAGCCCAGTCCCTGGTAAGCCAGCGAATCCTTCTCCTTGACCAGTTTGGGAATCTGCGAGATCGTCACTTTGTCGTTCTTCGAGAGAACATCCCAGATCTTCCCGGCCGTCTGTCCAATTGTCTCTTTCATAGCTCCCTGCTCTTATATCGCGGTTATCGTACCCGGGGGGCCGGCTGATCCGGCCGCCCGGCAAAATCTGCTGCGAGACGGTAGTCCCTTTCTTCCGGATAGACAACAACAATGTCATCCGGGTTCCCCGCGGCAGATAGCATTCTGTTTTAGTGTCCTTTAGGTTTCATGACCACCACGCCAAGCGGCGGCAGCACCAGCGACAATGACTGGTAGAACCCGTGCAGGGCCACCGGGGAGGCTTCCACTCCGCCCATATTCCCCTGGCCGGATCCGCCGTAGTGCTTGGCGTCACTGTTGAGTACCTCTTCCCAGAATCCCCCCTGCGGCACTCCCAGCTTGTAATTGTGGCGCGGCACCGGAGTCATGTTGCAGGCAATCAACAGGACATCGTCCGGGTTCTCGCCGCGGCGGATGTAGGAGATTATGCTCTGCTGCCAGTCGTTGCAGTCGACCCACTGGAACCCGTCCTGCTCAAAATCCCGTTCGTACAGCGCCGGCTCGTTGCGGTACAGGTGGTTGAGATCGCGAACCCAGTCCTTCAGCCCGCCGTGCTCGGGATAGTCCAACAGATGCCAGTCGAGCGACCGCTCATGCGCCCACTCCGCCCACTGGCCGAACTCACCACCCATAAACAGCAGTTTCTTGCCCGGATGCGTGAACATGTACCCGTACAGCAGGCGCAGATTGGCGCGTTTCTGCCAGTGATCACCCGGCATCTTATTAATGAGCGAACCCTTGCCATGAACGACTTCATCATGCGAAAGCGGCAGGACGAAGTTCTCAAAGAAAGCGTACCAGATGCTGAATGTCAGCTGGTTGTGATGGTAGCTGCGGTGGACCGGGTCGTTGGCAAAATAGCTCAGCGTGTCATGCATCCAGCCCATGTTCCACTTCTTGCCGAACCCCAGCCCGCCGAGGTAGATCGGTCGGGAAACCATCGGCCAGGCGGTCGATTCCTCGGCCACCGTCTGGACATCGGGAAACTCCTTGTAGACCGTCTCGTTGAAGCGCTTGAGGAATTCGATTGCCCCGATATTCTCCCGGCCACCGAATTCGTTGGGGATCCACTCCCCCTCGTTGCGCGAATAGTCGAGATACAGCATCGACGCTACCGCGTCGACCCGCAGCCCGTCGATATGGTATTCCTCCAGCCAGAAGAGCGCATTGCTGATCAGGAAATTGCGCACCTCGTTGCGGTGGAAATTGAAGATATAGCTCTTCCAGTCGGGGTGAAAACCCTGCCGGGGATCCTCATGCTCATACAAATGCGTGCCGTCGAAATAGCTCAGGCCGTGGATATCGGTCGGGAAATGCGAT
>WJMS01000267.1 GCA_014727815.1 candidate division GN15 bacterium
ATGAGTCGATGGCGAAACTATGGCGTTTTCCGAAACGCCGTGATCGGGCTTGGCGCGATCGGGCTGATCGCCCTGGTTGCGGTTGGGTGCGGCGATGATGATGAAAACGGCCCTACCGGATCGTCGCTTCGGGCGGTCCTCATGATGCAGGGCTTCGTGGCGATCAATCCCGACCTCGAGTATTGCATCGAGTTGTGGGATGTCACTGCTTCCGGGCGGCATCCGGACTCGCTAAATATCTCGGACAGCATCGCGACCACCTATTTTGACTCGTGGTACTGGACCCCGCAGGACAACTATTGGGCGAGCTGTGACTATGGCACCGATGTTGTCGGGCTTGCTTCCGGTGACACGGTAGAGGTGACCACGTACATGGGTACGGCGATGGTGACCACGCCGATACGGCTGCTTCACCGGAGCAATGATCGACCCTCGATCGTCTCCCCGCCCGCCAACGACACGGTTGCGACCGGTGAGTCGATCACGTATGTGTGGGATCGGGTTCCTAATGCCGACTTCTACGGCTTCTCCTATCGCTATTACCACGACTCGGCCGGACTGAATGTCTACTCGTATCAGTACGAAACGACCACCGACACCAGCTTCACGATTCCCGGTGCGCTCACCCCGGACAACGGTAACTACTACCTGAGCGTGTCTGCGTATACGGGACCTCGGCCCGTGTCGGGCGCCGCTACGCCCAACGTGAACGGGGCCGGTATTCAGGGGACGGTCTGGAGTTACAGCTACAGTGGTTCACGCACGGTGTTTGTCGGAAGCGGGATCCCCGGTGGTGCGATCTCGAAAGTCGGCGACCCGGCGCCGGACGATCCGCGGGTGGTGCTCAGCCGAGCCGCTGGTGTGATCCCCCAAAACGTACAGTCGACCCGATAGCGCAGGAGGAAAAGATGTCACGACACTACCTTATGAAACTCGGAGTCGCGATCGCTGCGTTGTCGCTTCTGGTTGTTGTCGGCTGCGGCGACGACGACGATCCGGTGTCATCGGGGCCGATGACCGACATATACCAGCAGGGTTATGTGGCCCTGCTCAACAACAATCAACTTGAATTCTATATTGAGTACTGGGACCTGAGCTTCTCGGGACTCTATCCCGACTCGGTTACGGTCGGTGGTACAATGACCGACACCTACCTCGACAGCTGGTACTGGACGCCGGATGACAATTACTATGCGGCCGATGACTACCGGATCCCGAACGATAGTTCGCACGCCTCCGGTGACACCATCGAGTGTGTCACCTACTATGCCGGCCAGGCGATTGCCTCGTCGATCACGCTGCTGCACCGGGACAACGATAGACCGGTCATCCAGGTCCCGCCGAACGACAATGATACGGTGCTGATCGGGGAACCCGTGACAGTGATCTGGGATGAGATACCCAGCGCCGATTTCTACGGTATCGCCTATAGCTACCACCGTGACTCGCTCGGTCTCAATGTGTACAGTCAGTTTCGAACCAACGTGACCGATACACAGCTTGTCATTCCGGGGGCTATGATCCAGGACAACGGTTACGTCGAAGTCAGCGTCTACGGCTATACGGGACCGATGCCGGACAGCGGCGTCTTTGCCACCAACCCATCCTCGGGACGGATGATCGGCGCGCTGTGGAGCTACACGTACTCGACCTCGCGTCGAGTGTATGTTGGTACCGGTGCGCCTGACGGGGCTAATCCGGTGCCGCCGACGGAGGCTCCGGAGGATCCGCGCAATCTGCTCAGGCAACTGATGAACCTGCCTCCGAGGGATTTCGATCGCGAGTAGCACGGCTACACCAAAGGACAGTCCTGATGACGGGTCGGAGTAAGTCCGGCCCGTTTTCTTGTGCAAAGATCTCGAAGACTGGGGCTAATTCGCGGCCGCGATATAGCGAAGGCCGTCGAGAGTCAGGGTCGGATCGACTTTGGAGATATGGCGGGAGTGCTTCTCGATTCCGTTGGCCAGGCCGCCGGTGGCCACCACGGTAGGACTGGTGAAACCGGTTTCGGCGATAATCCTGTCGAGGATAAAGTCGATCTGGCCAAGCGTGCCGTAAAACAGGCCGGACTGCAGCGCCTGGGCGGTAGTGCGGCCGACTGCCCGTTCCGGCTCGGCCAGGCGCACTTCGAATAACCGGGCGGCTTTGCGCGCCAGTTCCGCCATCGAGGTTTCCGGACCCGGCACCAGCACCCCGCCGATATACGCGCCCTGCTCGGTAACGACGTCGAAATTGATGGCCGTCCCGAAGTCGATCACGATCACCGGACCGCCGTATTTCACGAAGGCCGCGGCGGCGTTGGCGATTCGGTCGGCGCCGACCTGGCGGGGCTTGTCGATATCGATCGTGACCGGCAGCGTGATGTCGACCGATACCCAGAGCGGTTCGACCTTGAAAAACCGGGCACACATCCGCTCGTACACGGTGCTCAGCCGTGGGACGACCGAACTGACGACAATGCGGTTGATTTCGTCGGGGCGGACTTCCATCCGGTCAAGCAGCCCGGTCACGAACAGCCCGGCCTCATCGGACGTCAGATGGTGCGACGAGGCGACCCGAAAATAGTCGCGGAGCCTGTCACGGTCGAACACCCCGACCACCGTGTTGGTGTTGCCGATATCGATCGCCAGGAGCATCGGGTCAGTTCACCGGTGGTCCCGGCGGGGGCTGGTTCTGCTGACCGCCGCCGGCGCGGAAGGCCAGGTCGCTGTTGATCTTCTGGGCCGAATCATATGCATCCCACATCCCGTACAGCCAGAGAATCGGGGTGGTGATGAAACCGATCAGGATGAACATCAGAAGCCAGGAAATGGCGTAGGCGACGATAAAGACGACTGCCTTGGCAATCTGACCGTTGTAGACCTGCCCGAGGCCCATCCAGAAAAACGATAAGACCGCGGCCAGACCGGGATTCTTGTAGAAGACCGGTGGTGGCGGTGGCTGATAGTGCATGGTTCCTCCTGCCTGCGAGTTCGTAGTACTTCCAGTATACTACGAAAAACGCGGCTGATTCAAAGCCGTTTTTGTTTCGGGCGTGCGAATCGGATGGGTGAGTCCGTCAGCTATCGCCGGCCCGAGGCGGGCTAGCATCTGACAGAACAGAAAAAAGTGTGCTCGGTGATGTCCCGCCGTCGAATTGCGGACATTACCCTGAGCGCCGTCGAAGGGTAACGGAGGTCAATGCGGTCAGATCCTCGGACAGTGGTCGCATATCCGATGATTTCGCCTCTTTAGGATTGTCGGTACAAATCGTGGGGTTTGTGGATGGGACCTGACCTCCAGAAGCTTGCCTCTGGCCCGTTCCGGCAATAACTTGCCGATATGGATATCCGCCCCCTCACCCCTGACTCGTACGACGCGGTGATCGAGCTGTGGATCCGGGCCGGGCTAGGCCACCGCCCGAAAGGCCGCGACACCCGCGAACGGATGACCGCTGAAATGACCGATCCGCACTGCCGGTATATCGGTGCGTTTGATTCTGAGCGATTGATCGGTGTAGTAATCGCGAACTTCACCTATCGACGCGCCTGGATTGAGCGGCTGGCGGTCGATCCGGACTATCGAGGGCAACGTTTGGCAGGACAGCTTATTGCCGAAGCCGAGCGGTTTTTGAACGAAAAGGGCGCGCTGGTGATCTCGGC
>WJMS01000268.1 GCA_014727815.1 candidate division GN15 bacterium
CCTGACCATCGGTGTGCAGGTGCAGGTCGTTAATCGGGCCATCGGTCGTGCCCGGTGGAGTGAGAAAGGCGTTGCCGGACCAGATGGCGAGGTTAGCTGATGAAGCGCCATCGGCCGTCTCAAACTGCCCGCCAATCCAGATGGACTGGTTGAACGTTTCGAGATCGTTGACCTCTACAGTCGAGCTGCCGTCAAGGCCGCCGAGCAGGCCAGACCAGTTATCGCCATCCCAGTAGGCCACGCCTTCTATAGCCTGTCCATCGACCTGGGTGAACACACCGCCGACATAGATGTCGCCCGCAAAGGTCGTGATAGCGCGCACCGCACCGTCGAGGCCATCGCCGGTACCGTTGATGGGGCTCCAGGCCTGGCCGTCCCACAGGGCCAGGTAGGCCATGCTGGAGTCATCGTTGATGGAGGGAAAGTCGCCGCCAATAATGACTGTATCGGGGCCGATACGGTGGACTGCCAGGACTTCGGTCTGGGACGGTGTGGTGACATCGCCCAGCTTGGTGAAAGCGCCGGTGAAGCGATCGTACAGGGTGATGTTCCGGCCGTACGCTCCATTTGAGAACCGACCGCCGATGAAGAGGTCGCTGCCGCCAACCGGTGAACTCAGGGCGTATACTGACCCATAGTACCCCATGCCGGGGAGGTGAAAGGAACGGTCCAGCGTGTTTTGTGCATTGACGGGAGACTCTATGGCTGCGAATAGCAGCAGCACACATGAGGCGAGGAGTCGAACGGAGGATGTCACGATAGTAGCCCTTCTCGATCTTGATCACGGTGTAGTAAGCGGATGAATGGAATGCCCGAACAGGGAGCCATTGTTTCGTATGGCTCCAAAATAAGAAGATGCCCGGAGATTTCAAGACAATAATTGTCTAAGTTATATTGGTTTGTCCGATGGTAGTCGATGGTCGGGTGTTCAATCGGGATTTCCGGCCAGAACGAAACCGGCCCACAGGGCGGGGTGGCCGTGACCGTGTCGTGTTCGAGCCGCCTTTAACATGGACAACATGGCCTGGCGCAGGGCCTCCTGTTTTGACTTGCCGCCCAGCCATTCGGCGTAGAAGCCCCTCATCAATCGGGCGGTTTGTGCGTCGGCGATTCTCCAGAGGCTCATCATGACGGCATCGGCGCCCGCATGAACAAAGGCCCGACTTAGCCCGAACACGCCTTCGCCCGCCATAACATCGCCCAGGCCGGACTCACAGGCTGAGAGGGTGACCAGTTCCGTTCCATACAATTGCAGGGCCGTCGCTTCGAGCGCGGTCAGGATGCCGTCGTGACCAGTCTCGCCGGTGGTGTCGTGAACTCGGCGATTGGCGCCGGCGAACGCCAGTCCGGCCCGGAGCAGGGGATTGTGTCGCTCGGCGGCGCCGGTCGATTTACCCTCTGTTGCGTTCATGAAGCCGTGTGTGGCGAGATGCAGCAGGCGCGGTGGCGATGTCAACGACCGCAGGACCGTCTCACCGGCCCTCGCACCGAGAAAGGTCTGAACATCCATGTCACTGTATTCACGAAGGACATCGACAACTTCTTCCGCTTCGGTGCGGGTAAAGGGCAACCGGGCGAAGGCGCCCGTATGTGGCGCCGCCACGCCATCGGTCGTGTTGAAACGGTATGCGGCGGTTTGTGCCGTGACAGCTGGATCTTCGACCGGTGCGGGGTGGGAATCGAAAGCCGGGTCGGCCATAACGATGGCCGTCCCGGAGTTCGGCTCCGGGTTGTGCCAGCCGAGCAATTCTCGTCCCGACGCCACATAATGGAAGGCGGTTGATTCGAGCGCATAGGCTCCGTTCCGGTCGACCGTGATGCCGAATGGAATCAGGTTCAGGGCGCCATCGGGCGCGACGTACACGAACGAACTCGATCCGGAGTGAGCTGCGAGCGGAGCTATCACCAGTTGGTGCAGGTCGGCAAGCTGCCGCTGCAACTGGGCTTCGAGATACGGGCCGTGGGCGCCGTAGACGGCATGTCCGATATCGGCAATCGACGCGCGAATGGCAACCACGACGGAATCGATCACCCTGGCTTCGCCCAGATCCAGCAACAGCGTCTCCCGCTTCGGGGCAATAACAAAGGCGGCATACCGGGCGCCCGATTGGTCCGGCGCCGGCCAAATGAGATTGAGGGGTTCGTACTTGACGAACTCCCACAGCACCGAGCCGTCCCGCAATGCGTCGCGGATCGTCCCGATCCGGGCGTCGTCCCGCAGCAATCGGTCCTCGAATCGTGAACAGGATCGGCTCAGCGCGGCCTCCAGCGAGTCGAGTACGCGATAGAGCTGAACAAGCGTATCATTGACCCGCCGACTCAGCTCCGGCGGGAAATGTCCCATTGCGATTCCGGCGACCTCGGAACAGAGATCGGCCCGTTGCTCCCACAGCGACCGGGTGGTCTCATCGGTCGAGCAGTAAATGGACTCGCTTTGCACCGCCAGGGCATCGATCACCGCGCCTTTACCGGTCAGGACCATATCTCCGGCAAGTTCTATGGCATCGCGGCGACCGGATGCGAGGGCGATCGTCACAAGAGCCGGATCAACGAGCGGGTACTTTCGTATCCAGGAGAGTTTCTCATGCTCGCTCGAGACGGCAAACCAGGCGCGCGTGACACTTCGCTGCGCCTTCAGGATGGTGTGGTAATAGGAGACACTTCGCTCCCAGTTGCCTTGAACGGCATAGAGGTTGGCCAGGTCCGCCTGCACTCTGAAGACAGTCGGGTGCAGCGGGCCAAGTGTTTCCCGTATTGGCGGCAGGGCGGACAGCAGACTCGATTCGGCTTCGTCCAGCTGTCCCATTCTGGTAGCGACCTGCCCCAGCTGCCATTCACCATAGGCGAAGTAGATCTCACCCACGCCCGGGTGTTGTCGACGAATGTCCTGGGCTATCCGGATACACGAATCGGCTTCGCGATACCGTCCCTGATCCATGAACAACCAGCCGAGTCGGGCGTAGGGGCCGGCGGTGGCGCCGATCATGTTGTTGGTTTCGCTCGAGTAGATCTCGATTGCCTTGTCGTACGCGCGCTGCGATTCGTCGTACCGTCCCTGGCTGCGATAGACGGTGCCCAGGGCGGTTTGAATGCGGGCAACACCGGCGTAATCCGGGCCCTTGCGGTCGCGGAGGATGGCCAGGGCCTGCAGGTAGAGCTGCTCGGCTTCATCCGGTCGGCCCTGGAGCTCGCGCAGGCCGGCCTGGAGCGACAGAACGGTGGCTACAAACTCATGATCTTTGCCCAGGTGGGCTACGCGAATGTCGTAGGCACTGCGCAGCAATGGTTCGATCTCGTCAATCCGGTGCATGTATAGATACAGCGAGGCCAGCCTGATCTGCCCCGCCGTAACCATCAACTCATTTTCTTTGCCCCATGACTTATGAATAGCGAGTGAGCGTTTTAGTACGGCCTCGGCCCGGTCGAGATCACCGCGCGTGCGATACAGGCTGGCCAGAACAGAGAGAAACTCGGCGAACAGGGTATCACTCGGCCCGACGGCCTGTTCGGCCAGTTCAACCGCCTGCTGCAAGGCAGTGTCGGCTCGAGTGAATTCGGAGAGCGACACAAGCAGGACGCCGTATTCAAGCCATGTGCGAGCATCCTGCATCGTGGCGGAGTCCGCCGCCACCGGTTCGAGGGCAGCGCCGATCCGGGGGACCAGTTCTCGGGCGGCGTCGTACGCTTCAACCGCATACAGCGAGTCAGCCTGTTTGAGCAGGAGTCCGGGATCGGCCGCCTGCGCCGGCCCGGCCAGTGCGACAAGCTGCACGATCAGAGCGCAAGCGCCGGTCAGGACGGACAGTCGGTTAGGCACGAGGTGTCACTCCTTACTGGTGGTTCGAATTCGCGTGCGTGCGGCGACTCAACCGGCCGTACGCCGGTGGCGGCCCGGGCCGGCAGGGCTCACGGCTGCGTTATTTCGAAGTAGTAGCTGACGGTTTCCGAATCGCCGGCCGTCCCGGCATCGCGCACGGTCAGGCTATAGTTGCCCGGCGCCAGCTTCTCTCCCGGGACATACAGCCGGCCGATACCAAAGGCATCGAAATCCCGATACGGATCGAGTTGAAAGACCAGGCTGGTATCCCGTCGCAGAACGATTACATACGGTTCGCCGGGAATTGCGCCCGGATATACGAATGACAACAGCGCATCGCCGTCGCGCATCTGAGGGTAGGCTGCGGTTGCGGCATTTCGATGCGGCGACAGCTCGATAGGCTGAAGCACCGACACGCGATCGGGTGCGGCCAGGGTCAGCCAGCCGACAATGACGATGGCTATGGTTGCTGCCAGGGCGCCGAGCAACAGGCCCGGGCGCAGCGGCCAGGCGATATCCGATGGCCAGAGCATGTCCGAGACCGACCGGCGTGTCGATATAGCCGGACCCGACTCCAGGGCCGTTGCCACCGCCTGCTGCAGGTCAGGGTGGTCGCGCAGCATGGCGGCCGTACCTCCATGTCGTTCCAGTCTGGCCAGGCAGTAATTGCAGTTGAGCACATGAGCCTCAAAGCGCGCCGACTCTTCGGCGGTTGTCAGCCCGAGTTCGTAGGCGGCGAGGGTCCGTCCGACTTCGCGGTTGGTGCAGTGGCGTGTCACGGCCGTACCTCCCGCCGGTCCAGGCACTCTTCCAGCAGTTTTCGCCCCCTTGTTACCATAACGTACAGATTATTTCGCGAAACACCCAGTTTCTCGCATATTTCTTCAGTGGTATACCCCTGGTGCACCAGATTGAGTACACGAATATAACGTCGATACCCCCCGGCAATCTTACGCACACAATCGATGAGGGCTTGCAGGAAGCTCGGTTCGGGGATTGGCCCGGATCCGGCGGCTCGTTCGTGTTCATCCGGCGAGGCCGCCGCATGGCGCCGGGCTGTCGCGGCGCGTCGACGGTGGTTGGCGATCTGGTAGTTCAGCACCTGCACCGCCCAGGCATCGTACTTGAACGGGGGTTGCAGCTCCTTGTATTTGCGCAAGACCACCATGCACGCGTCGTGGGCAACATCCTCGCAGTCCGAGCCATCGAGCCGGGTGCGGGCAAGCGCAAGGAAGCGACGGCGCAGTTGATCGAAGACTACCGACTCGGCCTGCTTGTCTCCAGCCCGGGCCTGTTCCCAAAGTTCATTCATGTGTGAGATGAGATTGGTGTTCACATTACAAGGTAATATCCATCGGCTGTAAGTCAAGGCGTTCGCACGCCGGCGCTGTCCCCCGCAAGGGAAATCACACGCGGTCTGTAAGATCCGTCGAACACGCGACGTTTACTCTATGAGTCAGGGGCGGCCCGCCTCGCTCGGTGGCAAACGCACTAATGGGCTGCGATGGGTTGCTCATCAGCGAAGGGAGGTCGGCGATATGCAAGCCCGAACCGAACGTCAATCAACCGAGAACGACGCCGCGCCGCGGACCCGTTGGCGCACGGCGGCGATTGTTGCCGTGCTCCTGGTCGTGGGAGTGATTGCAGGGAGTAAACTCGGCGCATCGCTTACGGCCGGCGACACGTACCGCGCCGCGCCCGATAATCCAACCCGGCTGCAGATCGGCGAGCGATTGAAGCTCGAAGACATCTGCCCCGGTAATGATGCCGCCTCCTCACGGCTGGTCGAACTGGCCCGTGACCACAAACTTCTGCTGTGTTTCGTCACCAACGGCTGTGGTCCCTGTCAGCAGTATGTAGACTTGCTTGCCACGCAGCACGTGCTGCCCGACGATCGGTACCGGCTTGTCCTGCTCTCGACCACGCCGGAGGTGTTTAGTTCGCAAACCGACTTACTGTCGTTGCCGGTATCCGAGACATTTCTCGAGGCCGGTCAGATCTATCAGTTTCCGATGACGGTCGGGGTCGATCGGGGCGGGAGGGTTGCACTGATCTTGCCGGGGTTCATGCCCGGGCTTTCGGCCAGGTTTATCTCCCGACATTTCTGAACGGGGGGAGAAATCCGATCGTCACGCGGGGCGGGCTCGCTGTCCGGCCGCTGATCGACAGTACGGATAGTCCTACAGCTTTTTGCATGATACCGTGATATCCCGAGAACCGCTCGCGAGACGAGCTCACAATCAATCGGCCCAATGGGCAAAGGAGCAAACTATGAAGAGAATGGGAGTTTTCGCAGCCACGTTCGTGATGGCCATCCTGCTTGGCATGGGTGTCACGATCATGAGTCCCGGCAGTGCTAATGCGCTGTGGTGCTATGAATACAATGCAGGGATGAACATCACGAATAACCCCTGCATCTGTAACGGCCTGCAGGGTGTGGTGATCGAGAAATGGGCCGGATACAACGCCGACGGCAGCTACTGCGGCTACTGGACGTACTGCTCGGTGTGCCCGCCCAAGGGCAGTGGCTCCAAGTACATTCCCTACCAGGTACCAGACGAGGGTGAGGAATAGCCACCCGGGCCACACGTAGCGGTGAGTACGAAATACCTCGGCCCGCTGTCGTAAGACAGCGGGCGGCGGTATCCGCCACGGGGGACAGGGCCGTTTCGTGTACGGCCTGTGCCCGCTGAGACGAACAGGTTGAACCACAGGAGGTAACAATGCGATGGACCGTTCTATTTGCAGCGGTGCTGCTACTGGCCGGCGCCGCATCGAGTCTCGCATATACGTCGGGGGCCGCGCTCGGCTATCCGGCTCTGGATGAGGACCCGAGTTTTATCGGCTTTGCCGACGATCGTATGGTCATTAGGTTACGGGACGAGGTGCCGGTTGATCATGAGCGCGACGTCAAGTCGGCCAAAGCCCTGCAGCATCTTGACGGCATGGCAGAACTCTTCGACCGACACGGCGTGGAGTCACTGCAGCCCCAGTTCCCGGGAGCGGACAAGCGGGCACAGAAGGACCAGAGCGAACCGCTTCGCGCGCTGGCCCGCTGTTACAAGGTGAAGGTGGAGGCCGGATCACTTACCGAGGCGCTCAAGGCATTTCGGGACAACCCGGCCGTGCACTCAGCCGAGCCGATTCCACTTCACCGTGCCGACGCCCATCCGAACGAGGCCCACTTCACCAACAGCCAATGGAATCTGTGGTGGGACCACAGCCTGGATATACGCGAGGCCTGGGATGTGGAAACGGGCGACAGCCTCGTGTTGCTCGGCATTATGGATACCGGTATCGAGTATGACCACGAAGATCTCGGTGGCTATTTCCCGCCCTCCCCGACAAGCAGCTGGACCGCAGGTAATATCTGGATCAACAAGAACGAAACTGCGGGCAACGGGGTCGACGACGACAACAACGGCTACATTGATGACATGATCGGTTGGGACTTCGTGGACAGCACGACGTTCGACGATCCCTGTGTCGACGCCGACTGCGGCGGGGTGGACAATGATCCTCGTGACAGTGACGGGCACGGCACCCATGTCGCCGGTATCGCGGCCGCAATCACGAATAACGGCGAAGGGATCGCCGGGATCGCCGGGGGATGGGGCGACGGGTCGTTCGCTTCCGGCAGTTTTGGTGCCCGCCTGGTCCCACTCAGGGTCGGATGGACGATCTATGACCCCTACTACGGTGAGGTTGCCATTGTGGCCATGGACTATGTCGCCGAGGCCATGTACTATCTCGGCAATCTGAAGAGTGAGGGTTGGAATGTCGCGGCGGTCAATCTGTCGGCCGGCTCGTCGTCTTACGGTTCCATGCCGGCGGCCACCGACTACCTAATCTCGCA
>WJMS01000269.1 GCA_014727815.1 candidate division GN15 bacterium
AGCCAGATCGACCAGATCGTCGCGCTTGAGCAGGCCCCGGCGCTCTTCGGCGCGCATGAACGACAGCAGCCCCGGCGGCAATTGATACAGCCGATTGGCTTTCTCCAGAACTACTTTGGTAATGACCATACCTGCTCCCTCAGGAGGGCTCCTTTTTGTCGGCCAACCGATCGCGAAGCTGGTTCAGGCGGGCCAGGTCGTCCGGGGGAATCCGTCCCGGCTCCCCGACCTGCAGCGCCAGCCACAGGATCCGGGCGAAGTGTTCGACGGTCTCGTGGCGGTGCAGCGCCTCCTCGACGGTCGTTCCGATCGTCAGCAGGCCGTGATTGCGAAGCAAGAAGGCGTTATGTTCGGCGATGAATGGTTCGAGAGAACTGGGGACCGCCTCGGTCCCGGGCGGCGCGTACTCTGCCAGCGGAATTCGACCCACAAAGACGACCACCTCGGGCAGGATATCCGACGGCAGTTCCCGGCCGGCCACCGCGAAGGCTGTGGCGTGGGGCGGGTGGGAATGGACGCAGGCCCGGCAATCCGGACGGCGGCGGTAGGCCAGCAGGTGCATGGCGATCTCCGACGATGGCTTGCCGGAGCCGTCGACAACCGTGCCGTCGACGGACACCGTGACCAGATCATCGGGCGTCAGCTGCCCCTTGGGACGGCCGGAGGGGGTGATCAGGATGGCACCATCTTCGCATCGGGCCGACAGGTTGCCGTCGGTGCCGGCAATAAAGCCCTTTGTATCGAGCCGTCGGCCGGCGTCAATAAGCTGCTGTGCTTCTGTAAGCGAGGTTTGCATGGCAAGATAGAAGGTAGCCGCCGGAGGTGGAAAAGTCAACCGGGGTACCGATGAACGAGATTCGGCGGATGATCGTTACTTGTGCGTTCACGGGTTCGCACAGCGTGTGCCGAGACTCAGTATTTCTGTGAATTGCGTGAAAGAGGGAAAAAACGAGTGAAAAGACCGAAAAATAGTGAATCGATTCGCAGCAGTGTCCGTTATAAAAGGACGGAGTCGCCGTATAATTAATGTTGACAGGCCGACAATCGGTCATTAAATTGCGAAGCTAAGTCTGTCGGAGGAAATCTTGGGCGAGCACCGCTTTCCCGCACAGTCGCACCAATCCCGCCGCAACTCCCGTAAACATGCGCTCTCAATAGGCGCCGTGGCTGTCGTCTGCACGATTTTTGGTCTTATCCTGGCCTCGCAGATCGACCTGACCCCGTCCACGGTGGCCGAGATGCCGGTGAATGTCGGTCAGACCGGCGCTTTCCCGGTAGTCGAGCGCGACGGTGAAATGGAATCACCGTTTGTGGCGGTGGTGGAGTCGGTACAGGATGCCGTCGTGAATATATCCGCCCGGACCAAGGAAGAGGATGTCCCGTGGTATTTCCAGGGTCGCGGCTTCGGGACCTCGTCCGGCTCCGGCTTCTTCTTCCGCGAGGACGGCTACATCCTGACCAATAATCATGTCATCGAAGATGCGGTCGAGGTCGTTGTGCGCACCTCCACCGGCTATGAATACGAGGCCCGGGTGGTCGGCCGCGACAAGGAGACCGACCTGGCCGTCGTCAAGGTCGAGCCCGAAGAGCCGATTACCGTCATTCCGTTCGGAGACTCGGAAGCGTTGAAGGTGGGTGACTGGGCGATTGCAATCGGCAATCCGTTCCCCCAGCAGGGGCTGGAGCGGACCGTGACAGTCGGCGTGATATCGGCCAAGGGCCGGACCAATCTCCGGTTTGGCGCCGATACGCCGCGTTACCAGAATTATATCCAGACCGATGCTTCGATCAATCCCGGCAACTCCGGTGGCCCGCTGCTCAACCTTCGGGGAGAATGCATCGGCGTCAATGCCGCGATATCATCGCCGACCGGCTCGTCGGTCGGGATCGGCTTTGCCATCCCGATCAATCTGGCCCGGGCAATCGTGCCCGACCTGATCCAGAGCGGCAAAGCGGCCCGCGGCTGGCTGGGCGTCTGGCTGTCGCCCTTGACCGAGCGCGAGGCCAAGCGGCAGGGACTGAGCGCCGTGCGCGGTGTTCGGATCGATTCGGTCTTTGAAAATTCGCCGGCTGAGCAGGCCGGGGTCCGGCAGGGCGATATCGTGATCGGCTTCAACGAAAAAGAAGTTTTGAATTCGAACCAGTTCTCGGTGCTTGTCTCGACTGTCCGGGCAGGCCAGTCGGTGCCGATCGATGTCGTCCGCGATGGTGAAGAGAAGCGGTTGCGGACGACGGTGGTCGATCGGGAGCAGTTCCTCGCCTCAATGGATGAGCCGCCGACCGAGACCGGCCGAACCCCGACCCGGGAATGGCTGGGGATGGAGCTCGTGAGTTTTACGCCGCAGATGGCGCGAGATATAGGAATTCAGCATGTCGACGGTTTGTACGTGATCCGGGTTTATCCGGGCACTCCGGCCGATCGGGCCTCGATTACCGAGGGGACGATCGTGCTGCAGGTCAACAATGAGCCGGTGGCATCGCTGACGGACATTCGGGAACAGGTTGGGACGCTGGAGCGTTCCCGTACCCACATCCCGTTTATTGTCCAGGAGCCTGACGGCTCCATCGCCCGGAAAGTAATCCGGCCGTAGGTAGTGTGAGAGAGTAACCAGGTGAGGAAGAAGAGTGTCTGAAGCGGCTGTCCGGCCGGTTTCTGTCATTCTTGGGAACCACTGTAACGCAAGGAGTTAGTCGACACAAGTGGCTAAGCAATCCCTTAAGTATCGCGATGAAGATCGCTCGCTCGATTTGTATCTTCGCGAAATCGGGGAAACACCTCTTATTACAGCCGATGAAGAAGTGCGGTTGGCTCGCCGAATCAAGCAGGGCGATAAAAAGGCCCTGGAGAAATTAACCAAGGCGAATCTGCGCTTTGTTGTCTCGGTAGCGAAGCAGTATCAGAACCAGGGGTTGTCGCTGGCTGACCTGATCAATGAGGGCAATATCGGCCTCATCAAGGCGGCCAAGCGATTCGACGAGACCCGTGGCTTTAAGTTCATCAGTTACGCCGTGTGGTGGATTCGACAGGCGATTTTGCAGGCGCTGGCCGAGCAGAGTCGTATTGTCCGGTTACCGCTCAACCGAGTGGGAACACTGCACAAGATCGGCAAGATTTCCAGCCGTCTGGAGCAGGGGCTCGGTCGCGAGCCCTCGCCGGAGGAGATCGCGAAGGAGCTGGAGCTATCGGAAGGCGAAGTTGCCGACACGCTCAAGATATCCAATTCGCATCTGTCTCTGGACGCGCCCTTTTCGGTGTCGGAGGACAATTCGTTGATCGATGTGCTGGAGGACGAGTTCCAGCCGTCGCCCGACGAGGCGTTGTTGAGCCAGTCGCTCCGTGTGGAAATCGAGAAGGCTCTGGATACGTTGACGCCGCGTGAAGCCGAAGTGATCAATCTTTACTTCGGGTTGAATCACGAGAAGGCGCTCACGCTCGAGGAGATCGGCGCCCGTTTCTCGCTCACCCGCGAGCGCGTGCGTCAGATCAAAGAAAAAGCGATTCGCCGCCTGAGGCATGCCTCGCGCAGCAAATCGCTTCGGGCCTACCTCAACTAGGTCCATACCCACGTTTCGCTCATTGCAGGCCGTCCGCCCTCTCGGGCGGGCGGTCTCGTTTTACAGCGGATGCCCTGTTCCATCATTGCCCCGCAGCACCATAATCCGTTTCTTGTAACCGCATCGTCCGCCGAATGATTGGAGGTAGATCGATGAAACTGTATCTGGTGCAGCACGGCCTGGCCATGGCCAAGGACCAGGACCCCGACCGCCCGTTGACCGAATCGGGCGCGAATGAAACCCAGAAGGTAGCGCAGCATTTGGCCCACTCGCGCCATCCGAATCCGGCTGATATCGTCCATAGCGGAAAGACGCGCGCCCGGCAGACCGCCGAGATATTCGCGGACATGCTCGGTATCACGAACCGGGTGGAGCAAAGCGACGCCCTCTCGCCGAACGACGATCCGGAGGTGATACGCAGACAGCTCGCTGAGACCGACAAGGACGTCATGTTGGTCGGTCACATGCCGCATGTGAGCCGGTTGGCGTCGCTGCTTCTGACCGGTGATCCCGACCAACCGGTGATAGCGTTCCGCAACAGCGGTGTCGTTTGTCTGGTCGAGGACCAGGAGGGTGGTTGGAAGCTCAACTGGATGCTGGTCCCCGAACTGGTGCTCTGACATGAACTGCAGGAGGAGAGGTGTATGGATACCGAAAACAAGTGGCAGGCGTTTTTCGATCGGCACGCCCCGTACTACCTGAAAAACGAGTTCACCGGCAATACGGTGGCCGAGGTGGATTTCGTGCTGGAAGAACTGCAGGTGCGTCAGGGCGCGCCGTTGCTCGATGTCGGCTGCGGGGTCGGCCGCCACGCTATCGAACTGGCCCGGCGCGGTTATCAGGTCACCGGGCTGGACATCTCCGAAGGCATGCTGGCCCAGGCGCGCGCGGCAGCCGATGAAGCCGGGGTGACGGTTGAGTGGGTTCAGGCCGATGCAACCGCATTTGCGACCGACCGACGATTCGACGGCGCCGTGTGCCTGTGCGAAGGGGCCTTCGGCCTGCTCGGCGGCGGGCACGATCCGTACGAGCAGGGTCCGATGATTCTTCGCAACATCCATCGCGCGCTGCAACCCGAAGGTCGTCTGATTATCACCGTACTCAACGGCTGCCGCACGATTCGTGCGCACAGTGAAGAGGATATCGATGCCGGCATATTTGATCCGCTCATTCTTGCGGAGATCTGTCGTGTCGAAGCGAGCCCGGGTGAAGCGGCCGAACGGATTGACTGGGAGCGCGGCTTCGTGCCCTCGGAGTTGATCCTCCTGCTTCGCACCTCAGGTTTTCGCGATCTGCATCTCTGGGGCGGTACCGCCGGGTCGTGGGGACGCCGACGGCCGAAGCTCGATGAAATGGAGTTGATGGCGGTGGCCGAGAGGCTTTCTGTGTGAGCGGGGACAATTCGCTTGGACACCCGACCATCGGGCCCTATCATGGCAGAAACTAAAGGAGTTCTTTGTATGCTGAAACGGTTTTTCATCCCGGCTGCAGTCGCAGCGGCCGGACTGGTGGCGCTCTCCTGTGGCGGTGGGGCATCCGACAACGGGGTGGTTATGGAACAGACTGCCCGGGTCGAGGTCCAGGGCATCTTCACCGGTGATGTCGAAATGACCCAGTGGTTCGAGGGCAGCAAGCAGGCATCGCAGACGACCATTTCGATGACCAGCCCGAACCTGCCCGAGGACAGTGTCATGACCCAGGAGAACTACAACATCATCCTGCTCGACTCAGCGGTCATGCTGCTGACCCGGCCGGAAGCGGACTCCACCTACCTGGAAATGCCGTTTGGTGCAATACGAGGCAACTTCGAGCAGATGCGGCAGCAGTTTGCCGCCCTGGATACCTCGGCCGGCGCCGACCCGAGTATCAAGTTCTTTTCGCAGAGTACCTGGGACATCAATGTACAGGACAGTGTCGAGCAGCGGGAGATCAACGGCTTCCCGTGCTGGAAGAAGGAAGTCAATATCATCGGCACCAGCGAGCAGCTGGGTACCGACACGGTGTTTCTGGAGACGGACATCTGGTATTCGTCGGAATTCGAGCAGGCCGAGATCATCATGCAGCAGATGCAGACGATGACCAATGCAATCGGCGTTGACCCGAACTGGTTCGGCAACATCCTGCAGTCGTTTGTCGGGCAGCTCGGCCATGCCTTCGCCGATTTGTCAGATGAACTGACAACTCTGGACGGGATCCCGATTCAGATGGAGTTGACCCTGGAAGCGGCGACTGCGGTCGATCCGGCGGCGCCCACGCCGGACAGCCTCGACCGTCAGGACATGGTCTCGGTGGTGGTGAGTGTGGCCAAGATGTATGCACAAATGGCCGGCATGCCGGCTCCGACCGGGCATTTCCAGGTGCTGACGTTGAACTCGGAGGTGGTCGACATCCGCAACGAACAGATCGATCCGTCGCGGTTTGAGATACCGGAGGGCTTTGTCAAACAAGATCTGCAGAGCCTGGGCGGTGGTCCGGGAGGCGGCCCCGGCGCCGGTGGCGCTCCTGGCGGCACGCCCTAGCCCGTTCGAGCTTCTCGGAATATTGACGGCAGTTGAGTGATCGACTGCCGTCGCTTCGTTAGTGCAGCGAGGCAAACATGGTGCGCAAAATCGTCTTCGCCGGTATCGGCATTCTGATCGGGCTGGGTGTCCTGGAAGGTACGGCGAGACTGCTTGAAACGGCCGCGCTCGATGCCCGTACGTGTGCCGTGGAGACCGGTTGGCAAACTACATTCTTTGGGTCGCTGTTCGACTGGCACGAATCGGATCCGGACTTGCTCTGCGCTTTCGCGCCAATCTTGACAACCCGCTCATTCACACCAACGATGCTCACCTGATCGGTAAGCCGATCACTTCCAAGTTACCATCGACCTTTCGTGTCCTCGTGCTCGGTGACTCCTCGCCGGTCGGACTGGGGCTGACCTCTTCCGGGCAGACGTTTGCCGCGTTACTCGAACGTCAGCTGACCATGTCGCATCGGGGGATGACCGACGTCGAAGTGATCAATGCCGCCGTCTCCGGCTATTCCTCCGAGCAGGTCCGCCGTGTTCTCGAGTTGAGGGGAGATGAACTCGCTCCGGACGCGGTGGTAGTTTACCGCGGCAACAATGACGCGTCGGTCTCCGGCTGTTATTCGGACCGGGAATTACTCGAAGCTGAACACATGAAGTTCCTACGCCGTACGCTGTCGCACCTGGCGCTCTACCGGGTCTTGTGCGTACTCCTGGCGCCCGATGTGCCGGACGCCGACATTGATCGTCCGCTTGTTGTCCGAGTCTCACCCGAACGCTTCCGGGAGAATCTCGAGTCGATCGCGTCATGGTGTCGGCAACGCGACGTTTTGTACTATCTCTGCAAGCCGCCGGCGCCGCTGTTGTGGCCGGCCGGCCTGCAGTTCCGCATCTTTCGTCACGTGACCGACGGCGATGGTGACGTCATTCTACCGGCAGCGATGCGTGAGATAATCGGCCGCGATCTTTACCTCTGTCTCAGCGAAGCGCGCTTCCAGTTGCTGTATGGTGAAGGGGACCGAGTAACGCGCGCGGTTTACGCCTCGGCGCCCGGCGATACGCTTCCGCTCGAGCGATCGATCGTGCAGTGGCACGCCGAGCTGGCGCAGTCTCCGACTGATCCGGTGGTATGGAACAATCTGGGCGTACAACTCTGGCGCCGGGGAGCGCTCGATTCGGCCCGC
>WJMS01000270.1 GCA_014727815.1 candidate division GN15 bacterium
TGGTCAAACAGGCGATCGCCAACAAGAACGAAAAGGCCGATATCGACGAAGTACTTGCGCTCGATCAGCGGCGCCGCGACATTTTGCAGGAAGTCGAACAACTGAAGGCAACCCGCAACACCGCCTCGGCTGAAATCGCCAAGAAAAAGAAGGCCGGCGAATCGGCCGACCATGCGATCGCCGCGATGCGTCAGGTGGGCGAACAGATTGCCGAACTCGATGACAAGCGCCGGGGCGTCGAAGAAGACCTGCATACCGCCCTGAGCTGGGTGCCCAACGTGCCGCACGAATCGGTGCCGCTGGGCGCCACCGAAGACGACAATGTGGTCGTGCGCGAGTGGGGCGAGATCCCCCAACGGGATTTCACCGTACAGCCGCACTGGGAGATCGGCGCCAGACTCGACATCCTGGATCTCGAGGCCGCTGCCCTGGTCTCCGGCTCCGGCTTCTACATCCTCAAAGGCCCGGGCTCCCGGCTGGAACGGGCCCTGGTGAACTTCATGCTCGACATGCACACCGCCGACGGCTACACCGAGGTCAGCGTGCCGCACCTGGTAACGGCGGAGACGATGTTCGGCACCGGGCAACTGCCCAAACTCGATGATGACATGTACCGTGAGCGCAACGATGGTCCGTACCTGATCCCCACCGCCGAAGTGCCAATCACCAACATGTTCCGTGACTCGATTATCGAAAACGACCGCCTGCCGATCAACCTGGTCGGTCACACCCCCTGTTACCGTCGCGAGGCCGGCTCGGCCGGCAAGGACACCCGCGGCATGATCCGGGTGCATCAATTCGAGAAGGTCGAACTCGTCAAGATCGTCCGGCCGGAGAATTCCTACGATGAACTTGAATCACTCGTCGCCCAGGCGGAGAAGGTCCTGCAGGCGCTCGAACTGCCCTACCGGGTGAGCACGCTGGCGACCGGCGACTTGTCATTTGCAGCGGCCAAGTGTTATGATATCGAACTGTGGGCCGCCGGGATCGAGCGTTATCTCGAAATCTCGTCGATCTCGATTTTCGAGGATTTCCAGGCGCGGCGGATGAACTGCCGATTCCGCGATGAAGAGCGCAAGGTCCGATACCCGCATACGCTGAACGGCTCCGGTGTCGCGCTGGCGCGGTTGATTCCGGCCATACTTGAAAACTATCAAAACGCCGACGGGACCATCACCATTCCCGAGCGGCTGCGCCCGTATATGGGCGGAATGGAAACGATCGGCTGATGGCTTCCCGGTGGCGATGGCTCAACAGAACGTCGGATCTGTACGTCGGCAAATCGACGTTGTTCAAAACCTTCCTGCTGCTCGGGATCGGCGTCATCTCGACCGTCTTCATCTGGTACACCTTTGATGTCATCGAGTCCCTGCAGCGCGATATCCGCTCGCAGGTCGACAAGTATGTGCAACTCTGGCAGCTGGCCGCCAACTCGCCTACCTCCGGCAGCGAACTGCAGTTCATCTTCAACGAGATCATCGTCAAAGCAACCTTCCCGATTCTGGTCGTCGACCAGAGCGGCGAGCCCCTCTACTGGCGTAATATCAAGGACATCGCCCCGGACGATCGCAGCTCCGAGACAATCGCCCGACTCAAGGAGATCGCCATCGACATGAAAGAGGACAACGGTGAGTTCAAGCTGCACTACGGCGAGGATTTCGTCAACTATCTCTACTACGGCGACTCCGAAGTCATCTCGCAGCTCAAGCTCATGCCGTTTATCGAAATCGGGATCGTCCTCGCATTCCTCACGGTTGGGCTGATCGGCTTCCAGACGATTCGTCGCAGCGAAGAGCGCCACATATGGGTCGGCATGGCCAAGGAGACCGCACACCAGCTGGGCACGCCGATCTCATCGCTCATGGGCTGGCTCGAAGTGATCGACAGTGAATCACCCCGCGGCCGGCAACCCGATGGCGAGGCCAGCCTGATCGACCAGACGGTTGACAACATGAAGATCGATGTCGACCGACTGCAGAAAGTCGCCAATCGCTTCGGTATGATCGGCTCGGTACCGGAACTGAAGCCGTGCGATCTGAACGATCTGGTGGCCGAGGTTGTTGAGTATTATCGACGGCGGTTGCCGTTCGAAGGACGCGGCGTGCGGATTTCGCTCGAAGCAGGAGAGATCCCCAAAGTTGCCCTCAACCCGGAACTGCTGAGTTGGGCGCTGGAGAATCTGGTCAAAAACGCACTGCAGGCCGTGGATTCCAAAGACGGCCGAATCGACGTGGTAACCCGCCCCAGTGTGGAAAACGGCTCGGTGGAGATCGAGCTGACCGACAACGGCAAGGGGATCCCCTCGGCGGCCGCACGCAAGATCTTCCGACCCGGTTTCACGACCAAAAAGCGCGGCTGGGGCCTGGGCCTCACACTCGTGAAACGAATCGTGGAAGAGTATCATGGCGGGATGATCCGGCTGGAACGGTCGCGCCCGGGCGAAACCGTTTTCGCCATCACCCTGCCGGTGGCAGCGAACCAGTAAGGAGATTGCATGCCAACTGTTGCTGAGAAGAAGAAAATACTCTGGGTCGATGATGAAATCGACTCATTAAAGCCACACCTGCTGTTTCTCGAGAAGAAGGGCTTCGAGGTGACCCCGGCCATGTCCGGCGACGATGCCGTGGTGGCGGTCCGCGACGCCAACTTCGACCTGGTCCTGCTCGATGAAATGATGCCCGGGAAGGACGGTCTGACCACCCTCGAAGAGATCAAGGACATCCGGCCGCACTTGCCGGTGGTGATGGTGACCAAGTCGGAGGAAGAAAGCCTGATGGAGGACGCCATCGGCTCCAAGATCGATGACTACCTCGTCAAGCCGGTCAACCCGTCGCAGATTCTCCTCGTCATCAAACGCCTGCTCGAATCACGCAAGATCATCTCATCATCGGGCATGCGCCGTTACGTCCAGGAAATCAACCGTTTCAATCAGCGCTTGTATGGTCCGATGGAACCCGAGGACTGGCACGAGGCTGCCCGGCTTATCGCCGAGTGGGACCTCGAACTCGACAACAGCAACGATGAAGGCCTGCGCGAGACCCACACCGGGACCAAGCGCGAGTGGAATACTGAGTTCACCAAGTACATGGTCAACCAGTACCAGCACTGGTTGTTTGATGATCGCCGGCCGTTGCTCTCGCCCGATATCACCGGGCATTACATCATCCCGCGACTGAAACAAAAGGAAAAGGTGCTATTCATCGTGGTCGACTGCATGCGACTGGATCAGTGGATGCTGGTCGAACCGCTGGTGGCCGAGTTCTTCAATATTCAGCGCGACTATTATTTCTCCATGCTGCCGAGCGCGACACCGTTTGCACGCAATGCGCTCTATGCCGGCATGTTCCCCGATGAGATCGACAAGATCTACCCGGAGAACTACCAGAACCAGGATGAAGGCTCACTCAATCGTCTCGAAGATCGCCTCTTCGCCGATAACCTCGCCCGCGCCGGGGTGCGTTTCGACAAGCCGGTGCGGTACGTGAAAGTATACAACAACACCGAGGGTGAAGAGTTGGCTCGTCGTGCCGCCGACTATTTCGAAAGTCCGGCCGTGACATTCGTCTTCAACTTTCT
Source organism: candidate division GN15 bacterium (assembly GCA_014727815.1). Classification (GTDB taxonomy): domain Bacteria; phylum Zixibacteria; class MSB-5A5; order GN15; family FEB-12; genus WJMS01. Next base: position 3,577 of record WJMS01000270.1, read on the forward strand.
CGATATCCTCGCTCACGGTCGGTCGAACAACGTCATTCTGAAAGAGATCGCCGGGACCGAGGCGGCCTTCCGCACCCTGATGCGCAGCTGGTTCGTGCACTCGCCGCTCTTCTCGATTCTCAAGACGTTCGCCGAGCGCGATTTTACGGTGGTGCTGACCTCGGATCACGGTTCGGTGCTCTGCCAGCGCGGAACCATGGCCCACGGCCGTCGCACGACCTCGACCAACCTGCGCTACAAGTACGGCGACAACCTGAAATCCGATCCGAAAGACTCGCTGCTGGTGAAAAAACCGGAGAAATGGCGGCTGCCGATGTTCTCCCTGGCGACGACCTACATCATCGCCAAAGAGGATTTCTATTTCGTGTATCCGAACAACTACAACGAGATGGTGCGGCAGTTCCAGAACTCCTTCCAGCACGGCGGTATCTCGCTGGAGGAGATGGTGGTGCCGGTGGCGGTGATGACTCCACGGTAGCTGATGTATGCCCGTTCTGAATATCGTGTCACACAGTGAGGAGGAGACCGAGGCGCTGGCCGAAAAGCTGGCCAGGTCGTTTTTACCCGGCGATGTGGTCGTGCTTTCAGGTGATCTCGGCAGCGGCAAGACGTCGTTCGTGCGGGGTATGGCTCGCGGCATGGGGATCGACACAAACCTGGTGAATTCACCTACCTATACCTTTGTCAACGAGTATCCCGGCGGCGACAAGAAGCTGTATCATTTCGACCTCTATCGCCTCCAGCAGACCACCGAACTGTATGAGATCGGCTGGGAAGAGTATCTCAGCCGTGAAGGTATCGTCGTCGTCGAGTGGGGCGAGAAGGCCGCCGAACTGCTGCCCCAGCGCTACTATGCGCTCGAATTCAAGATCGTATCGGAAACTGAACGAGAGATCGATCTCGCCCTGGTGCAGGTATGAACGAACCGACAACAACGCCCTTGCTTGCCATCGACACCTCGAGCCTGACCCTGCGGATGGCGATCGGTTACGGCGAGGACCGGCTGGTGAAGTACGAGGAAGCAATCCGCATCTCGCACGGTCGGGTGATGCTGAACAAGATCGATCACCTGCTGCAATCGGCCGGCATGCCCAAGGACCAACTCGGCGCAATCGCTGTATCGGTCGGTCCGGGTTCGTTTACCGGACTGCGGATCGGCGTTGCACTGGCCAAGGGCCTGGCGCTGGGTCTCAATCTGGACGTCGTAGCTGTCTCCACATTCGAATTGGCCGCCTACCGATTGGCCGACCGCACGTCTCCGGTAACGGTGCTGGTTCCGTTCAAGAAGGATGCCTGCTTCACGGCCTCGGTGGCGGGTGGCAAGTTTCTTGAAAACACGGTGTCGGTGTTGCCGTACGCTGAATTGCCGGGTCTCATGCCGAATGAAAGCCTGGTCGCGATCGGCGCGGAAATAAGCGCTCTGGCCAGACCGCATGGTGTCAACGGCTCGCTGCCGATGATCGAGCTGAGCGCAGCCGACCTCGTGAATCTCGGACGGCTGAAACTCGCGCAGGGCGAGCTGGCCGATATCGAAACGCTCGAACCGATGTACCTGCAGAAATCACAGGCGGAACTTCGTTTTGAACAACGGCAACGTGGACAGTAAGACCGGACAGGTGACGATCCGGGCGATGGCCGAGAGCGACCTGTCGACTATTGTCACGATGGAACGGGAGATCTTTTCCGATCCCTGGCCGCGTTCGGCTTTCCTCGATTGCGTGACCGCCAATGGCTGGGGCGGTCTGGTGGCCGAGACCGAAAGCGAGATTATCGGCTACGCCTGCTACCTGATTGTCGATGTCGAGTCGCACCTGACCAACATCGCCGTCGCCCCCGAGCACCGGCGAAAATCGGTTGCGCAGCAACTTCTGGACCGTATTTTGAGTATTGCGGACGGTAGCGGATGTGAGTTTATTTTGCTTGAAGTGCGACCGTCCAACTCGGAAGCGCTGGCCTTCTATCGCAAGCACGGCTTCCGCGTGCTGTACCAGCGACCGAACTATTACCGACGACCGGTCGAAGACGCCGTAGTGATGGTGAAGTACTTCGAACGCAACGAACCGGCAACGTAAAGGTGAACAATGGCCTGGTTTCGCAAAGAAAAAACCGGACTGGCGACACAAGAGAAGAAAAACATCCCCGAAGGTCTCTGGACCAAGTGTCCGTCCTGCGGTGAAATAGTCTACAGCAAGAAGATGGAGCAACTGCTCTGGGTCTGCCCGAGCTGCAGCTACCATTTTCGCATTTCGAGCCGCAAGTATATCCAGATGCTGCTCGATGCCGGGCACCTCGAAGAGCATGATGTCAACCTCGTCTCGGAAGACCCGCTGAAGTTCAAAGACTCCAAGCGCTACCCCGACCGCATCAAGGCCGCCCGCGAAAAGACCGGTCAGAACGACGGGGTCATTGCCGGGATCGGCGAGATCGACGGTATGGAGGTGTCGTTTGCCATCATGGACTTTGCGTTTATCGGCGGCTCCATGGGCTCGGTTGTCGGCGAGAAAATCGCCCGGGCGATTGAACGCGCGATCGAACGAGAAATCCCGCTGATCATCGTTTCCTGCTCCGGTGGCGCCCGTATGCAGGAGGGCATCCTGTCGTTGATGCAGATGGCCAAAACTTCCGGGTTGCTCGCCGTGCTGGCGAAAAAGCGGGTGCCGTATATCTCCGTGTTAACCAACCCGACCACCGCCGGAGTGATGGCGTCGTACGCTTCGCTCGGCGACGTCATCATCGCCGAGCCAAAAGCGCTGCTCGGCTTTGCCGGACCGCGTGTGATTCAGCAAACGATCGGCCAGGACCTCCCCGAGGGCTTCCAGTCATCCGAGTTTTTCATGGACAAGGGCTTTCTCGACAAGATCGTCGACCGCAAGGAACTTCGCGACACCATTGTCAAACTCCTCCGCTACATGAAGAGAAGCTGATGCATCGCCACACCTACGCCGCCGCCGAACGGTTCATCCTCTCGCGGGAGTTTTTCGGTATGAAGCTCGGGCTGCAGAACATCACCGAGTTTCTCGAATCGATCGGCGCCCCCCAGAAGACCTATCCGACCATCCACATCGCCGGCACCAATGGCAAGGGCTCGACCGCGGCGATGCTCGATGCGGTCCTTCGCGAAGCCGGCTATCGCACCGGCCTGTTTACCTCGCCGCACCTGGTGAGTTTTCGCGAACGGATGAAGGTCAACGGGCAGCGGATCTCGAAGGCATCGGTAGCGCGCTTTGTCGACCGGCACCGGCGCACCCTGGTAAAAAAAAACTCTCGTTTTTTGAGCTAGTCACGGCCCTGGCGCTGGATCACTTCGCCCGACAGGAAGTTGACATTGCGGTGATCGAAACCGGCCTGGGCGGTCGGCTTGACGCCACCAACGTGCTGCAGCCGATCCTCACGGTCACTACCGACATCAGCCGCGACCATGTCGAGATCCTCGGCTCCAGCATTCGCAAGATTGCCTGGGAAAAAGCGGGGATCATCAAGCCGGATGTACCGCACCTGATCGGTACGCTCCCGCCGGAGGCCGAACGCGTGATCCGTGATGTCTGCAAGAAGCAACACGCACCGCTGTTTCGCGTGCGCAAAAGCCGGATGCAGATTGACGGGAAACGTCTGCAATTGAGCTATCATACCGATCGTTTCCGGGTCGAGCGGCTGGCGCCGTCACTGCCCGGCAGCCACCAGCTGCGAAACCTGGCGCTCGTGCTCGAAGCGTGCACGATTGTTCGCGACCGGGGCTTCGGCCGGGTTTCGAAGAAAGCGATCGTCTCGGGTGTGCGGCAGATCGACTGGCCGGGCCGTTTTCAGGTGATCCGCAACAACGGCTCGCCGACGCTCGTCCTCGATGTCGCCCACAATGCCAGGGGGATGGAAGCGTTTGTTGATTCGTTTGAGCGGGTCTTTCCCGGTCGTCGCGCCACCGTGATTGTCGGTTTCGTCAAGCGCAAGCCGCACCAGGCGATGTTTGATTCGCTGTCGCGAATCGCCCACTCGTACGCGCTGGTGCCGCTGTCGAACAAGCGAACGATCGATATGGCCGAGATGATGGCCTCACTCAAATGGCGCGGGATCGACCGGCAGCGCTTCGGTTCCGTTCGTACCGCCTACAACCGGGTATTGAAAAATGCCGAGCCGGACGATATTATAATTGTGGTTGGATCACACTACCTGGTGGGCGAATTCCTCACCCTGATCGGTTGGACATGAGCGAGACCCCCAAAAAGAAACGCAGTCGCAAACGCCCCGCGAAAAAAGCGGCCACCAAGCGCCGCACCGCCAAGCCGGACAGCCGCGTGGTCAAGGCCGAGCGCAAAAAGGCCGAGTCGGCGTCGGTCGAAGAGCTGAAAGACCAGCTCGAGGAGAAGCTGGTCGAACTGACCCAGACCAACCGTCAACTCAAACGAAAGATCTTCGACCTCTACACAATCTTTGAAATCTCCCGCAATTTCAACGCCGTCCTCGATTACGAGATGCTGCTCGACACGTTCATCTTCACCTGTCTCGGGCAGATTGGCGCGCTCAAGGGAGCGATATTTCTCCAGCGCGAAGCACACGGCGAACGGCTCTATCCGATCAAAAGCAAGGGCTCGGGCAAACTGCCGCAGGACGACGATCATTTCAACGCCAAGTCGCCACTGGCCGACTACCTGACCCGCCTCAACCGGCCGGTCCCGACCCGGGAACTGATCAGCGACATTTCGTCGTCGGAAGAACGAAAGCTCCTCAAGATGTTTGAGCCGGGTATTGTTGTGCCGCTCATCTACCAGACCCGCCTGACCGGTATCTTCGCCATGTCCGAGAAAGTGTCCGGGCGGGAGTTTCAGCTCGATGATCTCGAGTTCCTGTCGATTCTCGGCAACCAGATTGCGGTCGCCATTGAAAACGCCCGGTTGTACCAGGGTGAGCGCGATGCCATCCAACAGCTCCGCGCCGCCCAGCAGCAGTTGCTGCAGACCGAACGCCTCGCGGCGCTGGGGGAGATGTCGGCCAAGGTTGCCCATGAGGTCAACAACCCCCTGGGGATTATCAAGAACTACGTCCTCTTGATCAACCGGGCCTGCCGGGACAATGAACAGGCCAGGGGCTTTGTTGATATCGTCAGCGAGGAGATCGACCGGATCGCCCGCATCGTCAAGCAACTGCTCGATTTCCACCGACCGACCGGGATGGCACTGCAGCAGGTTGATGTTGTCCAGCTGGTCGATGACGTGCTCAAGCTGATGGAACGGCAGCTCGGCTCGCACGAAATCCATGTGTTTCGAGAGTACGCGGATGGTGTACCGCAGCTTCGAGCCGCCCCCGAGGGTCTCAAACAGGTTTTTCTGAATCTGATTATCAATGCGCGCGACGCTATGCCGAACGGCGGCAAGCTCATGGTTCGCGTTGCGGAGGAGAACGGCCGGGTGCGCATCAGGTTTGCCGATACCGGCACCGGTATCGCGCCCGAACACATCCCCCATATCTTCGAACCGTTTTTTACCACCAAGGACTCCGGCGAGGGTACCGGACTCGGCTTGTCGGTCTGCTACGGGATAATAAAAAACCACGGTGGGTCGATAACCTTTAGAAACCTCGAACCGGGCGGCGAGTTCAGTATCGACCTGCCTGCAGGAGACACCAAGACTGAATATGACGGATAGTACCGAACGAATCGTCATTGTCGACGATGAAAAACGAATGTGCGAATCACTGACCGCTCTGCTCCAGGGTGACGGGGTGGAAGTCCGGGCATTCCAGGAATCACCCCGCGCGGTCGACCTGATCAAGAACGAGCGGGTCGACCTGGTCGTGACCGATATCAAGATGCCGCAGATGGACGGCCTGGAGATCCTCCGGGCGGTCAAGGATATTGATGACGGCATCCCGGTGATCCTGATGACGGGGTACGGGTCGATGGATACGGCGCTGGAAGCGATTGCGGAGGGCGCCTATAACTACCTGCTCAAACCGGTCGAGTTTGCCCAGCTCGAGCTGGCGGTCAAACGGGCCCTCGAAAAGCGTCGGGCCGATCTGGCCCAACGCTCCCTCATGGAGCAGCTGAAACTCTCCAATTTTATTCTCGAAAGCCGGATCAGCGAGCTCAATGCCCTCTACGAGGCCGGTAAATCGATCGGATCGACCGCCAACCTCTCCGAACTGCTCAAACAACTGGTGTCGCTGGCTTCGGCGGTAACCAATGCTGAGATCGGCTCAATCATGCTGATGGATGATCGCAGCGAGTATCTCACGATCGAGGCTGCTACCGGACTCGACGAACAGATTGTCCGTTCGACCCGACTGCCGGTGGGAGCATCTATCGCCGGCTATGTTGCCAAAACGGGTGAGCCGCTGATAATCGAGAATATCGAAGAGGATGATCGCTTTGCCCGTATGAACCGCGAGCGCTATTCCTCCGGTTCGCTGCTGAGCGTGCCGCTGATTATCAAAAACAACGTCCTCGGCGTGATCAATATGGCCAACAAACAGACCGGGGAAGGCTTCGATAAGAGCGACCTGCGCCTGCTGACGACCTTTGCGTCGCAGGCGGCCGTGGCTGTCGATGATGCCCGGCAGTTCGAGAAAAGTCGCCGTCGGCTGGTCGAATTTGAGATTCTGCACGAATTCTCCAAAGACGTGCCGAATATCCAGTCCTGGGCTGCCTTTCGCACTGCGATGGTCGAGAAACTCAACAGGGTGTTCCCGGTTGACTATGCAATCTGGTTTACCTGGGATGGCTACAACAAGATTCTGGTTCCGGATGGCATCAAGGGGATCACCTCAATCCCGGTGACTGAGAGCGGCAAAATCGACCTGCACAAAGTCCGTCGTGATGATCTCGTCCTGGAGGCGAAAGAGCTGGCCCCGATGGACCTCGATGATGTCCAGCAGGTGACACTCTATGTCGGCGAACTGATACGCAATGCGAGAGCCTACCCGGAGCCAAAACAGGCATTCCTGGCTGTGCCCATACGTGAGTCGGGCGAGTTGACGGCAGTTTTCTATCTCGGTTCGGACTCCGAACTGCCTTACAGCGAAGATGATATCTCGCTGGCCACCCTGGTCATTTCTCAGGCGACGTACCTGTTCGAAAAGGAAAAAGCGCTGCTGAATGCGACCCGCCTGATGACCATGGGCAATATGATCTCGGAAATCTCCCATGATCTGCGCAAGCCGCTGACTTCGATCAAAGGCGCCCTGCAGATTCTCAAACAGCGCTGGCCGCAGATTATGGAAAAGTCGGACCTGTTTGGGATGGCCGACGACGAGATCCACCGCATGAACGAACTGGTGCGCGAGCTGGTCGACTTCTCCAATCCAAACAAGTACGAAACCAACAAACTCGATCTCCGCCAGGTTGTTGCCCGCGCCGCCGATCTGGTCGGCCCCGATATTCGCAAACATCACATCGAATTCGAACAGTCGTTTGATGATCAGGTCAACTGGGATGTGATTATCAACAAGAACCAGTTCATGGAGATCTTCCTGAACCTGTTCATCAATGCGATTGATGCCATGCCGGATGGCGGCAAACTGACCGTCCAGGGGCTCGTCGAGAAGCCCGATCACAAGAAATCAAACTACCTGGCAATCCGGGTGATCGACACCGGGGAGGGGATCCGCAAGGAGAACATCTCCAAGATTTTCGACCGCTATTACACCACCAAGGAGACCGGCACGGGGCTCGGCCTCGCCGTCGTCGAGCGAATCATCTCCGCCCACAACGGCACGCTGCATGTCGATTCGACCGAGGGTGAGGGGACGACATTTACGGTCTATCTCCCGTATGAACCGTAAGTCACCGTGCAGATTCTTGCCCAAAATGAGCAAATCGGGCGTGAATTGTGCTTGATTTCCTGTCTTTCCAGCCGATACTTTCTAGAAATACCAACGCATAGCAGCAGTTAGCATGGCCAAACAGAAAACCAAAATACTGGTTATCGACGACGATCCGAAAGTCTCCTGGATCCTCTCCGAGGGACTCCCATCACACTTTGAATTCATCTCCGCCCGGGATGGAATCGAAGGTATCCAGATGGTCTCCACCGAGCAGCCCGATCTGATCCTGCTGGACATCAAGATGCAGGGTATGTCCGGGCTGGAGGTGCTGGAGAAGCTCAACAAGATGGAGTCCCGGCCGGATGTGATCATGCTCTCGGGGCACGGTGACACCCGATATGTCGTCGATTCGGTCAAGCTGGGCGCGGCTGAGTTTATCAATAAGCCGTTTGATGTCAAGGAAGTAGAGATCCACATCAACGGCGTGCTGGAGCGCGGCCGGCTTCGTTCGGAACTGGCCAAAGCCAAGGAAGAACTGCGCTCGCAGAAGAAATACGCCAACTTCATCGGAGATTCCGAGCCGATGCTTCGGGTCAAGGCGCTGATCGAGCAGGTAGCCGATTCCGAGTTGACTGTCCTGATTCGGGGCGAGTCCGGCACCGGCAAGGAGATCGTGGCCCGCTCCTTGCACGAACTGTCCGGTCGTCGCAACCAGCCCTTCATGAAGGTCAACTGTGCGGCGATCCCGCGCGATCTGCTCGAGGCGGAGCTGTTTGGCTATGAAAAAGGCGCTTTCACGGGCGCCCACAAGAACAAGCAGGGACGATTCGAGGTCGCCAACAAAGGCACGATCTTCCTCGATGAAATCGGGGACATGCCGATGGAACTGCAATCCAAGCTGCTCCAGGTGCTCGAACAGCAGGAATTCGTGCGTGTCGGCGGGGTGCAGACGATCAGTGTCGATGTCCGCATTATCTGTGCCACCAACCGCAATCTCGAGGAAGCGATCGGCGAGGGGCAGTTCCGCGATGACCTGTTCTACCGTCTCAACGAAATCACCATCTTCCTGCCACCGCTGCGCGAACGGGCCGAGGATGTCCCGCTGCTGGTGAACCACTTCCTCGAAAAATACAACGCCCTTTACAGCCGCGAGTACGCCAATCTCAGCTCAGAGACGATCGATCGCCTGATGGGTTTCCACTGGCCGGGTAATATCCGCCAGCTCGAAAACATGATCAAGCAGGTCGTGGTCCGTGCGGATGAGGGGATAATCGAGGAATTAATCCGTTCAGCCGCTCAGCAGCCGGTGAAATCGACCTCGGGCGGGGCGGCTGGAGCCGCACCCGGCGCCGCGCCCTTGCCGGAGACGTACGATGGCGACCTGTCGTTGAAATCGGTCGTCGGACGGCGGATTGCCGAGGAAGAGAAACGCCTGATCAGCCACGTCCTGAACAAGACCAACTGGAATCGCCGTAAAGCGGCCGATATCCTGCAAATCAGTTATCGCTCTTTGTTGTACAAGATCAAGGACTACGAGCTAAACGCTACTAAGTAGGTTCTTGCGATCTACTCTCGAATGCCCCTAATGTGCAAAGATTGATCATTTTCCTGCATTTGAGGTAATTCCTATCATTCTGGTCCGCATTTGTATCCCCACACCTCTCTCGTTGTAACTCTTTTCTAAAAAATAACTTAACAAGTTGACGCCACTACCTTGGAACGAAAATTGCTTCGATTAGAGGAGGTGAAATGTACAAGGAATGTTGATGGTCACGCCGATGGTTAAACAGCTTACAATCGACAATTACATGCCGGCCCAGGTCTTTCTCAACCAGGCCGGCATCGAGTTGATCCGTGCGGAACGGTACAGGACGTTCGTTTCGCTCATTTCTATGGACTTCGCGTTCGCTCGCAACCACTTCAATGGTTCTGCCGAGACGGCGTTCGAGCGAATTCGCTCAACTATCCAGAAGAATGTCCGGGCCAGCGACCATTTTTCGTTTATCGATGATCGCATGGTTGCCATTCTCTTCCCGGAAACATCGCGTCAGGATGCCGAACTGACCGCCCGCCGGGTTGCCGAGATAATCCTTCAGGAGCTGGCCAGAATCTCCGGCAATGGCTATGAAAAGGTGATCCCGATGGAAATGGCCTCATTTCCGGACACCGCTGGAGCGAGGACGATCAACGATTTCCTGACCTCGCTGGCTGAGCGGGTGCTCGCCGACAAGGACTAAGACGGCCAATAAAAAAGGTCGGCGCCAAACGCCGACCTTCTTGCATCTCTTCCAAAAACCGAATCAAACCAGCCGGCCCTGCCTACCAGTCCAGGATCTGCTCCAGATTGCGATTGAGCCGTTCGATCCGTTCCTGGTAGTCGCTCTTTTTGGCGCGCTCCCGCTCGATCACATCGGCGGGCGCGTTGGCCAGAAAATCGGCATTGGCCAGTTTGCGCGAGACCTTCTCCAATTGCCCGCTCAGTTCATCGAGATTCTTCTGAAGGCGGTGTTTTTCCACCTCGATATCGATCAGCCCGGCCAGCGGCACGAAAATCTCCGCCCCGGAGATTACTGCCGAGGCTGAAGTCGGCGGCTTTTTGACATCGACGCCGCAGTACAAATTCTCCACCCGGGCCAGCGAGCGGAAGTACTCGTAATGATTCTTGAGCAGTTCCCCGAACTGGGCATCATCAACGCGGATATACAGATCGGACTTCTTGCCCGGCGGGACATTCAACTCGGAACGAATCGATCGCACGGCCGTCACCACTTCCTGAATCTGCTTCAGCGATTCCTCGAGCTGATCATCCTTGCGCGCCGGCTCGACATCGGGCCAAGGTCCGAACGTAAGGGTCGGCTTGCCGTTGTTGCCAACCCCGACCAGCTGGCGGTAGATCTCTTCAGTGACGAAGGGAACATACGGATGCATCAGCTTGAGGATTTGCCCCAGTACATAGGTGGCAACCTTCAGCGAACCTTCCCGGATCGGCGTGTTCGGCTGATCCGGCTTGATCAACTCGATATACCAGGAGCAGTAATCATCCCAGACGAAGTTGTACAAGACCTTGGCGCCGTGGTTGAGGCGGTACTCGCTATAGGCCCGGTTGACCTGCTCTTTGGTGCGCTCCAGCCTCGAGAGAATCCATCGGTCGAATATGACCAGGTCGACTCCCTCGATCGAATCAAGCGTCGGCGGGGCGCCATCGAGACGCATCATCACGAACCGCGATACCTGGTAGAGCTTGTTGATGAAATTACGGCCGATCTCGAAGGTATTGCGGCTCACCAGCGGATCCTGTCCGTCGGGAGTCGCCAGCACCAGCGAGATCCGCAGGGCGTCGGCGCCGTATTTGTCGGTGATCTCCAGCGGATCGATACCGTTGCCGAGCGACTTCGACATCTTCACGCCGTTGGCGTCGCGCACCGTTCCGTGGATGTAGACATCGGTAAACGGACACTCACCCATGAACTCATACCCGGCCATCACCATCCGGGCGACCCAGAGGAAGATGATTTCCGAGGCTGTCACCAGCACTTTGGTCGGATAAAACTTCTCCAACTCCGGTGTCTTCTCCGGCCAGCCGAACGTCGAGAACGGCCACAGCCACGAGGAGAACCAGGTGTCGAGCACATCGTCATCCTGTACCAGCGACGCCGGATCGTAGCCTTTACACTCTTTGGCGGTCGGCCGCTCTTTTGAGACGAACGCCGTGCCGTCCTCGGCATACCAGACCGGAATGCGATGCCCCCACCAGAGCTGCCGGGAGATACACCAGTCCCGGATATTCTCCAGCCAGTGCAGGTAGGTCTTCGACCAGTAGTCCGGGTGGAAACGAAGTTTGCCGGTCTTGACGGCATCGATCGCCGGTTGCGCCAGCTCACTCATCTTGACAAACCACTGATCCGACAGGTACGGCTCTACGATCGTGTGGCAGCGATAGCAGGTACCGGCCGAGAGCTTGTACTCCTCGGTCTTACCCAGCTGCCCCTTCTTTTTCAGCTCTTCGACCAGGGCCTTGCGGGCGTCATAGCGATCCTGCCCCTTGAACTTGCCGGCATTTTCGTTCAGGGTGCCGTCGATGTTAAGAATGTTCACTTCCTGAAGGTCGTGACGCTTGCCGATATCAAAGTCGTTCGGGTCGTGCGCCGGCGTTACCTTTACGATACCGGTGCCGAATTCCGGATCGACATAGCTGTCGGCCACGATCGGAATCTCCCGTTCGAGAATCGGCAGGATGACGGTCTTGCCGATGTGCTTTTTGTACCGGCTGTCCTTGGGATTGATCGCCAGGGCGGTGTCACCGAGCATGGTTTCCGGGCGGGTCGTGGCGACCGTCAAGTATTCATCGGAGCCTTTGATCTTGTACTTGATATGCCAGAGATGGCTGTCGAATTCCTCGTGCTCGACCTCGTCGTCGGATAGCGACGTTTTACATGACGGGCACCAGTTGACTATTCGGTGGCCGCGGTAGATCCAGCCTTTGTTGTACAGATGGATAAAGACCTCGGCCACCGCGTTGGACAGGCCCTCATCGAGTGTGAATCGTGTCCGTTCCCAGTCACAACTGCAGCCGATACGCCGGAGCTGATTGAGAATCGAGTCCTTATTCTGGACGGCCCAGTCCCAGGTACGCTCGAGGAATCTCTCCCGCCCGATCTCCCGCCGGGTGAGGCCTTCCTTGACGAGCTGCTTTTCCACGATCACCTGGGTGGCGATCCCGGCATGGTCCGAGCCGGGCATCCACTCCGCCTCGAAACTGTCCATGCGGTGCTTGCGGACGAGAATATCCTGAATACTGTTGTTGAGGGCGTGGCCGAGGTGCAGGACAGCGGTCACGTTCGGTGGCGGAATCACCACCGAATAGGGCTTTTTGTCCGAGTCAACCCGGCCGTGGAAATAGCCGGCCTCGACCCACTCCTCATAGAGCCGGTGCTCGACCTCGAACGGGTTGTATGCCCCTGATTTCTTACCGCCGGTCTTGGTATTGCTCATACTGCCTGATATCCATATACTGTGTGGTTTACTACCTAACGGGTCCTGCAGATCAAGGTTTCCATAATAGGCCGGGGCCATATTTTTGTCAAGGAGGTTGCCGGCCGGGCGGACCCGCTAACGAACTGCTTACGACAGGTATCGGCATCTCTATGAAAGACTTAAAAGATCGAGTGTATGACCCCGGGTTGACCCCGTTTGAGCGACTCACCGTCCTTATGGAGATCCTCCGCTCCCCCGAGGGCTGTGCCTGGGACCGCAAGCAGACCCATGAGTCGCTTGTCCCGTATCTGATCGAGGAGGCCTACGAAGTTATCGAGGTGATCGAGGCCGGTCGCTACGACGATCTCGCCGAGGAACTCGGCGACCTGCTGACCCAGGTGGTGTTTCACGCTCAGCTGGGCCGGGAGCGCGGTGCCTTCGATATCAACGATGCCGTCAACAGTGTTGTCAACAAGCTGGTCAACCGCCACCCGCATGTCTTCGGTGAGCGCAAGGACCTAAAGCCCCAGCAGGTGCGCGATCAGTGGGAGAAAATCAAGACCTCCTCGGGGGAGAAACCGTCCGTGCTGGGCGGGCTTCCTCGGACCATGCCGGCCCTGACGATGGCCTTCCGAATGGGGGAGAAGGCCGGCGGGGTTGGCTTCGACTGGAAGCAGGCCGCTGATGTTCTCGAGAAGATCGATGAAGAACTGGCCGAACTCCGTGCTGAGCTGCAGCCGGGCGCGGCGGTCGACAAAGAGCGGTTGAGCGATGAAATCGGTGATCTGCTTTTTGCCACCGCGTCATTGGCCCGGAAACTCGACATTGAGCCCGAGGTGGCCCTGCGAAGGGCGCTGGAGAAGTTTCGCAGTCGGTTTGAGCGGATGGAATTGGTCGTGCGCGACAGCGGCGGTGGTTTCGATGACTACTCGCTGGACGAGCTCGAGGAGATCTGGCAGGGGCTCAAGCGTCAGGACCGCTGAAAACGTGGAATCATCGCCCAATCAGGGCCGTGTTAGCAGGAAATTTTTTCCATCATCTTCGGTTGAAATTTCTTTTTTTTACTTGTTTTAACGCGACGGTAAGTCGTAATTTTGGCCCGGTTTTGAGGAAACACCAAACTAACGAGACAAACACATACTAAAGATATAGTCGTACGCAAACGCACAATTCGTTTGAACGAGGGGTGAAGTCTATTCGCCTCGTGACCACGGAGGGTTGCCTATGAAACACACGCTCGGGCGGTAGCTGTGCGCCCTGCTGCCATCGGCAGTATCCATTCAATTTTTCTGAAAGACAACAACGACTCTGATTGATATACAAGAGGGCTACACCATGAAGAAAGTTTTAACGATTACGCTTTGCTTTGTGCTGCTGTTGAGCGCCGCGTCGTTTGCCACGAAGACTCGTGTCAAGACGATGGGTGACAACAACGAAATTCTGCTCGACGAAGCCAACATCTGGCTGTTCCCGTCGCGTTTGTTTGACTATCCCGATGTCGCCATCGCCGATTTCAATTCCAGTGACGGTTACGTGTTTCCGGACAAGGATGCCGAAGTTTACAGCGGCAACGACTTCTACTTCCATGAATTCGGTGTTCACTGGAAGTTCGGTAAGGACAAGCCGTTCGTGCTGGGCACGTATCTGTACAACTCGGTTGGTCAGTATTACGACGAGGCTTACCTCGGCGCCCAGTACTGGCCGGTTGGGCTCGGCATGCTCATCAACCAGTTTGGTGGTTCCATCTTCAACAGCTCCGAGTGGGGCGTGCCGGATGACGACCTGTCGAACAAGCGGATCTCGCTGTTCTACTCGCGCGAGCTGGGCGGCCACAAGTTTGGCTTTGCGTTCCATAAGCTCCATTCGTCCGAGCGAGACGAGGATGACGAAGGCAACACGACGTTTGATGAATCCTTCAGCCGCTACAACTTCTCTCTCGGCCTGACTGAAGCCTCGGGTATGTGGGACGTGGCTGCGCACGTGCAGATGATCACCTGGAAGGACAAGGGCTACGGCGTGCCTCCGGGCGGTAGCGAGGCAACGGAACTCGACCAGACGAAGCCGGCCGGCAACATGACGTTCACCGTGCTCGGCCGCTATTTCAAGCAGATGAACCCGGTGATCACCCTGGTCCCGCACGCATCGTTTGTTTACGGCAAGTTTGAGTCCGAGGACTACTTTGTCGGCGGCTATGTTGAAGATCCGAACACGAACAAGCTGAACACCCTGGCCTTCACGGTCGGTGGCGGTATGCACTACCAGCCGTCGGCCGGTATGCTCGCCGTGATCGACTTCGGTCTGTCCTACGCCAAGGCTGACTTCGAATTCGTCAACGCGCAGGGTACCGAAGACGTCACCGATGAAACCAACACGACCATCCTGACCCTGCCGTATGCCAAGATGGGCTTCGAGGGTGAGGTGTTCGACTGGATGCAGGTTCGTTTCGGCGCCACGACCTACTGGCGTGACATCACCGAAGAAGATATTGAAGACGGTGAAACCGACGACAAGGACTTCACTCGCTTCCCGGACAACATGACCTACCTGGGCCTGGAGTTCAACTGGAATCGCCTGACTATCGATGCCTGGGCCAACCCGGAAATGTTCCTCGATGGCTTCAACTTCATCTCCGGTTCGACCAACGAAATGAACGCCGGCCTTTCGGCGATCTACAGCTTCTAGGAACCGACCGATACTATTGACACCAAACCCGGCCTCACCCGAGGCCGGGTTTTTTTTAGCGCCGGTGGCGGCTGGGTCATCTCGGACTATCGCTCTCTCTCGCCCGCACAAGCGACCGGAGCCCCGGATTCTCTACCATCTCGCAGGTAACAACCGGGTCGCACGCTCTATAGACGGACAGGAGCCTGATAAGATGCAGAAACACTACTTATCTGACTGTGATCACAGACCCCGCTCACACGTTATCAACATGTACCACAGCGGCTTAACTGTAGATACGCCTGAAAAAATACCCCCAGATATGCAAAACGAACCCATTTCGCTGTAACCCGATGAGAATCAGGCTTGTACAATGACTTTTTCATTTTCCGGGATATCTGTGGCATTTGTAGGTCAGCTCCGGTCGCAGGTCGCACAATGGTGACCGTGCGATCATCACCAACCTGGCCGGCGACCGGTCCCGACGAGCCACTCTCGGCCGGCAATGTCAGCACCGCCGCCACTCGCCGACACGCGGTGGATGGCATGTCTGAAGCCGGACGTGCCCTACGACTCGATCAATCTAAAGTAGTTATCCAGTAGCCGGTAGGTCAGCGCGCGGGCATTCTCGGCATTAGCGCCGGCGGCCGCAACGATGTCATCCTTCTGCAGGCCTTCCTCCTCGAGCTCACCCGCGTAGGCGTCGCACCACAACGGCACTTCGTCGGCGCCGGCTTCGAGATGAAACTGCAGCCCGGCCAGGTTGCCTTTGCGGAAGCCCTGGTATTTGCAGTCTTGCGATGTCGTCAACCAGGACGCATCAAATGGAATCCGAAAGGTGTCGCCATGCCATTGGAAGACATCGAAATTCTTCTCGAATCCCTCGAACAGCGGGTCGGCCGCGCCGTCATCGGTGAGCGACACCGGCATCACCCCGATTTCCTTGACCTTGTTCGGCTGCACTTTGGCGCCGAGGGCATGGGCGAGTAGCTGGGCACCGAAACAAAGACCGAGAATCGGTTTGTCCTTGCGCATGGCCCGCGTCATCAGGGAGAACAGATCGACCAGGTAGTCGTGCTTGCGGTACTCGGTCACCGACAGCGGGGTACCCAGTACGATCAGTGCGGAAAACTCATCGGTATCGGGCAGCCGCTCCCCGGCAAAGGAACGCACGACATGAAACGGCCGCTTCCGTTCGCGCAGGTAATCGGCAATCGTGCCGGGTGACTCGACCTCGCAGTTCTGGATGATGACGACTGGTTTCACAGGCTCCTCCCGGAATGAAAAGGCCCGGGCGGGACCCGGGCCAGGTGTATATGCATCTGTAAACCGAGGCCTATCCGACAAGTTCCCGCGCAAACTGCGGCAGGGCAAACGAGCCGACATGCGTCTCGGCATTATAGTAGCGGGTCTTCAAACCGAGCTTCTCCCAGCGGGCGCGCTCGAAGTCCGCAATCGGATCGTACTTCTTGCTGCAGAAAGCAAACGACCAGAGCCCCGACGGGTAGATCGGCATGAAGCAGGTGTACATGCGGACGATCGGGAAGATGTCGTTGAGATTGGCGTACATCTTCCGCACGATATCCTGGTTAAAGTACGGCGACTCCGACTGGGCGACCATGATACCATCGTCTTTCAACCGGTCGTGAACCGTGCTATGGAACGGTTTCTGGAAGAGTTCCTCGGCCGGGCCGACCGGATCGGACAGGTCGAGCACGACCACATCGAAACGACGGTCGGTCTCTTCGATGAACTTTTTGCCGTCCTGGAAGACCAGCTCGGCCCGTTCATCCTCGGTGCCCGCCGTCAGGTGAGGCAGGTGCCTGCGGGTGGTCTCGACCACCATCTTGTCCAGCTCGCACATGGTGCAGCGTTTGACCTCGGGATGTTTCATCACCTCGGTCAGGGTGCCGCAGTCACCGCCGCCGATAATGAGGACATCGTCCGGTTTCGGGTGCGAAAACAGCGGCACATGGGCCAGCATCTCGTTGTAGGCGTTGTTGTCGTTGTCCGCCACCATGAGCGAACCATACAGCACGAGCAGCTTGCCGAAGACCTTGTTCTGGATGACTTCGACCCGCTGGTACTCCGACTCGGTCGACTCGAGCACGCGGTCGACCCGCAGGGTCAGGCCGGCCACCCCGCGATTGAGTTCGTTGTACCAGAGATTCCAGGGATTTTCCAGTGACTGGTCGGTAACCCGCAGTCCCTCTGTCGTTTCTTCCTTGCCCATAGCTGTTCGCTCCTCAGTCGATAATTCGGTAGACCGGCCGCTTGAGCGAGTTGAAGTTCGACCCCGAGACCGCACAGTAAGCGCCGGTGCGCGGGAAGATCATCAAGTCGCCGATCTCGTGCTCGGGGATCAGCAGCCCGTCGTACAGCGTATCAAATGAATCACAGGTCGGACCGGCCAGAACCGAGAGTTTCTCCTCACCGCGACTGTCGGTGACGACGGGGTACTGGCAGTGATCGAAAACGACTCCCGAAAACGTCGAGTAGATACCGTCATCGAGATAGTACCACATCTTGCCGTCGCGCTCGGACTTGCCGATCACACTGCAGACCAGCGTGACCGCCCGGGCGGAGATAAACCGACCGGGTTCGCAGATGATGCGGATATCCGGGCGGATCATCTCGGTCAGGGCCTCGTTGATCGGAGCGCAGAAGTCATGGATATCCGGCACCGGCTCGACATACGGCACCGGAAAGCCGCCGCCGATATCGAGCACCGAGACCGGCAGACCGGCCAGGTCGAGTTCACGGATCAAATCCCGGGCCGCCGCAATCGCCTTGACATAGTTGTCCGCGTAGATGCACTGCGACCCGATATGGAAACAGAGACCATAAAACGTGTGACCGGCTGCCTCGATCTGCCGGGCCAGCGGCAGGACCTCGTCGACCGTACAGCCGAACTTGTACTGCAGGTTGACGACGGCGGTGGTGTTCAGGGCGACCCGGTAACGCACCATGATCTTGAGCTTCTTGTCGGTATAGCGGCTGAGCTTGGCGACCTCGGCCGGGTTGTCGACCACGAATGTCTCGACCCCGGCCGCGACCGCCCGGTCGAACTCATCGACCGTCTTGATCGGGTGCGTGTGCAGCAGCGACTGCGGCTGCACCCCGGTCTGCAAAACGGTGTCGATTTCGCCGGCCGAACAGATATCGAAATTCCCCCCGGCGCCGAACACTTCCTGTGCGATTACCGGGTGGTTGTTTGATTTGACGGCATAGAAGATCTCGGCGCGCGGGAGCGCGTCGCGAAGATCCAGCACGGCACGTCGGACTTCCGAACGCGACAGGAGCAGCATCGGCGTGTCCAGCCCCTTGCGGGCGAACAGGTCTCGGACCAGGCCGATGTCCAGACCGCCGAGCAGGGCAGTCTGCTCCATCATGCTGACATCAATCGAATGCGTCATGCCTTGCTTCCTCCGAACAGCCCCTTACGAGGCTGCTGACAGGGGTGAATCGATTGGTTTGTGGTTGATCACCTCGTCGACATCCGACGGGATGCCGCGGCGGAGTTCCTTGATGTCGACATGCTCGGCGCCGAGCATCTCTTTCATGTACTCGGCGGCCTTCATCGGATCGACCGAATCACCGCAGGTGAAGAAATCAACCGAGGCGTAGCCGTACTCCGGCCAGGAGTGGATCGAGAAATGTGATTCGGCGATAATCACTGCGCCCGATACGCCCTGGGGATTATAGCGATGGAACACGGACCGGACGATCGTTGCACCCGATCGTCGAACCGCCTCATTCATATGGTGTTCGAGATATGCAATATTGTCGAGTGACGCGCGGTCGCAGTCACAGTACTCGACGATCAAATGGCGTCCGAGTATTCGCATTTTCGATCCCTCCTTCGGCGATTTAGGGTTTCGCAGCTTCGGTTACATTAAGGGCGGGCTGGTGACCCACACCATCTTGACTCGTTCAGTACCATCATTTCGTATCTGGTGTTCCCGGTCCGACGAAAAATAGAAGCAGTGGTCGGTCGGGATCCGATGCGCCTTGCGACTGATCATCAGCGTTGCCGTACCTTTGAGCACGTAGCCGAACTGCTCGCCCGGCAGGGGACCCTGCTGGTCGAGCGACTCGCCCGGCTCGAGCTCGAGCAGGATCGGGTCCATCAGATTGTTGGTCGATCCCGGCACCAGCACCTCGAATCGGCTGGCGCCTTTGCGCTCGAACGGCACCCGGTCATCGGGGCCAAATACGTTTTTGGTGTCCTCGACATCGGCGAAGAAATCAGCCATCGACACGCCCAGCGCGCCAAGCAGGTCGGCCAGCGAATCGACCGAGATCGAAGTCTGGTCGTTTTCCAGCTGGGAGATAAACCCCTTGGTGAGCTTGGCGCGGTCCGCCAGCTCCGCCTGGGTCAGCTCCGAGGCCAGCCGTAAGGCTTTGATTCTCTCTCCGATACGAAGATCCATTGTCCTTTTTCCATCCGGCGTAAGTTTAATAAACCGGAATTTTTTGTTTAATAAAGACCGCCAAATATACGAGCCATGTCCATGTTGTCAAGGCCTTTTTGAACCCCAAACCGATTGATTTTCAATTTTTTTGATGGTATTCCGGCCACCGTTGGCGTGGACCGAACGTGTGGCTCGCTATCAGGCAACACAGGCAGGAATGGAGCAGTGGTCGAGCTTGGACAGTGCTTCTGTCTGGATCCGAAACAGCTGGCTTAGTGGTCGACCGCGGGCCACAACCAGGCGCCTAACAGAGATAGAACAGGTGGACATTGTTTAATATTCCTTAATATTTAATGGTTTGACATCAAACGGCTTTCGCGGTATATAGAAAGTGCCATCCACGCATTACCTTTATTACGATCAGGAGCTATCATGAAAAAGACAATTGCGCTGTGTCTTGGCCTGTTGGTGCTCTGCGTATCGGGGACATACGCCGGGCCGGCCAAATTCGGGGTCGGCGCCTTTGGGGGCGTAAATATCCCGATCGTACAGGACGATCAGTCTTCGGGCTCGATCTTCGGATTCAAAGTCCGCTATCAGGTCATCCCGATTCTCACGCTCGAGCCGAACATCTCGTTCTCAAGTTACGGTTCGCCCGATGCCGAGGACTTTGAGTATGATGTCGACGGTTCATCGGTGACATCGTACGGCCTCGATGTTACGCTCGGCAACCCGGTCGGCAAGATGGGTTTCAAGCCGTACTTCGTTGTCGGCCTCGGCTTCTACAACCAGAAGAACGATCAGATCGACGATGTTTTTGGTGATCCCGGCTCGCAGACCGGTCTGTCCGGTGGCGTTGGATTCGGGGTCGGTTTTTCGCCCCAGTTTGATATCGACATCCGCGGCCAGGCTCACATTGCCGGCACGGAAGGTGACGCCTCGAGGAAATCGCTGGCGCTGACGGCCGGGCTCAACTACTACTTCGGCGCCAATTAGGAGGAGCAGTCATGTTGAACTCAAAGACCTTCATACTGATTGCCGCCCTGGCCCTGCTCGCGCTGGTGGGAGTGGGCTGCAAAATCGTCTCCGGGTCGTTCCTCGTCGTCGAAACGATCGAGTTTACGACAGTCCAGGGATTCTATGCAGACACCGTCGATCTTACCGAGGATGAGGACTGGGAAGAGCACAAGGATGATATCGACCGCATCGAAGTGGTCGGTTTCGAACTCTGGATAACCAACAACGAACCCTCCGAGTGGACCTACCGCGCCTATGTCTCCGAGCCGCAGACGCCGCTGTATAACGAGGCACAGGCCGAAGCGAACGCCACGCTCGTGTTTGGCGAGTTGACCGTCCCGGCGGCAACCGGTGGTTCCGGTTCGACCAAGTATGTCAGCTATGCCGAGTCGTTTGATCTGCTCAGCAATATCGATGAGCTGCGCGCGCTGGTGAAGACCGGGCAGTTTGATGTCTACGGTATCGCCGAGGGCGGTGGTAGCGGCAATGGCGGCCAGATCGACTCGCTTCGCATTATCGTTACGGTTTCGGCTACCGACAGTTAAGCATATCTCGTGACACTGAGAACCCGGTCTGGCTTCGGTGAGACCGGGTTTCTTGTTGCACCAATCACCTGTCCGTGGCGTCTTTGGGGTAAGATTGAAGGGAGGGTAGCTGTGACAACATCGGTAGCACTCAGAGCACGGCAACGGTTTCGTCTGATCGCCACGGCACTGGGTGTCGTTGTTCTGTTGACTTCATCGATCGTATCCGCCCGGGACCTTGCCATCGGTGCGGCCGGTGGCTGGAGTGAGCCGGGAGGCGCGACCGACCGTGGTGGTGGTCCCTATCTCAGCCTGCACGTAAGCTCACCCCTGTGGCAGTTCCTGTCCCTTGAATCTACCGTTTCCTATGCCCGTCACGATAGGCCGGACCTCGCGCATCTTGGCTGGATTACCAGCGATATCGACAAAGCCGCTGTCACCTCGTTTGGCCTCAACGCCCGCATTCGGTTTCACCAAGACTACGCCGGTTTCGAGTACACCGGCCTGCTGGGCGTTGGTCGCTATCATGTCGAACGCGAGCAGACGCGGCTGAACGACTGGGAGTACGGCCTGATGATCGGCTTCGAGACCGGCTACCGAATCTGGCGGGCGCTGGCGGTCGATGCGCGCTTTGAATTCCATGCGATCGGTGAGGTCGATCGACAAACGTCAACAGCTACTCTTGGTCTCGGTTTGACCTATCACCTGCCGTGGCCGGGGCGTCAACAGGGGGAAGACCAGCGATGAGTAGGCGGCTGAAGTTGCTCGCGGTTGTTCTTGCTGCTGTCGGTATCTGGGTCGCCTGCCAGCCGACCCGGTCGACTGATACCTTCACAATCGAGCTGTTCGAAGACGATTTCGGCTTCGGCGGCGGGATGTATTTCTGTGAGATCGACGTGGCGGATTCGACAGCGGCTCGTTTTGCCAACTGGTCCGGGATCCGGCCGGACGTCGTCCATCAAGTCGGTTTCGAGATGCGACTGAGCAACACCACCAGCGATACGGTCCGTTTTACACTATTTGGGGCGCCAGGCGCCACCGGGCGCGCCATGACGCCGCAGGAGGCGGCTGCCCGCAGTACCGCATCGGTTGGCCCCCTGATTGTGCCGCCGCAGACGCGCTACCGACTGACCTATGGCCGGTCCTTTGGCCTCTCCGGTCCCGACGCTGCCTGGCGACACCTGGTGCAGGATGGTCACTTCTATCTCTACGGCGTCAATTCGGAGCCGCCCCTGCCGCCATCATTGTCGATCGATTCGCTCGCCCTGGTAGTCCTGCTCACCTACGACGACTTCTGATTGGCCCGGCCCGCTCGGGACTTGCCAAACCGTCCAAATCTCGTACATTAGGCGGCAACGTGGAATAGATCGGTCAACGAAAAGGAGACGACGTCATAGACAAGTACGATATTGTCATAATCGGTGGCGGCCCGGGCGGTTATACCGCCGGTATCCGGGCGGCCATGAAAGGCGCCCGGGTGGCGGTCGTGGAAGCCCGTGAACTCGGCGGTGTCTGCCTCAACCGGGGCTGTATCCCCTCCAAGACACTGATCGCAGCAGCCGCCCAGTACCAGCGAATGAAGCACGCCGAGGATTTCGGTATCAATCTCGAAGTCCCACCCGTGTACGACTGGCCGGCCATGCTCAAACGCAAGGACAAGGTGGTCAAGACGATGACCGGTGGTATCGGTCAGCTGTTCAAGTCACACGGGGTCGATCACTATCCCGGGTTCGGCAAGATCACCGGTAAAGAGCAGGTAACGGTCATCGACGACGGCGGCAACGAGACCAAGATCCCGACCAAAAATATCATTGTCGCCACCGGCTCGCGCTCCTTGAGCCTGCCGGCGTTTCCGGTCGATGGTACCCGCATTCTTACGTCCGATCATCTGCTCGAACTCGACCACCTGCCGAAAAAGATGCTCATTATCGGCGCCGGCGTGATCGGCTGCGAGTGGGCCTTCATGCTGGCCATGCTCGATGTCGAGGTTGAGATGGTTGAGATGATGGAGCATGCCCTGCCGATGGAAGATGAGCACTGTTCGACGCTGATCGAACGTGAACTGAAAAAGAACAAGATCAAGCTGCACACCAAGACGAAAGTCGAGGCGGTCGAGCCGGGGCCGGAGGGCGTGCGCGCGAAGCTGTCCGGTGGCGCCACGGTCGACGCCAACCAGGTGCTGGTTTCGATCGGTCGCGCGTTTCTCACCGAAGACATGGGCCTTGACGAGGTCGGCGTAAAGCTCAACAAAAACGGCTCGATCCCGACCGGGATCGACATGCGCACCAACGTCAAGAATATCTACGCTATCGGCGATGTGCGCGGCGAGATCCTGCTGGCGTATACGGCGGTGCACGACGGCACCGTGGCGGTTGACAACTGTCTCGGTGAGAAAGCCAAAAAGAACTATCTCGGCTGTCCGTCGGTGATCTTCACCCATCCCGAAGTCGCCTCGGTCGGCCTTCGCGAGCGCGAGGCCGCCGACAAACACGACCTGGCAATCGGCAAGTTTCCGCTTCGGGCGCTCGGTAAAGCCCACGCCGAAAACGAGATTGCCGGTGAGGTCAAGGTGATTGCCGACAAGGAATCGGACAAACTGCTGGGCGTGCATATTGTCGGCACCCACGCCACCGAGATTATCCATACCGCGGCCCTGGCGATCAACCGCAAGCTCACGGCCAAACAGCTCGGTTCGCTGATTTTCGGTCACCCGGTGATCTCCGAGTCAATCATGGAGGCGGTTCACGACGTGCATCACGTGTCGGTGCATCTCGCGAAAAAGAAGTAGTGGGTCACGCCGGATGTGCGTCAGGTCGCGAAATCGTCGCAGATCCTGCGGTTTGACGGTTGGGGCGCACAAATCGTGGATTGTGCGCTGAGACCTGTCGAATCGCCGCCGAGTTATCTAAGGCATTGTCCGATAGTAAGGTACGGTTTCCTTGGCGTTCCTCCTGGACGCCGGGCGGGCGCAGTATCTGCGTTTGGTGCCCTTTCGGAGTTGCCTTGTAGAACTCCTGTCATACGGATAACCTGATACTATACAGTGCCTTACGGGACATTTCGGACATTCGCCGGGGAATTGGCACGTGCATTGTATATAATATAGAGCGTAGTTACTCTTGAATATACGCAGTATGGCGGTGAAGGGTATTTAAGAGGTGGGGATGAAGGAGTTGGTTTGTGAGGGACCAACTCCTTTCTTTTTGTCTGCCGTAGGACTGGAAAGATCCGGCGGCTTTTTTTCTGCCTCGGTCCCTGACCGTGAGCCCGGCCTCTGCCGGCTGCTGCCGACCGTAGCCTAAAACCAACCCGGCCGGAAGAACAGGGGAGAAGGCCTCGGGGATGTGATGTGCCTCCACGGTACAACAAGTCGGAGTTTGTATTTCGCGACTCACGCGCCCGACGCCGGTGAGCCTGATGATCTGGAGGTTCTTGTTGAAGGCGGGTATGCACTTGAAGGTCTCAATGCCGTCCCATTCGGTTATCTGGAGGTCGAGCACGATGACATCGTAATGTCTCTGCTGGATCATCTCAAGGGCGTTGGGGCCGTTTGCGCCAGAGACTGCGTCCAGTCCCATGGCTTCCATGCGCGCAGCGAGCGCATCGGTGAAGTCAACCTCGTCATCAACGAGAAGCACTCTTGCTGTAATGACAATCTGCTATCGGTTACCGCGCGGTTAGGGCGGGGGATGGTCCATTGTGCCGTTACGCGGCTGACCTATGCAGCGCGAGCTTCCTTGCGGTCGGACTTGCTGGCATAAGTTCGTGGGCCGAGTAGTGCGGCGAGGGTCGACTCGATCGGCTGCTTGTCCTCATTCGCCCAAGCGAAGCCGCTTGTCGCCTGCAGTAAGACAGCATCTTCCTCGTCGAATGTGTTATAAGAGTCAGCCTGATTTCATCTCCGGCCGTGACGGCTGCGAGGGTTCGCTTGAGGGGCCGGACGACGAGGCTCTGGATCAGGCACGGGCTGTTATTGACAGTCACCGGTTGATCCGGCAGTTCCCGCGCCAGCGTGACTTTCTTAATGTCGCACAGCCGGTTGCAGAGCACGACGAGAGTACTGTGACCGAGCAAGGCGAAACGACCGTGAATTGCTGCCATCCGGCTGAGTCGGACACTTCCCCGAACAGCAAATAGGTACGGCCGCGGGCGACGGCACGATCGCTGCCGGGCATACGAAAGGCGGTGGCTGCTTCGGGTATCCACCGCCTCTCATGTGCCTGTCCTCGAGAGGACTTCCGCTCCCTGTATGGGCATATCTACACGATCTCAATCACACACTGCCGGTGGCGGCCCTCCCAGAAAGAGAGAATTGACCAGGTAGATGACATCGGGCAAATCGACATTGCCTTCCCAGTCGCCATCGACATTGGCTTCCTCCGCGCACTCCGGTTCGGGTCCGCCCAAAAACAGGGCGTTGACCAGGTAGATCACGTCGGCCAGATCAACCTCATCTTCACCCTGGCGGTAAACATCTCCCCGGGAGCCCACACAGCAGGCCTGGCAGGCATCGCCGATACCATTGTCATCGCTGTCGATCTGCTGTTCGTTGCTCAATCCCGGACAGTTGTCGCAGGCGTTGCCGACCGTATCCCGGTCGCTGTCGAGCTGGGCAGGATTGTACACTTCGGGGCAATTGTCGCAGGCGGTGCCGAAACCATCGTCATCCGGGTCGAGCTGTGCCGGGTTGTACGTTGTCGGGCAATTGTCGAGAATACACGTATTGTTGGGATAGCCGGAATCGCCGTAGCCGTCGCCGTCAACATCGGTACAATTGTCCGATTCGTTCGGGATTCCATCGCAATCACCGTCGCCCAGCAACCGGACATCAACAAGCCCGAAGTCATCATAATCCCCAACCACAAGATCGGGGTAGCCATCGCTGTTGACATCACCGGTCCGCACCGTCGAAACATCGGCCGCCACGGCATACAGCACCGCGCCATGCCGTCCGGAATAGACCGCCAGGCCGTCGGTCGCGACTGTCGCCACGTCGTCGAATCCGTCATTATCGACATCACCGCACCCGATCGTGTGGCGGCCCTGCTGGATACGAATAAGCTCTCCCGTCTGGCCTGAGTACAGGCCGAACAGTGAGGTGCCTGACACGACCAGGTCATCGTACCCGTCATTGTCAATATCACCGGCGCCGTCGACATGCCAGCCGAATGCCTGTTTGGTGATATCGCCGGTCATTGTCAACAATGGCTCGCCATTGGCGCCGGAGTAAACGTGCGCCCAGCCATCGCGATCGGTGTCCGGGTAGAAATTGCCCGGTTCGCCCACGACGATATCGTGGACACCGTCATTGTTGACATCGCCCGCATCAGCCACCCGCCAGCCGAACCAGGCGTCATACTGTGTGCCGGTAAACGAATGTACCAGGTTGCCGTGATCGCCGGAGTAGACGAGGGCATAGCCGAATGCGTTCAGATCGGGCGCGCCGACGATAATGTCGCCTCTGCCATCATGGTCGACATCGGGGATTCCTGCCACGTGCAGGCCAAAACCGCCGTACTGGCTTGAACCGACCTGTGTCCGCACCAGGCTGCCGTCGGCGCCGCTGTACACATACACCCGCCCGGTGCGACAGCCGGTACAGCTGCCGTTGGCCGGCGAGGTAATCAGCAGATCGGGGACGCCATCGCCGGAGATATCGTCGACAAAGTCCACGGCGGTGCCGAAATAGAAGCGATCTGGCTCCGGCTCGCTGAAGGTGTGCAGCAGCGCTCCGGTCGCGCCCGAATAGAGATAGGCCCGGCCGGCTTCACCGTCCGCGTTTTGCGCGCCGACCAGGATATCCGAGGCGCCGTCGAGATCAACATCACGACCGGTCGCCACGGCGTAGCCAAACAGGCTGCCGGGTGTCTCGCCGTCGATGGTGTAATGATCGCATCCCGAGGCGGCTCCGGCGCCGCCCAGCAATTGCAGCAGCGACGCGAGCGGGTCGATCAGCCCGGAGCCAAGCATGTTGTTGTAGGCCAGGTTGTACTGGTCGATATCGAGCGCCGTGTTGATGATCGCGTTGCGCAACAGCGGCCAGGTCAGCGATGGCGCTTCGGACAACAACAGCGCCGCCTGGGCACTGACAAACGGCGCCGAGAAACTGGTGCCGCCCCACCAGGCATAGCCGGTATCCTGGTACGGGGCGTAGATGTTGACCCCCGGCGCACAGACATCGATCGCATTGCCGAAATTGGAGAAGTCGGCCAGGGTGAGGTTGCTGTCGATAGCCGCTACCGCAATAGTGTTCGGATCGCTGGCCGGATACCCGGCCAGGTCGTCCTGCCCGTTACCGGCGGCCACCACCACCGCGACATTCTGCTCCTTGGCGTAGGCGACAGCATCGGCAATCGCAAGATGCTCACCCAGCATCACCATGGAGAGGTTGATCACCCGGCAACCATCGGCAATCGCCTGCATGATCGCCTCGGCGACAACATAGCCGTTGCTCTCGCCCTCGATATCGGTTACGCGATAGGCCCGGATTGTCGCTTCCGGCGCAACCAGGTGAATGACACCCGCCACGAACGTACCGTGGCCGCTGTTGTCGCCGCCCGGTTCGTCGAAGGCATCCGGATCATCGTCGACATAGTCCCAGCCCGACTCGACCCAACCCTCGAAGGCCGGATGGGTGTAGTTGACACCCCCGTCGAGAACGGCGACCGAGATACCCGTACCGGTCGACACGCTATGGGTGCCGGCGAGGTTCAACTCGGATGAGGCTATCTGATTCTGATAACTCCCAATGAACTGGTTGTCTGAAAACGGGATGCTGCCCTGCACCGGTTGCAACGGGTCGACCCGGTAGTTGGGGTGGCAGAACGCGACGCCTTCGGTGCGGGCGATATAGACAGACAGTGAATCGAGATTGTAGTCCGGGTTGCCGTCGAGCAAATAAACATCGATTAGCGGCAGGTGCTGTCCGATTGAGGTACCGAACTCATCGTTGATGATTCCAACATCGTAACCATCCTCCATCTTCAGGACCAGTTCGCCGAGGACATACAGGGCGCCCGATGTTCCCGAAGCCAGCAGCATCGTGGCTGCGATAATGATTGCTGCAAATCGTACTGTAAACAGACGCTTATACACCGTGATCTCCTCACCCGGCGCCATAGAGCGAAAAAGCTGCCCAGTAGTAGGCGGATCGGAATTGTTCACGTATTTCGAGCGACGCCTGCTGTACGGACACGTCAACCGGTGTGCCGCCCAGCAGATGACGGTAAAAGGTTTGCATCCATGATGAGGTCGTGCGATCCGACACGGCCCAATGGCTGGCGACCACATTGCGTGCGCCCATCTCGAGCAGGGTGCGAACGAAGCCGCTCGACTCGGCGCCCGGTACCGTGGTCTGTTGCGCGGTGCGGCAGGCGGCCAGTGTGACCAGCCCGACCTTGTTTCGACGCATGCGGAAGTCGGCCGCAAACAGCGGCCCGTCTTCGAGCAACAACGACGAATAGAACGGGTTGTCGATACGAAGTACGGCGTGACCCGAGTAGTGCCAGATTCGTGCGCTCTGCCGATCGGGCCAGTCGCTCCTGCGACACGGATCGTAGATTTCCACCGAGCCGTCGCTCGCCCCGGCCAGGAACTCCAGCTCCTCTTTGTAGTGGGGCAGGCTGGTGGTGTCGCCGACGAACGCCGCGATCCTGGACGAACGGGTACGGATACTTCGGGCGTGTTCGTGGTGTCGGATACTGGGCGCAAGCAGCAGGCGATGCCGCTCGACCAGCGGCTGGCCGGCGGCGACCAGCGCCTGCCACGGCAGATTCCACAGGCTGCCCTCGGGGACAATCAGGACTTTTTCGTGGCGTCCTGCAATCTCCAGCGGCGCCCACAGGTATTCACCAATCTGCTGCAGGATGCTCTGTTCGCCGAAGTCACCCTCGTCGGTAGCGCCGCCGATATGCTGGCTGCGCGACATGTAGAATCGCCAGCAGGCGAGCAGGCGGGACAGATGTTCGAAACCGTCGGTCAGCCGACACACCCGGGTCTCGCCCCGTTCATGGACAAAGGTGATGATATCCCGCTCGTTTATGTGTACCTGGACGACCGGCTGTCGCGACGAGACGGTGCGCATGGTGTCGAGCAGCGAACGGAAGCGGGGGAGGCGGGCCGGTTCGGCCCGCTCGATAGCCGCGAGTGCATCGCGTACCTGTCGCTGAATCGAGCGAACGGCCGGGGAGCGTACAATCGTCACGCTGGAGCGTTCGGGGTCGTTCCGATCGAGCCGGCCCGAGAGCGCCTGGACCTGTCCGGCCAATCGGGCCAGACTTTCCCGTACGCGTGCCCGGGCCGGATGCGTGTCGTGTAACTCGGTGTCGGCCGACCATAAACCGGCCGTTTTGTACCGCTCCGACCACCCGGCGGCCTGCAGCGGCGCCCGGGTTTCCTCCGCATCGATCAGTCGCAGGTACGGGTCGGTGCGGTTCTCCATAAAGGCGGAGCGCAGGTCGAGCGGGGGAAGTGAGGCGCGCACGGCATCGAGCGCTTCGGCCGCGCGCGACCAGTGTTTCACGGCCTGCCGGGTTCGATTGTGGCGGGCCGCCCGGTCACCCAGAATTGTGTGACGATGCGCGAACAGGTGCGGGACCGACCGGGCCGCGCGATTGCGAGCCAGACGGTGCAGGACGATTTCGTTATCGGGATCGGCTGATAAGACCTGCAGGTCACAGATTGCTTCCCACAACGGCAGTTGCGATTCCTGGAATTCATCGGCGGCATTTCGCAACGCCGCCAGCGAATCCTGCGTATTGGTCTCGAGCTGTGCCGCGAACAGCAGGCTGGCAGCTTCAAAGTAGCGATTCTCAATCGACCGGAAGCCCTCGAGAGCCGCCCGAAGGTCTTTCCGGGCAGCGCTCATGCGCCCCAATCCCAGATGCGCTTTGCCCGCGAAAAAGGCTGCCTTGGCGCTTTCGTAAGCAATCCCGAGTCGATCGGCCATGCGACCGGCCGCACGAGCGCAGCGACGGGCATCGTTGAACAAGTTCAGCGCCAGATACGCCTCGGCTTCATCGAGCAGGCACAAGACTTCACCGCGGTGCTGTCCCGCTTTGTGGAACTCCCTGCGACAGGCCGCCAGCTCCTGCAGCGAGACGTGATAGCGGCCCTCGAGTAAATGCAGCCAGGCGATTCCATTGCGGCAGTGGGCTGCGTAGACGTTGAACCCGTGCTTCTCGAAGTTGGTGCCGGCGATGTCGTACAGGCGGCGAGCTTCGTCGAACTCGAACAACTGAACGAGACTGTTGGCCAGGTTGTAGTAACACTGTGCAATAGCGATCTCGTCGCCGCGCTTCTCAAAGAAGCGACAGGCCTGGCGGTACAGCGTGCGGGCTTCTTTGTGGCGATCCTGACGGTGCAGGACATTGGCATAGTTTACCCGTGTCTTGGCAACCTCGGCCGGCAGCCGCAAACGCTGGAAGGTGCGTACGGCCATCGAGAAACGCGTGCGGCAAGCTCTGGTTTCGCCGAGGTACATATAGATATCGATGAGTATCCGGTCGATGCGGGCCCGGGCTTCCGGTTCGCGGGCCAGAAGCGTGCGCGCCTCGAGATACGCATCGCGGGCGCCCTCGAAATCACCGGCGCTCCGTCGAGTCCAGCCGAGCGCACGAAGCGCCGTTGTATGGAGCAGGCGAGAGTGGGATCGGGCATGACGGACGAACTTGTCGGCCAACGTGACCGCGGCGCCGGCGTGGCGCTGCGATTCAGCCCGTACGATACGATCACAGGCGGCTGCCAGCGCCGCTTCGTCAACTTCAGGCACGTGACCGCTGTCGATGAACTGCCGAGCCTGACGGTCTACGGTGTGGTCGACTTTCGCCATGAAATCTCCGGAAAACGCACCGTCACGTCGGGTGCGGTCAATGCCAGTTTGGCCGGCGGCCGGGCGGCGGTCCAGTAGTAAAA